>CAYJIJ010000004.1:0-66291 GCA_964370185.1 uncultured Oscillospiraceae bacterium
CAAAACCTTTATTCCCCGGTTCAAATCCGGGTGGTGCCTCCAAAAAAATCCCTAACTACTTCGTATTTAGGGATTTTTTACTTCTTCACTCTTCACTAAAATCACCTCAAGGGATTTTTAAAAGCAAGAGGTAGTAATGAAAAGCTATCGGACATTTAATTTAAATAAAATTTTCAAACTAATCTGATAACAAGTATAGGTTACAATTGCAATGGGAAATATTACATTTTTCATTGCAATTTTTATTGTAATATGATACAATAAAAATATAAAATGTGGAAAAAAATTGAAAACTCTATCATGACTAATTAGAGAAAATTACATTATATTAAGAATATTTGGTGAATGTTATGATGAATAATAAAATAAGCTACATATACACACTGCATGATCATTGTAGAGGCTGTAATAAATGCATATTTAAATGTCCAACAAGGGCAAATCGCGCCAATTGGGATAATAATCATAATATTATCTCAATTAAAGATGGGTTTTGCATTTCGTGTGGAGAATGCATGTCCATTTGTGATCATAATGCAAGGGGATTTACTGACGATACAGAGAGGTTTTTTGCAGATTTAAAAAAAGGAAGAGATATTTCAGTTGTAATAGCACCTGCGGCTCATCTCAATTTTACAAATCTCAATAATCTTATAGGTTTTTTAAAAAGTAAAGGTGTTAAAAAAGTCTTTGATGTTTCCTATGGAGCGGATATTTGTACATGGGGATATGCAAAGCATATAAAAGAAAAT
This sequence comes from uncultured Oscillospiraceae bacterium, assembly GCA_964370185.1. GTDB lineage: Bacteria > Bacillota > Clostridia > Oscillospirales > Ruminococcaceae > CAYJEQ01. Next base: position 753 of record CAYJIJ010000004.1, read on the forward strand.
AACCCTAAAACTGTTATAGCGCAGCCATGTCCAGTGGTTGTGAGCTATATAGAAAAATTTCACACGGATTTAATCGAGCACTTGTCACCTGTTCACAGTCCAGTGGCATGTCTTGCTATTTATCTGAAAAAGTATGAAAATGTTACAGATGAGATTGCCTTTGTATCCCCATGTATAGGGAAAAAACGAGAGTGTACCGATGAAAATACCAATGGTGTTTTAAAATACAATGTTACATTTGAGAAACTCTTAAATTATATTAATAAAAATAATATAAATCTTGAGGAATATCCAGCGGCTAAGTTTGATATAGTAGAAAAATCAATTGGATTTGCTTTCCCAAGACCTGGAGGACTGAGTGAAAATGTTAAATATCATCTCGGTGAAGATACATGGACAAAACAAGTTGAAGGCATATTTAAAGTTGAGGATTATTTTAAACAGCTAATTGAAGACATAAATGAGGAAAGACCCATTCCACTGATTATAGACGCACTTAATTGCGAGCATGGCTGTAATTTAGGAACTGGAACTACTAAAGATACTTATTATAATTATATTGATTATAGCATAAATCGGCGGAAAAAGAATGTTAAAAAAGTCGACTCCGAAAAGCTTATGACATATTTTGATGAAACACTTCAGTTTTCTGATTTTTTAAGAAAATACTCTGATAAAAGTAGCGACTATATAAAAGATGCAGATATGGATATTGAGCCAATTTTTAAAATGCTTAATAAAATCACAGAAGAGGATAAGAATGTAAATTGCTTTGCCTGTGGTTATGGCAGCTGTAGGGAGTTTGCACAAGCTGTTGCTCATGGTGATAATCATATTAATAATTGCTATCAGTTTTTAATGGATAAATTTGTATCACTTAGTACTAAAGATGTACTCACAGATGTTTATAACAGATATAGTTATTTTGAGCGCCTTCAAAGTTTAGAGAAGAGGCACCCAGATTTAGTGGGGATACTCTTTGCAGATATTAATAAACTAAAAGAAACAAACGACCTTTATGGTCATGATGCTGGCGATGAACTGATTAAAAAATCTGCAAATATTCTGCGTTCCATTTTTGAAAATAACATTTATCGCATAGGCGGGGATGAATTTGTTATTATTGAAGAAATTTCATCTGAGGATGAATTCGAAAACAAGGTAGTGCAGCTTAAAGAAGTGCTCGACAATGAAAAAAGCGTATTTATATCACATGGATTTGCATTTAGTCGCACTTCACCCGAGCTGAGAAATAGCATAAATTTTGCAGAAAAAAATATGTATTCAAGCAAGGCAGAGTTTTATAAACAAAATTATAAATACGATAGAAGAAGATAAGAAATAATTATAGCCACTGAACTTTGATAGAAATAATTAATATTCGGGGTATTATCTGCTATGCATGCAGATTAAATACCCCGAATAATCTATTACCACTAATATAATTGCTCCCACTTTTTCGCTATTTCATGCAAACGAAAGTGAGAGCTACATTATAATGCATTTGTATAGTTATGCAGAATTTCACTGTGCTTTGAAAAAATCTCACTTAAAATCTTCGTTATCTTGCTCATCAAGAGTAAAATATGTGTTATTAGATGAAGAGTAGGGATTTTTATTTGCACCGCTTTTTTTTGCTTGCTTACTTCCATCAATTAAAGAGCTTAAAACAAACGTAATTATCGCAGGATATATAAACCATATTGCCAGACTAACTTGCCAAAAAGCTTCGGGTAAATTAAACCATTTGTTAAGCATAAAGCAAATAAGGGCTATTAAAGCCCATTCGCTTTGAAAAATTATATTAATAATGTATGCAAGAAAAAGCCCGTTGTCTTCTGATGCCCTTCTGCGCATAATAACCACCCCATAAAGATACAATAATGTATTTTAATTATATAATGTTTTGATTTTATTTTAAATGTGCCAAAAGGCACATTTAAAATACTATATTTATCTGGTAAAATATTACTAGATAGTACGACTATAAACAAAATTTTCAATTTCACAAGGAGGAAAACAATGGGATTAATTAAAGCAATAGTAGGTGCTGCAGGCGGAGTAATGGCAGATCAATGGAGGGAGTTTTTCTATTGTGAAGCGTTGCCAAATGATGTAATAGTTAGTAAAGGTGAAAAGAGAACATCTGGAAGAAGCTCAAATACAAAGGGCGAAGAAAATATCATAACAAATGGTTCTGTCATAGCGGTAGCGGACGGCCAGTGTATGATAATTGTAGATAATGGAAAAGTAACCGAATTATGCGCAGAACCAGGAGAATTTACATACGATACCTCGACAGAGCCTTCAATATTTTACGGAGGACTTGGTGAGGGAATAAAAGCGTCATTTGCAAATATCGGACAAAGATTTACATTTGGCGGCCAAGCAGCAAAAGACCAGAGAGTGTACTACTTTAATACAAAGGAAATAATGGGGAATAAGTATGGTACACCAAGCCCCGTACCATTTAGGGTAGTGGACGCAAATGTAGGCCTTGATATAGACATAGCAATAAGATGCCATGGGGAATATTCATATAAAATATTTGACCCAATGCTATTTTACACAAATGTATGCGGTAATATATCGGATGACTACAATAGAGAAGAAATTGACGGACAGCTAAAAAGCGAATTAATGACAGCACTACAACCTGCATTTGCCAAAATATCGGCAATGGGTATAAGATACAGTGCACTCCCAGGGCACACAATGGAGCTTGCAGACGCGTTAAATGAAGTTCTCTCAAAGAAATGGGGAGAGCTTCGCGGAATTAAAATACATTCGTTTGGGGTATCATCGGTTAAAGCGTCGGAAGAAGACGAAGCGATGATAAAAGAGCTTCAAAGGAATGCGGCATTCAGAAACCCAACAATGGCAGCTGCTCATTTGGTTGGAGCACAGGCAACAGCGATGCAGAGTGCGGCGGAAAACCAAGGTGCAGGCGGAGCAATGATGGGCTTCATGGGAATGAACATGGCGCAGGGAGCAGGTGGAATGAACGCCCAAAATCTCTTTGCGATGGGACAGCAGCAACAGCAACAGCAACAGCAATACGGCCAACCACAGGGGCAGTATCAGCAAGGGCAACCACCACAACCACAGCATCAACCACCAGCACAGCAGGTAGCGGCAGGATGGACTTGTCCACAAGGGCATGCAGGCAATACTGGAAGATTTTGCAATGAATGCGGTTCGCCAAAACCTGAACAGCCTGAAGGATGGAAATGCAGTTGTGGAAATACAAATAAAGGAAAATTCTGCAACGAATGTGGAAGTAAAAAACCTGAAGGTGCACCGCTTTATCGTTGTGACAAATGCGGATATCAACCAGAAGATCCAAAAAATCCACCTAAATTCTGCCCTGAGTGCGGTGATATATTCGATGACAATGATAAATAAGATGTCACTATAAAAATGTAGCCATAAATTCAGTGAAACAGAAAGGGGGCAAATTTGATGTCCGACACTATGCTAAAATATCAGTGCCCTGCATGTGGTGCGCCACTTGGATTCAGTGCTGAAAAACAGATGCTTGTTTGCGACTCGTGTGACAGTGAATATCCTGAAGATTTTATCAAAGAACAAGCAGATCAAGATGCACAAAAGGAACCTGCGCAGGGCGATACAGGTAAAATTGACTGGAACATAGAAGGTTATGTCCGAGAAAAAGAAGTGGTGGGAGAGCAAGCGGGATTTTCTTGCACTTCTTGTGGTGCTGAAGTCGTTTCAGATGGGGACACCGTGGCAACAGAGTGTATGTACTGTGGTAACCCCGTAGTTATGACCGATAATATTAATGGAATAGTGAAACCAGATATGGTTCTGCCATTTAAAATTGATAAAAAGCAAGCAGAAGAGATGCTTAAAAATTTCTATAAAGGAAAGCCACTCCTTCCCGATGCCTTTACTAAAAATAATCGCATAGCGAAAATATCCGGTGTCTATGTGCCATTCTGGCTTTTTAGCTGTACAGGTAGTGGTAGTATAAATTTTACCGCCACAAAAGTAAGAAGGTGGAGTGATAGTAATTACAACTACACAAAAACCGAAACATATGATGTGCTTCGCTCGGGAAATATAGGATTTGATAAAATTCCCGTGGATGCCTCCACTAAGATGGATGATAATTATATGGATGGTCTTGAGCCATTCGATTACAAGGATTTAGCAGATTTTTCACCCATGTACATGGCAGGTTATTTTGCAGATAAATTTGATGTGGGCGTACAGGAAAGCTCTGAAAGAGCAAATGAAAGGGTTATGTCTTCACTCGAAGAGGCATTTAGGCAAACAGCTACTGGCTACACAACAATTTTTAAGAATAATTCATATGTTCAGATGCATGGCGAGGATATAAATTATGTCTTGCTCCCTGTTTGGATGCTAAATACCAAATATGAGGGGAAAATGTATCAATTTGCGGTAAATGGTCAGACAGGTCAGGTAGCAGGGGAGCTCCCTGTTGACAAAGGAAAGCTCCTTAAATGGAGACTCGGCATTACCTTAGCTTCGATGATTCCGATAGCACTCATTGCGGCATGGTTTTTAGGATAGGGGGCGCATAAAATGAAAAGAAAATTATTATCTCTGTTCACAGTTATTCTTACAATGTTTGCCCTTTCTACTACTGCCTTTGCATCTAACTATCCCTCGATAATTGATGATGCATACCTATTCACTCTGCCCGAGATGGAGAGTTTAAACCAAGAAATCGAGTATATTCGAGGTACATATGATTTTGACATCACATTCATAACCACCGATGGCGATTACGCTGGGACACTCGAAGATTTTGCAGAGTTTCATCCTGTAATTGATCAAAGTCGAAATGGTGTTGTATTTACGCAGGATACTTATTTGCGAGAATATTATACAATTGGCAGGGGCACTGGTGTGAGCGTGATTAGTGATGCTGCACTCGATAGAATTGATGAAGTCATAGTGCCGTATCTTTCAGATGGCGACTATTTCTCGGCATATGATGAATATCTCGATTTAATGGTAGTCTTCTTAGATGCAGCAGCTACGGGTACCCCCTATATTGGAGAGCCTACCTCAATGACTGATTATGCCATGTATATAGGCATTGGTATTATTGGAGGGGCATTAGTTGCATTTATAGTTACCAAGTCGATGATATCTGCAATGAATACGGCAAAAAAGCAAAAACTTGCCGCAAATTATGTAAGACCTGGCTCATTTAACCTAACTCAAAGCTATGATAGATTTTTATATGAAAATACAGTGAGGACAGCGAAGCCAAAAGAGAAAAGCAATAGTAGCAGTGGTGGCCGCGGAGGCGGTAAATATTAATATAATTAATTTAGGAAGGAATGTTAATCATGGGACTATTTGACAAAAAAGAATGCGATATTTGCGGCGAAAAAATAGGTCTACTCGGCAATCGTAAGCTTGAAGACGGAGATATGTGCAAAGATTGTGCAAAACTTCTCTCACCTCTTTTTGAAGAACGCCGTTCTTCCACAGTTGATCAAATTAAGGCACAACTTGACTACCGCAAGCAAAATGAAAATGCAGTAAAATCATTCCAACCCACCCGCGCTTTAGGAAAAGATAATGAAATTAGAATAGATGAAAGAAATGGAACATTCATCTATTCCAAAAGAGAAAATTGGCGTGATCACAATCCTGATGTAATTTCTATTTCACAGGTTATGAGTGCAACTCTTGACATCAGACAGGAAGAAGAAGAAATATACCGCGAAACGAGCGATGGGCGTGAAAGCTATAATCCGCCAAGACACAGAACACTTTACGAATTTTGGATGGATATTCAGCTTGACAGCCCCTGGTTTGACGATATTAAATTCAGACTGGACGATAGCTCAGAAGATATCGACGACAGATATCACCCACTATTCCGTCAAAATGAGCAGATAGGATATGAAATTTGCGCCGTGCTTGGAAAACCTATGGTAGCGGTTGCAGGAATGGGATATGCTCAACCGGCAGGCTATGCACCTCAGGGCGGTTATGCACCTCAGGGAGGTTATCAGCAACAAGGTTACCCACAACAGGGTTATCCTCAGCAAGGAGGATACCAGCAACAACCAGGCTACCCACAACAGGGCGGATATCCACAGCAAGGTGGATACCAGCAACAACCAGGCTATCCACAGCAGGGCGGCTATCCACAGCAACAACAAGGCTATCCACAGCAAGGTGGCTATCAACAGCAACAATCAGGCTATCCACAGCAGGGCGGATATCCACAGCAACAACAAGGCTATCCACAGCAAGGTGGCTATCAACAGCAACAATCAGGCTATCCACAGCAGGGCGCCTATCAACAACAACCTGCAGGCTACCAACCACAACAAAATACATATCAGCCACAAAACACAGTCGTGGGTGCTAATATGCCAATGGGTAGCACTTGTGGAATTTGTCAAGCAACTACCTCACCAGATGGTAATGGCAAGTGCCCATTCTGCGGAAGCGATATGTAATAGATAATTTTTAATACAAAGGTTTACATAGCAAAAGAAATAATAAAATTACTGACAATTATTATATTTCATGCTTACTTACTCACCACTTTGTGGCAACTGTAAGCAATGACGAACTTAAATGGTGCTTCCTTCGCAATTTGCGGGGGAAGCACTATTTAATAAAGATTTTATACCAATTATTGGGGTGAAATACACCCAACTTTTATTACAAAGCCTCAATAAAGGATGTAACATTTAATTCATTAAATATCTTAAAGATTTGCAATTGTAGATGAGGAATAGATGTGTTATAATAAATCTTGCTAATCAGTAGCAAGATTTATTTTGATGTTTATTTGCTATATTTTTTGATTTATTTTTGATAATCTCATCATGGAAGATCAAAACATATAGGTTCATAACACTTATTTTAAAATTTATGAGGTGCTTTTATATGTCTAATAATGAAAAAAGAATTGGTAATTTTGTTGGTTTTGTGCTTTTGTCAAAACCTGAATGGGATAAGGAAAAATTCATCACAGATTTCAGTGAAGAATGGGAAATCTCAATACCAAAAGAGACAGAAGAATCAGAAGATGAGAATATTATCGTTGCACAGATTGATGATATGACACTTGCAATCACTTTTATTCCAGCACCGGTTCCCGACGGTGAAGCTGAGCATTATGCTGCTGCAAACTATATGTGGCAAGATGCAGTGGAGGTTACAAAATCCCACACTGCGCAAATACTTGTTGCAGTACTGGGTGAAAATACATTAATTGAGAGAGCAAAACTGATGACAAAAGCCATCTCAACACTTTTATCACAACAAAATGCAGTTGCAGTTTATACCGACGGTGCGGTGCATGAGAAAAGCCTTTACCAAAATTTTGCCGAAATGATGAAGGATGATTATCTACCCATATTTAACTGGGTTTGGTTTGGGTTATACCATGATGAAGATAAAATTGGAATTTATACATATGGCATGGAGAAGTTTGGTAAGAATGAACTCGAAATTTATGTAAATGATATGGAAGTAGATTTAAATGAAGTAAGGGACTTTACCTCTTCCATAGTGGACTATCTGCTTGAAAATGACATCACCCTAAATGATGGCGAAACAATAGGATTTTCAGTCGATGAAAAGCTTGAAATAACAGTCAGTGCTGGCATAGCGCTCGAGGGTGAAACTATTAAAATAGCATATCCACAATATTAAAATTTATAATAAGAGGTAAAAATGAGTATAATAAGCGAAGCAACACAGAACATGTTAGAGATTTTAGTAGATGAACTGGATTTAGAATGCGATGTTATGCCCGCAGGCACACCTGTGAATATAATCGAGGAAAAATACTACACACTTCTTAAAATAGCAAAAGAGAACGACTTAGAGTTTATTCCGATAATAGTGGTGCCAAGTGATACATTGCATGAAACTTTAGAGATGAACTTAGAAGAGGAAGACACAGCTCAAATGCTCATGGATAGCCTTATTGATGGAGAAGAATATTTCGATTTAAGGCGTGCTGAAGGTACAGAATGGGAAGATGATGAGCCAGAAGACCACGAAATAGATACAGATGAGTTTGAAGGTGTCGAGTTTGGTGGAGTGGATGGATTTACATCAATATTCGATTTCGAGACGGACACTACAAAAGAATTAATACTTGTAAAGATACCAAATATTGCTGTTTGGGAAGTGTTTGCATATCTTCCATTTGGCGGATGGAACGAATGCCCAGGAACTTTAGAGCATATGTCGATAGCAAAGTATTGGAATGATAAGTATGCCGCAATCCCAGCAGTTATCAGCAGTGATACATTGGAGTTTTTAGTAAACGAAATCACCGACCCTGAAATTGCCAAGGAAGTAGCAGAAGAGCATTACCTATATTGTAATGATATAGTCTCACAAGGTGTTGGGACTAAAGAAAATCTTGCAAAACAGATAATGAATTCGTCGGTATGGTTTTTTTGGTGGGATTAGTTTGAATTTTTTAAACACTCGGCTTTTCTCATTGATTTATTGGGGAGCCGAGTTTTTTAAATGTTTATAATGATGAGAAATGTCATGATGGAGAATTATTATGGAAAAGAAAGTTATTAAAATAGACAGGGATGCTTGTATAGGTTGTGGCATATGTGCAAATACATGCCAGCAAAGCGCAATAGGAATGGTGGACGGCAAGGCGGCGGTTGTGCGAGAAAATGCCTGCGACGGTATAGGCAACTGCTTACCCGTCTGTCCTGTGGATGCGATAAGCTTCTCGGATGTGGATGTTAAAACCACTCAAATTAGTGAGGGTGAGAAGAAAGCAACCTGCCCGAGTGCAAATGTTAAAGTGATAAAGAGGGAAGAGGCTAAAGAAGAGCATGTAGCCAAGTGTGATTCTGCACTTTCTCAGTGGCCAGTTCAGATAAAACTCGTACTTGAAGACGCAAAGTTTTTCGACAATGCAGATTTACTAATTGCGGCAGATTGCTCAGCATTTTCATATGGCAATTTCCACCGTGATTTTATGCAAGGTAAAATAACCTTGATAGGCTGCCCGAAACTCGATGAGGTAGATTACAGTGAGAAACTCACTACAATAATAGCTGAAAACAATATTAAATCGGTAACAGTGGTAAGGATGGAAGTGCCCTGTTGCGGTGGGATAGAAAATGCAGTGAAAACTGCTGTTAAAAAAGCAGTTCTCGATAAAGATAAATTAATACCTTGGCAGGTGGTTACAATATCCACCGATGGCAAAATTATATAGGCAAAAAAGCAGGTAATAGCAAAAGCAGTTCCGTATTATATGAAACTAAATTTTAAGAAAACATAACCTACAAGCATGCTCTATATACAACAGCAAGCTGACACATTGTGTCAGCTTGTTTTTTAGCTTCTATACCAATTGTTTGGGTGAAATTCTTTGTGGTGTATTCCCTCATTAAAGACGAGGGAATACACCACAATTTATAGGTAGCTATATATTTTCATAGGCATTATATTTTTTGTGCATAAGGATGGGATAGGTATCGTTTTTTATCTTATAGCTTTATCTATTTTAAAAATTATTGCCTACTGCTAATTTCAGCATCGTAAAAAAGCTTTCTATTGGCTATTAAAATTCCACCGCCTGCTAAAAATAAGAGTATTATAGCTAAAATTGCAAATGAGCTACGCCCAGTTAATCCTTTTACTATCGAGTAAAGGGCAGGCCCCATCATGGCAGCAAATTTGCCGAATATATCAAATACGCCAAAGTATTCATTGGATTTTTCAGAGGGTATTAGCTTTCCAAAATAGGAACGTGAAAGTGCTTGAATTCCACCTTGTACCATCCCCACAAGCACGGAGAGTGCCCAGAAAATACTAAGCGCTTGGCTCTGTGTTAGAAATTCTTCTTCAATCCCAAATCCCATATAAAAACCTAAGATGCAGATAATTAGATAAATTGAAACCGAAGAAATTAGCATATTTACAGAACTAAATTTGCCTGCAAGCTTTCCAAAGAGAATGGCGCATGGAAAGGCTATAATTTGTGTTAAAAGCAGTGCAAGTATCATTCCAGTGCTGTCAAGCCCGAGCGTTGTACCATATGCGGTAGACATTTTAATTACAGTATTTACACCATCAATATAAAAAAAGTAAGCGAAAATAAAGAGAAGAATTACTTTGCTTGCAAGGAGTTCTTTCATGCTGTGAATTAGATTTTTAAGGGTAGTGGATATAAGCTCGGTGCGAGGAATATCCACTCCATATTTTTGGTGGCAATTTTTAAGTATCGGCACCGAAAACACACCCCACCAAATCACAGCAATAACAAGTGAAATCTTTGTGCCAGTAGCATCGGAAATACCATAAGCAGGGCCAAATAAAATTATGGCAATTGATAGGAGGAAGGGAATAGTACTTCCTCCTATATAACCCATTGAATAACCCCACGCAGATATCATATCCATCCTGTCACGGGTGGTTATATCGGTTAAAAAACTGTCATAAAACAGGCATGAGCCTGCAAATCCTATGTAGGACAAAATATACCCAATAAGCATTAATTGCCAACTATCCGCCAAAGCACAGCTGAGTGTGAATATAAGCCCTATTGAAATAAATAGTGCAAGTAAACGCTTTTTTGCGCCTTTGTAATCACCGAAAGCTCCCAAAATAGGGGAAAATACAGCAATGATAAATGTTGCAACAGAAGAACCTATGCCCCACCAATAATCACCATCAACGCCATATGCGGCGGCGGTGCCACTAAAGTATATCGGGAATATTGCGGCAAGCATAATTGTTGCATATGAGGAATTGGCCCAGTCATAAAAAATCCAGCTCCATTCCTCTTTAGTGAATTTTTTCATTTTAAATACTCCAATAAATATTAGTTTTAATTAAGGGTAACCACTATAATCCCCACTGTGCTTTCATAAAACGCGTTCGGATTACAGGGGTTACCCAAAGGCAAATCAGATAATTATTCCATCGAAGTTTTCCTTAAAATCATCTGGCATAATGAGATTTTCTTTAACCGCAGTATAAAAATTACTAAGTAAATCACAGGTGGAAAGTAGTGCCCCTTGAAAAAGTCTGTAAAGCTCTAAGACTTCACAGTGATAACGCATAGGCTTATTGATGGATAAATTAGAATAATGACCATTTTTACCAAATGCTTTTTCGGCAAGTTTTACGAATTTATAGTTATCGAGTAGTTTGGTAAGACGACGGAAATTTTCCATTGCAGACTTAGCTTCTATTTCTGAAATATCATAGAGCATTGCAATTTGATTTACATTTGATACTGTGGGGAGGTACTTCTGGCGATTTAAAGAAAGATTATGCTTCTTTATAATGAAATTATCAAAATCAGTTTCAAGTGAGATGTGCAGTGGATTATCATCGCCTACCACCGAATAGACATAAGGATGGCATGAGCGGTCAAGCCCATAATGACAACAAAATCCCAATAAGTAAGCAAAGGCAGAGGGATTATTTTTTAAATCCTTTTTTAAGCAATTCGAAAGAAAGTCTTCTGCTGAGCGAGAGTGAATATCGTGTCCCAATTTGGAAATTTCACTCTTTGAAAGCGGTTTGTGATAAAAAAGTAGGTCTGGGCCTTGCGTGCCTAAGATAAAGTAGTTTTTATTTTCGGAAATAAGTTTTAAAATTTCTGCCGATAAACCTTTGAGCACTGATTTACCAAAAGCATAGTGTGCAGCAGATGCAGGCATAGATTATTCCTCCTTGTTTTGATTGTGTTTATTATATCACAAAAGCGAAGCGTTGTGATATAATCTGCCATCTATTTCGGTTGCCACGAAGTGGCGAGAAAAAGGGCATAAAATATAATAAACACATAGTAGTAAATGATTTTAGCAAGTGTTGATTGTGTTTATTATACCATAATTTAGATTGAATTCGGACAATTTAAGTTAAATTTTTGAAAAAAAACAATCTTTTTTAAAGAAGATTTAAAATTGCATTATTCTACAAAAAAATCCCTGTGTCATGCCATAGTTATGGAGCATATAATGTAGTGTTAGTTTAAACATGTTAATAAAATCAATATTATTCCATGCGAAATACTAAAATAAAAGTTTCCATGAGGAGGATATATTATTATGAGAGATAATTTTGATGAAAGAATTAGTGAAGTGTTAAAAGCTGTCGAAGAAACTGCACAGCGTCTATATCAAACATCTGAGCCAAAAGGCAAAGACGATGGACAGCAAGTAGAGTTAATTCAAGGTGTGCTTGCAGCTCTACTGAGCCCGCTTACAAATGGAAGATGCGAAGACCAGTGTTGCGAGAATACAGACCCCTGCAACAAACACAAATGTAAAAATGAAACCTATCAGGTGGAGTTTGACATACCTGCGGACAGCTGTATTGTAAGCGCTACAATAGCACAAAATGGCATAAGAGAGCACTGTGAATGTGGTATGTGTTGGGTAACTGCATCGTTTACAGTGTATCTAACTTATAAGGTATGCGATAAATATGAAGCAACAGTTAGTAAACAAAGTGCAGTTGTGTTTACATGCGTTCCAGAATGGGCGAGCTGCGATTATACATTATATCTACCCAATTGTCCTAAAGTGTGCAAATGCTGTGGTAAAGTAACAGTAAAAGGAAATGCTACACTTTGTTATTAATTATCTGTGATAAACGAGCTATCACATTAAATTGATACGGATTTTCAGGGGCTTTTATCCGCCGTATAGACGGATAAAAGCCCCTGAATTTTTATGTGCAAACTAAATACTTTAAAAATAATCTTATATCAGCACTACATTTTTTACCCCAAAAGACTTTACAGTATCAAATATTCTTTGCATTTCCTCTTCAGCCGGTGCACTAAGATGTGAAAACTCTTCCCTTACCCCAAAACTCCTGTAACGAATAATTTTGTATGTGAGCTCATCTAAAGCAGGAGTATCTGAAAGAAGTGATAATATGCCTGTAACAATTTTTATATTATCTGCATCGGAAAGACAGACCGTACGCAGTTCGGTGAGCTTTCCGATACAGGCGAGGTATTGAGCATTTTTAAGTACAATGCTGTTGTCGAAAGCGGTGAGTTTTAGATGATCATTTTTTTCAAAAGCCTTGATGTCGAGCATAACCCCATCGGTAACGGCCATTAAATCGGGTTTTTCTGATAAATCTATGCCGCCGTTGGTATCAATTAAATTTGTCAGTCCATTTGCTCTGTTTAGCCTGAAAAATTCCTCCATAAAGTCGGATTGCAGTGTGGACTCCCCACCCGAGCAGGTAACTCCGCTTATAAATGGAATTTTCTCCTTTGCAATTTCTGCAAGCTGAGTGGGAGTATAAAAGCTAATTTTGGGTGAAGAGAGGTTTTTGCAAGTCTTAATACACTCATCACAATCTATGCAAAGCTCTTTTGAATAAATTACTTTATTGTAAGTACGCACCAAAGCGGAAGTAGGGCAGACCTTTACACAGTCCCCACAATTATTGCAGACATTAATAGTTTCAGGGTTGTGGCAGTAACTGCAACGGAAATTACAGCCTTGGAAAAATACCGCCATTCGGTTTCCCACACCGTCAACTACACTGTGTGGAATTATTTTATTCACAGGTGCATAAATCATAGCTTTGTTAATTTTCTTTCATATGTTTTGCTGTTGTTTACATTGCCCATGCCAAGCACTACAGTATCGTTAACCACTGCTTCACCCTTAGAAAGCTTCTCTATATCTGAACGCTTAACAAGATAGCCTGTAATTCTAATAACATCGCTGTCCTGTGTATAGGTGGAGAAATACCGCATGCCGAGCTTGAAAGAGCCCTTTATAATATCAACTACACTTGCTGGATTTTTAATTGTTGTCGAGTCAAATGGGAATATATCACCAGTACCAGATGGGAAGTATTTATGGAACGGTGCCGCCTGCCTGATATGTGCATATAAATCCTCTGGCTCGTCGCCTATTGCAATTCTTGTGCCCGGGGAGGTATTCACATCTAAATCAGTTCCAACCTGTGCATGAAGCATAAAGCGATTATTCCAATATGGGCAGTGCTTATTTTCATGTGAGTTAACCCTGTCTTCTATAAAGTCCATAATTTTGATGCCGAGTGCATCGGCTTCTTTAGAGAATCCAAATTTATCAGTCTTGCCTTCTCTTTGCATCAGAGTATTTACACATTCATTAAGCCCAACCATACCAAATAACCCATTAAACCTATCGGCAGAAAGCATACCCTCTTTAACAAGGAAATTTGACTTAAAGAAAGGTGTTTCATTCACTAAAAAGTCAATTTTTACATCCATAAATGCAAGCATTGTATCTATTGCATTGGGGAGTGTGTTGTTAAAGAAATCGGAAGTATCTTTGCTTTCCTCAGCTATATGTGAGAGCTTTATTCTGGTAAGTGTGAACGCACCACCGTTTACGGGTAGCCCATTATAACAGCTTGAAATTCCATAATTATCACCGAGCTCTGCTTTATACATCACATGGTTTGCAAAGCTTGGCTTAGCACAATCAAGTGCAGATTCTACACAGAAAGCGGCAAATTCGTCGGAAGTAAGCTCGGGGTCATATAGAAGAGTAATATTTGGAGTGGAGTTTTGAAGTTCACGCTCGCACTCTAAAATTATTCGTCCTGCTTTGCTGTCCTCAGGGCCTATATTTCCGTGGCAGAAAGAGTCGGTAATAGTTCTATCTATTTGAAGTAAGAAATTTTTAATAATCTGCTTTTCATATTCCGCACCTGTGATAAAAGGCTCAAGCAGTTTATCTATTCTACCGATATAAACGGGAAAATGAGTAACTGATGGCACATGTTTATACAGAATAAGGAGGGATGTGGTGGCATCTAAAAGATTTTCTGGAGAGGAAAGCCTTAAAAATTCACTTCCATTTTTCATAAAAACATCATAATCAGGAAGTATATAGCGAGGTACATACGGGGCATTACCCTCAAACAAATCGCAAATTACTCCTTTAGCTTTAAGCTCAAAATAGCCGTCTGGCACATTTGGAGTATCGAGTATATTCATACCGAGCCCTGCGAGTTTCATCATAGTTTGCTCATGAGTCAAAGAAGAGTCTTTTATAATACCCATTGCCTGTTCTTCTAAAAATTTAAGCTTATCCATAAAATGCTCCATTCCGTCGCCCTTAGTCGACACAAAAAAAGTTATGAAAATTACATTTACCCTTGTATTTACTTTAATTTTAGCATACAATAATATTATGTAAAATGACATTTGTCACCTAAGGTTATTTTTGTGCAAAACGGAGGAAAAAGATGAGCTTATATAGTGTATTTAGCAGTATTTTTGAGGGCGGGTTTTATAATAAAACTACCGAGCAAATAAAAGAAGAAATTATAGAGGTAAATGCAGTTGTTAAAAGTTATAAAAAAGGTGAAACACTTCTTAGAACGGACGAAGAGGCGGATAAAATATTTTTAACTGTTCGTGGCAGATGCAATATTATAAAATACTCGGCAGAGGGCAAAGCTGTGATAGTAGACGAGCTAAGGCCGGCACAACTACTTGGCATATATGAAGTGCTCGCAGGACTGACCAAATACGAAGCGAGTGTTATTGCTGATGAACAGCTAATTGCCATTGAATTTTCCGCCGAATATATAAAAAACTCAATGCAGGAAAACAATGCACTGAGCATATTAATAGCTGGATATCTTGCAAAACTGCTTTCTAAAACTGCAAATAGAAATCAAAATACTCTATTGTACAGCAGTATGGAAAACTTGATAATATATATTCATTCCCATGCGGCAAATCAGAAATTTCCCTTTACTTTTACACAGGAGAGAGAGGAAATAGCAGGGGCACTGAATATTAATTTACGCACATTATATAGATATTTAAATAAACTGAGCAATGAGGGCTACATAAAAAAAGAAAATAGAAAAATAATTATAACTAAAGAACATTTTGTGAAAATGTCTGAAAAAGTTAATTTAATTAAAGGATAATCAGTCGCTCGCTTGACAAAAGGGATATATTGTAATATTGTATAAATTGTATGAAAATTGATTGAGAATGGAGTCTTGATGATGTTTAAAATACTTAGTAAAGAGCAGTTAAATGATACTGTTGTACGCATGAGGGTGGAGGCGCCACTCATTGCAAAAAAAGCGCAGCCGGGGCAATTTATAATATTCAGAGCAGCGGCGGATGGTGAGAGAGTTCCCCTCACGATATCGGATTTTGATATAAACGAGGGCAGTGTAACAATAATATTTCAGTTAGTGGGTGCGGCTACGCAAGCACTCGGTGCACTCGCAGAGGGCGAATTTATTACAGATTTCGTAGGGCCTTTAGGTGTGCCAAGCCACACAGATGGGCTTAAAAAAGTTGCGGTAGTAGGCGGAGGAGTTGGTACTGCTATTGCATACCCCGTAGCAAAAAAACTATCACAACAAGGCGCTGAAGTGCATTCGATAGCAGGATTTAGAAATAAAGATTTAGTGATACTTGAAAAGGAATTTTCAGAAGTTTCTGATAAGCTTATAATTATGACGGATGATGGCAGTTATGGCGAAAAGGGGCTTGTTACTGAGGCACTTAAAAAGCTTATAGAAGAAGGCAATGTGTATGACGAAGTAATAACCATAGGCCCATTACCTATGATGAAATTTATCTGTCTATTAACAAAAGAGCACGGCATAAAGACAATGGTAAGCATGAATCCCATTATGATAGACGGCACGGGGATGTGCGGATGTTGCCGCCTTACAGTGGGCGGAGAGGTGAAATTTGCCTGTGTTGACGGCCCCGATTTTGACGGTCATTTAGTAGATTTTGACGAAGCCATGAGCAGAAATAACATATACAAAGAGCAAGAAACTATGGAGAGAGAAGAAAACTGCAATCTCCTAAATAAGGAGGTAAAGTAGTATGCCTAATATGTCACCTAAAAAATGTCCCATGCCGGAGCAAGACCCAAATGTGAGGAATAAAAACTTTGCAGAAGTTGCACTCGGTTACACAAAAGAGCAAGCGATGGAAGAGGCTACACGCTGCATAAACTGCAAAAATAAGCCATGTGTGTCTATGTGTCCCGTGGCGATAGATATCCCAGCATTTATCACCGAAGTAGCAAATGGTAATTTTGATAAAGCCTACAAAATTCTCTCGGCTTCCTCCGCACTGCCTGCGGTATGCGGAAGAGTTTGCCCACAAGAAACGCAGTGTGAGAGCAAATGCGTACGAGGAATTAAAGGCGAGCCTGTGGCAATAGGAAGGCTTGAGAGATTTGTTGCCGACTATCACAGGGAGCACGGCAAAAAAGAAGCAGTTCAAATAGAGAAGAATGGCAAAAAAGTTGCGGTAGTTGGTGCAGGCCCTGCAGGACTTACAGCGGCAGGCGATTTAGCTAAATATGGCTATGAAGTTACAATATTTGAAGCACTGCATACCTCTGGGGGTGTGCTTGTATATGGTATACCCGAATTTAGACTGCCAAAGAGCATTGTGGAGTATGAAATCAACAATCTAAAAGAACTCGGCGTAAAGATAGAAACCAATATGGTAATAGGGAAAATCCTCACCATAGACGAGCTTTTTGAAATGGGTTTTGAAGCGGTATTTATCGGAAGCGGTGCAGGACTGCCAACATTCATGAAAATACCCGGTGAAAGCCTTAAAGGTGTATATTCAGCAAATGAATATCTCACCAGAATTAATCTGATGAAAGCATATGAAAATAGAAGCCGCACTCCTATCATGAAATCGGATAGAGTTGCCGTAGTAGGTGGGGGAAATGTGGCAATGGACGCCGCAAGAAGTGCTAAACGCATGGGCGCAAAAGAAGTGTATATCATATATCGCAGAGGTATGCAGGAATTGCCTGCAAGGCTTGAAGAAATTCACCATGCCGAAGAAGAGGGAATTATATTTAAAACACTTCATAATCCAATAGAAATAATTGGCGATGAAAAAGGCTTTGTTAAAGCGATTAAATGCGTGCAAATGGAGCTTGGAGAGCCCGACGCAAGCGGACGCCGTCGCCCGATGGTAAAAGAGGGCAGTGAATTCACCCTACCAATGGACGAGGTAATTATGAGCATAGGCACCTCGCCCAATCCACTTATAAGCTCTACAACACCCGGACTCGACATCAACAAATGGGGATGCATAGTGGCGGACGAAGCAACGGGGCTAACCTCACGCAAACAGGTATATGCAGGCGGTGACGCAGTAACAGGCGCTGCTACTGTAATACTTGCAATGGGCTCAGGTAAAGATGCTGCAAAGTCCATTCACGAGAGCTTGAGTGAGAGATAAAGGAGTATAAAATATGTTACCACTAAATTCATCCACTAAAAAATTTGTCCTACCCAAAGAGATAGAGCCTTATTTTGATTACCTTTACACCGAAGAAGAAAAAAAGCTTCTAAAGGTACTTGATGAAAAAATGCTAACTGCCGAGGAAATATCCAAGGAAATAGGATATGACTGCACTGAGCTTATTAAAACGGCGTACAGAAAAGACATTGTAAGCAAAGAGATAATCGACGGTGTACTTAAATACAATCTATATGCTATAACCACAAGGGTAAATAATTTTGCGGTATATGAGCAGGAAACATATAGGAGTATGCCAGAAGAGGGTAGGGAAGCACTAAGGCTTTTCCATCTCGACTATTATCTTAAAAAGAAAAAAGGGCAGACACTCGAAGAGCTATCCCAAAATAAAAACAGAATTTCTACCACTGAAGAAGCAATTACCTATCTAAAAAGCGTGACAGAGCCCATCATAGTAATTCCCTGCGATTGTCGTTCAAAAGCTGGGGGATGTGGGCATAGTAAAAACACCTGCATAATGGTTGGAAGCGGACTTAATACCGTGCATGATAAAGGCCTTGGAACTATCCTCACAAATGAAGAGGCGATAGAGCTCATAAAAGAATGTGCAAAAGAGGGACTTATGCATTCGCTTGAAGCAGAGGGAATGTGCAATTGCTGTGGTGATTGTTGCTATCCATTAACAGCCTCTAAAGCAATGGGACTAAAAGGCATCTGGCCACAGCAGAGTTACATAATCAATTTTGATGAAAGTAAATGTATAAAATGTGGTAAATGCATTAAAAGATGCCACTTCGGTGTCTTTGAAAAAGCAGGAGGAAGCATTCTCCTTGATAAAGAAAAATGCTATGGATGCGGTGTGTGTGTGTCCACATGTCCAAAAGAAGCATTAAGCCTCAGTAGGCTCTAATATCTAAAACTAAAAACCCATAAACGAAAATGTCTCCCCCACATCTGCCATATTAGGCAGATGTGGGGGAGTAGCTTTATTATATTTTATAGCAAATTTATTTAAGTAACACAAAACAAATCTCCCCAGCCATAGGCGGAGGAGATTTAGAAAAAATTCATGTTTTTATATTTTATGCACACCGTCTCACCATTTTGTGGTAAGTGAAATTGATAGTTTATTTAATCAAATAAATCTTCATCAAAGTTTTCATCATCTTCATCATCTTCATCATCTTCATCATCGGTTAGATATTCGGAAATATCCTCTGCGGCGATGTCTTCCACAATTGCCTTAATTTCCTCCACACCCTCACCAGTTTCTGCTGAAAATGGTATCATGGTAATTTCGTTGCCATATGGGATTTCGGTTAGAAATGCGGAGAGTCTTTCTGCCTGCTCACGCTTTGAGAGTTTGTCCTTCTTAGTTAGAATTACCACAAATGGAATTTCATTCGAAACGAGGAAGTTTAGCATATGCAAATCGTCTTTTGTGGGTGGATGGCGCATATCAATGAGCTGAAAAACAAGCATTAAAAACCTGTCATCATCAAAATAACCCTCGATAAGCTTGCTCCATCTCGCCTTTTCGGTTTTTGCAACCTTTGCATAACCATAGCCGGGGAGGTCTACAAATCGTACATTTTCAAGCTTGAAAAAATTAATCGTGGTGGTTTTACCCGGCATTGAACTAACCCTCGCCAAATGCTTGCGATTAAAAAGCTTATTTATCATAGAGGATTTACCCACATTTGAGCGCCCAGAAAAGGCTATCTCAATTGTAGAGGATTTTGGCATTTGTTCAAATCGTCCATAAGATGTCTCAAACTCAACATTGTTAAAATTCATTTTTTATGACCATTCCTTCCAGTAAAAGGCACAACCTTACCATAAAAATGGTCGAATATGTGCCACATTTTTCGATTGTCCGATTTAGCATAGGAGAAAAACGGTTTTAATAGACATATTTTCAAAATAGCTACTACTGCTTTATATATGTCGTAGTTAAACTATCCCCATCAACAGAATAATCAAGATGGGAAGCCTTATTTACCTCGGGATTATAAAGCAAAGCAGTTTCTAAAACAGTATCTATTTCCGAGGCAATAACAAATTTTATGCTTTCCCTAATAACTTCGTCAACCTTTTCGAGGTCTTTTTCATTTTCCTTAGGGATGATTATAGTCTGTATTCCCACACGATGTGCCGCCATTGCTTTTTCCCTTAAGCCACCTATAGGAAGCACCCTACCCCTGAGTGAGATTTCACCCGTCATAGCCACATCACGCCTTGCAGGTGTGTTTGTGAGTGCGGAAACAAGTGCAGTAGTAATAGTAACACCAGCGGACGGGCCGTCCTTTGGCACTGCACCTTCGGGTGCGTGGATGTGAATATCTTTTGTTTTGTAAAAATCAGCATCTATGCCAAACTTTTTATGAGCACTGCGCACATAGCTCACTGCTATGCGAGCGGATTCTTTCATTACATCTCCTAAATTACCCGTAAGCTCAATTTTACCGCTTCCCTCGAGCACGGCAATTTCGATAGGTAGCATTTCTCCGCCCACTGAAGTCCAAGCCAGACCGTTGACTACACCGACTAAATTTGCTGCGGATAGGAGGTCAACACGGTATTTCTTTGCACCGAGGTAGTCTTCCACCAAAGAAGCATTAAGAGTAACCTTGCTTTTTTCTCCTGACATAATTGTTTTTATCGACTTACGGCAAAGCGAGGCTATTTCTCTTTCAAGTTTGCGGACACCTGATTCCCTTGTGTAAAAATCAATAAGTGCATATATTGCCGACTTATCAAATTTTAGCTGAGAAGCCTTTACTCCATGCTTTTTCATCTGCTTAGGTATCAGATGATTTTTAGCTATATTAAATTTCTCATCCCTTGTATAACTACCAACATCAATAACTTCCATACGGTCTAAGAGTGGAGCAGGTATTGAAGATAGATTATTTGCGGTAGCAATAAAAAGCACATTGGATAAATCAAATGGGATTTCCACAAAATGATCCACAAAAGCTACATTCTGCTCAGAGTCAAGCACTTCAAGGAGTGCAGAAGATGGGTCGCCCCTAAAATCACTGCCGAGCTTGTCTATTTCGTCGAGCAAAATAAGCGGATTATTGCTTTTGGCACTGCGAAGAGAATTCACAATTCTCCCGGGCATAGCACCTATATAGGTTTTTCTATGGCCTCTTATATCCGATTCATCACGCACACCACCGAGCGACATTCTGGTGTAGTTTCTGCCCATGGCTTTAGCAATACTCTTTGCTATGGATGTTTTACCAACACCGGGAGGGCCCACAAGGCAGATGATTTGACCTTTTATTTCGGGAGACATTGCACGAACCGCCAAAAGCTCTAATATTCTATCCTTAACCTTTTTCATGCCATAATGTTCTTTATCAAGAAGTGCTAAAGCTTTTTGTATATCAATTTTATCCTTTGTTGATTTATTCCAAGGCATTGAAATACAAGTGTCAAGATAATTTCTGATAACACCGCTCTCAGGGGAAGTATAGGACATCCTTGTGATACGGCTTGCCTCTTTAATTAGCTTTTCTTCGCTTTCTTCAGGGAGCTTTAATGCAGTGATTTTATCCACATAATCATAATACTCATCCATCGGGCTTTCGCCGTCGTTAAGCTCGGAAGAAATCGCCTTTAACTGTTCTCTGAGGTAGTATTCACGCTGATTTTTATCAATTTGTTCCTTTACTTTGTCGTATATCTCGCGCTCAAGTGTGAGTAGTTCATTTTCTTTATCGAGTATCGCCGCAAGTATTGCAAGACGCTTAATCGGGGAGGACTCTGCTAAAATCCTCTGCTTGTCTTCAATTGGGACGGGTAGATTGCCTGCAATATACTGTGCAACCTCAATATAATTATCCTCAAAAATAACATTGGAAATAATCTCCCTCGGCATTTTGGGAGATAATTCACAATATTCTTCGAATAATTCCTGAACTGTGCGCAGATGTGCTGTACAGCGCATTTCCATATGCTTGCGCACAGGTGTGAGCGGGAATTTTTCAACTATACAGGACATATGGGAGTCATCCTCAGTAATATCAAGTATTTTTGCTCTATATACTCCTTCAGCAACTACGCGCAAAACATTATTATTAGTTTTTACGACCTGCTTAATCTCAGCAACTACACCGACATTATATATATTCTCTGCGGAGGGATCTTCGGATTTAATGTCCTTCTGTGTTGCAAGCATTACCATGCGGTTATCATTCATAGCTTGATGAAGAGCGGTTACGGATTTATCCCTGCCAACATCAAAATGAAGCACCATTTTAGGAAAAATAACAAGCCCCCTCAGTGATATAAGTGGCATTGTAAAGACTGAAAAATCTTGTTTATCTTTTGCAGAAGTGTCCGCAGTATTGTTTTTATCGTTATTCATTATATTCACCTTTCTGAGTTTGAAAACTTTATATTAAATCTTGGTGTAATAATCAATGCTCTATCAAAGAGAAATACTACATTTGATAATGTGAGCAAATTTTTATCACACTTTTGAATATTTATACTTATATCTAATTATACCTAATCAGTGTCTTTAAATCAATAATTTTGTGTGAATTTGTCATGTATATTGTATTTATGTAAAAAAATAAAATTTTAAAAATATATTTTTATGCAGTAAATATAAAAAAGTGCTAAAGCAAATAAAATTGCTTGCTCCCACTGTAACTTAAGAGGGAACAAGCAACAAAGCAATATATAATTTTAAGATTGCTTTAAAGTGCTTACACGATAGGAAAGAGTCATCATACTGTCCGCTAAATGCACATTTTCAACAACTACATCTTCATGCTCCAGTCTAATTTCATATTGCGAAAAATTCCAAAATCCTTTTATTCCATATTCTATTAAATCACTCACTATTTCTTTAGCAGCAAGCCTTGGTATACATAGTATTGCTACAGATGGGGAGTGCTTTTCACAAAAGTCTTTTATATTCTCGGGCGAGGTAACAGTGACACCCCTCACCGTAGTACCGTGAACTGATTGATCAATGTCAAAGGCTCCAACAAGCTCAAAACCCAATTTCTCAAAATTAACATATGTGGCAACAGCTTTTCCTAAATTACCCACACCAATAATAATTGTCTTGTGATTGTTATTAATTCCGAGTATTGAGCCTATTTCATCGCGAAGCATTGCGACATTATACCCATATCCCTGCTGACCAAATCCACCAAAACAGTTTAAGTCCTGTCTGATTTGTGAAGCGGTTAAATTCATAAGCTGTGCAAGCTCCCGTGAAGAAATTCTATTGACTTCTTTTTGTAAAAGTTCTCCTAAATATCTGTAGTACCTCGGCAAACGTCTTATTACCGAAATAGAAACCTTATCATTTTTAGGCATTCATATCACCTCTCTTAATATCCAAAGACACCCGAAAGGGAGTCGTCGGTAAAAATATAATCTTCATAAACATCTATAACATGATATTTATCAGCAGCATCTCTAATATAAATTTTGGCAATTCCTGCATTTATTATCATTCTTTTGCACATTGCACATGGGTTGGCATTTTTAATGTACTCGCCACTTGCATATTCTTTCCCTACAAGGTAGAGCGAACTTTCAAGCATATTTTCCCTACCGGCATGTATTATGGCATTTGCTTCGGCGTGCACTGAGCGACATAGCTCATAGCGTTCACCACGGGGGATACCTAATTTTTCTCTTGTGCAATAATTTAAGTCACAGCAGTTTTTTCGACCTCTCGGTGCACCGACATAACCAGTAGAGATTATTTGATCATTTTTTACAATGACAGCACCATAATTGCGCCTAAGGCAGGTGCCCCTACCTGCAACTGTTTCCGCTATGTCGAGATAGTAACTTGTTTTATCCTGTCTATCCATAACTGCTCCCCGTTTCAAAAAATATATGATAATAAATAATAATATAATATTTTTTCAAATTTTGCAATGGCTTTCTTTGTTTTTTTATGTTACTATTTAAAATAGGATAAATAATTATATGTAAAAATACCTACATTTTTATTTTTTGCACTAAGATAAAAGAGCTAAAATAGATTAATTCACCTTGGTTTCACAAATACCAAGAAAAAATATCGGAGGAAAACTATGCAAAATCTATCAAATATATCAGTAATAAAGGATGTTATGACACGGCACGGATTTACTTTTTCTAAATCCCTTGGTCAAAACTTCCTCACAAACCCCTCTATTTGCCCTAAAATGGCGGAGCTTTCAGGCGCTAAAAAAGGAGTGGGAGTAATTGAGATAGGTGCAGGGGTGGGAGTTCTCACCAAAGAGCTTGCAGAGCGTGCGGATAAAGTAATCTGCATTGAGATAGACAAGCGTCTGATGCCAGTGCTCGATGAAACCTTGGGCGAATATGAGAATATAAAAATAATAAATGACGATGTCTTAAAGGTGGACTTGCACAAAATAATCTCAGAAGAATTTGAGGGGATGGAAGTAGTGGTGTGCGCTAATTTACCATACTATATTACCTCGCCTATAATAATGCATCTTCTCGAAAGCAAGCTTCCGATTAATGCTATTACAGTAATGGTACAAAAAGAAGCCGCCCAGAGAATTACTGCAAAACCTGCCACAAGGGAGATAGGCGCAATTACCGTAGCAATAAGATATTACGCCGATCCAAAACATTTATTTGCTGTATCAAGAGGCTCTTTCATGCCCTCACCCGATGTGGATTCGGCAGTAATAAGGCTTGATATACTTAAAAAACCATCAGTAGAAGTTAAAAGTGAAACGAGCTTTTTTGCAGTGGTAAAAGCCTCCTTCTCCCAGAGAAGAAAGACAATGGTAAACTGCCTGTCCTCTTATTTTTCTCTGCCCAAATCAGAAGCACAGGAGATTTTAGCTCGCTGCGAAATAAAGCTCAACGCAAGGGCGGAGGAGCTTTTAATGGAGGATTTTGCTAAAATTTCCGATGAGATATTTAATCTAATTCGGGATGAAAATTAGTAGATAATACACTATATATATGACCTAAAATATACAATACGGGGTATTCTACATTATAATGCAGAATACCCCGATATCAGTTATCTTTAAAATTATAGTCAATTATTTTAATCCCTTGGCTTATTCATATTAATATCATCCTGTATGCGGTACTCCGCATTTTTTATCAAATTGAGTAGGGAAGAATAGAATAGGGGATAATCATGTTCTAAAAGTTGTGTTGTAATATGCATGAGCTGTGCCTTCTCAAGCTTATCCATATTCATTACTGGCGAGCCACTGCATATTGCCATAGCGTTTGCTTCACAGAGGTGTTCTGAAGCATTTGCGTAAAAAGAATATGTGTGTGTAGGTAGTGAAAATAAACTGTCCTGATTTTTGGGATTGGCATTATATACTGTTCTGAACATTTTGTACACACTAAGCATCAAATATGATGAAACCTCATCCACTAAATCATCATTTTCATACTTAGCCATTATATCAAAAAGGACATTGAGTGAATTTGCAATAAGTTTTTTATTTAAGATAGTTAAAATATTTGCGGAGGAATTCTCTTTTCCGAGGGAATCAGGCTCGGGAATATCACTTACTGATATTGTATGACCGCTTTTGTCGGGGGAAAGTCCGAGCAAATAATCACAAGAAACATCATAGTATGAAGAGGTTTTAATTAAAAAATCAAGACCACATTCACGTATTCCCTTTTCATAATGGGATAGTAGCGACTGGGATATACCAAGGTCGCCCGCCACTTTTTTTTGGCTAACACCCCTTTCTTTACGCAAAAGGGTGAGTATTCTGGGAAAATCACCGTTCATTATTAGTTTCCTCCGATTGTTTAACTATCTTATAGTATATAGTCAAGTAAAGAAATTATAGTATAAATGCCCTAATTTGTAAATACAAAAAGTAATATTTTTCTTTTTTTTCTTTCTTTTTTTCAGCTTTTAGTATATTAAATTGTATAATTTGACAAATTTTGCATGAAAAAAACAATGAAATCCTTTGCCGTAAATTAATAAAATGTAAATAATATTGCTAATAGGTGTAAATCCTATTGACTAAATATGATAATATGCGTAATATGAAGATTGTAGAGAGCAAATTTTACTAATTGGAGAAAATGATATATTTTATGAGAAGTTATAAACTGCATTTTATTAGGCATGGTATTACAGAGGGGAATAAACAAGGCGTGTATGTGGGAAGAAGTGATGTATCGGTCACTGAAGAAGGCATACAAATGATAAAGATGCTCGATGAAAAAATGGATTATCCATATGTCGAAAGAATATACACAAGCCCACTCCTTCGTTGTAGGCAAACAGCGGATATTATCTATCCAGATAGGGAGAAGATAATAGTGGAGGGTTTAACCGAGATAGACTTCGGAGAGTTTGAAGGCAGAAGTTATGAAGAGCTTAAAAATGATAAAAGATTTGTAAATTGGATTGCAAACTCAGCCGAAAATGATTTGCCATTTGGTGAAAGTGCCTCCGATTTTTTAAATAGAACAACGCAGGCGCTAAACGATATATTTAATAATATGATGACCGAAGGCATTTTCGATGCCGCTGTTTTTACACATGGAGGCGTAATAATGAATTTATTTGCCGCACTTGGGCTCCCACAAAGGCAGATGTCGGAGTGGGTCACCGAAAATGGCAAAGGATATACCGTGCTCATGACACCTCAAATGTGGACAAGGGATGGAGTATTCGAGATTTACGATATCGTGCCTAAGCCAAGAAGGGACGAAGAGGATTAAATCTAAATTTAATGTCAATAATTAATATGGCGATTAGCGTGAAAAATCATGCTAATCATTTATCAGGAAAGCCTTTTCCAAGGATGGTAGAGACATAAAAATCTCCATTCTATCGGAGATTTCAAATAAAATTTGTGCTGTGCACAGAATGGAGATTTTCATTATGGATAAGAAAAGTTTAGTTCACCTTTATGTAGGTGACGGTAAAGGAAAAACAACCGCTGCAATAGGACTTGCAATAAGATGTATAGGAAATGGCGGCAAAGTAAAGGTTTATCAGTTTTTAAAAGGAAAGCACAGTGCAGAACTCACCACACTCGATAAATTAGGGGTAAAGGTGGTTCAGACCGACGCAGTGCAGAAATTTACATTTCAGATGAGCGAAGCAGAAAAAGAAGAATGCAAAAACGACTGCTCCGCATGTTTTTCCGAAGCTGCCGAAGATATAATAAGCGGTGAGTATGATTTAATAGTGCTCGATGAAGTAGTGGACGCTGTGAATGCATATATGCTCACAAAAGAAGAATTAGTGGAATACGTCTCTAAAAGGTCTGATAAAACTGAAGTTGTTATGACGGGAAGAAACCCAAAGCAGGAAATAGTGGACATAGCTGATTACCACACACTGATGACTGCGCAAAAACATCCCTATCAAGAGGGAATTGGGGCGAGAAAAGGGATAGAATATTAAAAGAAGTGTAAAAGTAGTATTAGAGGAGGTGGCAAAATTAAATATCTACATGTAGTTATTAAAAAAAATTCAAAAATTGCACTAAAAAACAATTGGATTACGGCTTCTGCAATAGTGTTTATTTTTCTTGGAATAAATATTTTGTTCACCATACTTGACACTGTGCTATTTTCACTTTTAGGCATACCCGCTTTTGTGGATACAGGCGTTACAGCAAGTAACTACCTCGATAATCTGCCAAACACTTCACCCCAGGCAATGCTGTACACATTATTTATATCAATTACTTATTTTATAGTCATTGCACCGCTTATGCTTGGAACCTCAAATTGGTTTTACTCACTCACAGGTGGTAAAAAGATGGATATTGCATCAGTTTTTATATTTTTTGATAGAATAGAATTCATGATTAAATCATGGGTGATTAACATTATTATTGCTATTCGCACGATATTGTGGGGTGTACTGTTTTTTTCAGTGCCGATATTACTCAGTTATTTAATAAACGGATTTTCTACTGAAAATTTAGGAACATTTCTACAAAGCATGTATTTGGTGGCGAATTTAGGCTGCTTAGTACTTTATGTGATAGCGGCAATTGCAACATTCTTAGCACACTCAAAATACTTTTTGTCACATTATCTGATAATAGAAAATAAGCATATTTCTCCGCATAGAGCGGTGCGACTTTCAGCGAATATAACAAAGGGAAAAAGGCAGCAAATACTTAAATTTAAGCTATCCTTCCTACCTCTTTTACTGCCATCACTCTTAATAGTCCCACTATTTTACACCATGCCATACTATGGCACAGGGCTTGCACTATATGGTAGGGTTATGATTTCTGTGTGGAAATCTGAGCATCCTGAAGAAATAATATATGGTGATAATATAAACCAAGAAGAGGAAGAGATACCACAGTATATTCAGACAGATTTATAAAATATTAACTGTCAATTAGGTGAGTAAAATTACCTGTTGGCAGTTTTTGTTTTTTACAAACATCTTCTATGTCAAGTTAAAGATAAATAGGGGTATAAAATCGCTTTAGTCAGTTAAAGTTTTCGGGTGAAGAAAATCCCTTAATTGCAAAAAAAATAAATAATTTGTACGATAAACAGCTGTTTTGCAAGTGGAAGTCAGTCTGTATTGCATTATTAACTCTTTGTCCCATAAAGCATAAAATTAATACGGAAAAATGACGAATTATCTAAAAATATATTGACAAATATTCACAACAAGAGTAAAATTTATTGTAGCAAATACTTCATTTTGCTACAATAAAATGAGTAATAGACATAACTAAAGTTATGTTCAAGGAGGAAATGTCAATGGATTTTAAAAATGCATATTTACAGAAAGTTTACGACAAGGTGTGTGACCGCAATAAAGGTGAAGAAGAATTCTTACAAGCGGTTAAAGAAGTTCTTGAGTCCCTTGAGCCAGTAGTTGCAAAAAAACCTGAAATAGAAAAAACAGGTATCATTGATCGTTTAGTAGAGCCTGAGCGTTTTATCCAGTTCAGAGTAGCTTGGGTTGACGATAATGGCGATGTACAGGTTAACAGAGGTTACAGAGTTCAGTACAATTCTGCAATCGGCCCATACAAAGGCGGTTTAAGATTTGACTCCACAGTAAATGCAAGCATCATCAAATTCTTAGGATTTGAGCAGGTGTTTAAAAACTCCTTAACTACACTACCTATGGGTGGCGGTAAAGGTGGTTCCGACTTTACTCCAATAGGCAAGAGCGACGCTGAAGTTATGCGTTTCTGCCAAGCATTCATGACAGAGCTACAAAGACATATTGGCCCAGACCTCGATGTTCCAGCAGGAGATATCGGTGTAGGCGCAAGAGAAATCGGTTATATGTACGGTCAGTACAAGCGTGTTCGCAACGCTTGGCAGAACGGTGTATTAACAGGTAAGGGTCTTACATACGGCGGAAGCTTTTTCCGTCCAGAAGCTACCGGTTATGGTGCAGTTTACTTTGCTAACGAAATGATTAAATATAAAAATGATGAAATCAAAGGCAAAACAGTTGTTATCTCAGGTTATGGTAATGTTGCTTGGGGTACAGCACAAAAGTGCATAGAGCTTGGCGCAAAAGTTATTGCTTTCTCAGGTATTGAAGGCTATGTGCATGATGAAGCAGGTCTTGACGCTGATAAAGTTGAGTACATGCTAAGCATCAGAGCAGGCAAAACAACTATGGAAGATTACGCTAAAAAATATGGCGCAAAATTCTATCCAAATCAGCGTCCTTGGGGTGTTAAAGCTGATATGGCATTCCCTTGTGCAACACAGAATGAGCTAAACTTTGAAGAAGCAAAAGCACTTGTTGCTAATGGCGTTAAATATGTAATTGAAGGTGCTAACATGCCTTGTACACCTGAAGCTGTTCATCACTTCCACGAAAATGGTGTATTCTTTGCTCCAGGTAAAGCTTCCAATGCGGGCGGCGTATCTGTTTCCGGTCTTGAAATGAGCCAGAATTCACAGCGTCTATCTTGGACACCTGAAGAAGTAGATGAAAAACTAAAGAGAATTATGGCGGATATATTCAAAGCTTCCGTAGAAGCTGCTGCTGAATACGACCATAAGGACAATTTAGTAGTTGGTGCAAATATTGCAGGCTTTAATAAAGTTGCTACTGCGATGCTTGCGCTTGGCGTTATCTAATTAAATATCAATATATAAATCTATTAAGCCAAAGCACAATGAAAATTGAGCTTTGGCTTAATTTTTGCATTTTTTTAATTTGTTTTTCAGATTAAATTGTTAAAAATGCATACTAATTTTAGTTACATTATGTAATATACACATAAAATGCAATATTAATAGTTCAAAATGTCGAAAAACAAAATCGAATATTGACATATTTCCACATATAATATAAAATACTGAATTGGATATGATAAAATGGTTACAAGAGGTGGATTATGCAGCAGTATATAATTTATTCAGTAGCAATTATACCAGTTATAGTAATTTTATATTTATTTAAAAAAAATGTTGGAAAAACTAATCCAACCAATGAACTTGACGAATATTCAAATGCGCTCACATTTAAAGAATTTGAAAGAAAAGCGGAAGAAATTCTTAGCAAAGCCAAAGCTGATGAGTACATGCTTGTAACATTTGAAATAGATCATTTTGCCGATATAATCACAGGACTTGATAAATCTAATATAGAAAAAATACTCACCCGACTAACGGACAGCATAACACCTCCTAATATGCCTTATGATGGAGTTATTTGTCGATTAGAGGGGAGTCATTATGCCGTACTTGCTAAAAAAATTGAATATGCAAAACTTGAAGAAGTTTTTTATAATATTCCTAAAATGTCAATAGATAAAATATTAATTGATAACAGACTTCCGCAAACAACAATGAATATCAGTGCAGGAGTTTGTTATATTTGGTCTGTTACTTCTCACCTTTATCGGTTTATGGAGTATGCAGATATTGCTAAATCAAGCAAAAAGCATATTTTTGGCTCAACTATAGCTGAGTTTACCGAGGATATGCTTACAAAACAAATTGAAGTTAGCGATGTTACCAAAAAAATGCAACAAGCACTCCAAAAGCGTCAATTTATACCATATTTGCAGCCCAAAATAGATTTAAAGACGAATAATATAACAGGCGCCGAAATACTTGTGAGATGGCAGTCCGATACGGAGATGATTGCACCAGGTAAATTTATCCCTGTGATGGAAGAAAACGGTTTTATTAGCACTTTGGATTTTTATATGTTTGAAGAGACATGTAAACTTTGGAGGATGCTGTTAAAAAACAAAATTCAAACCGTTGAAACTTTTAGTGTAAACCTTTCAAGGATTACATTACTGCGTCCCGACCTCAATGAAAAACTGCTAAAAATTATTTCCTACTACCAATTAGAGCCAGGAATGATTGAGCTTGAAGTTACTGAATCTGCATTTACTGAGAATGTAGATTTTATGACTGCAAAGATTAGTTCGCTAAGAGAAGATGGATTTCTAATTGCAATTGATGACTTTGGAAGTAACTACTCCACACTGACATCACTTTTTGCAATAGAAGCCAATGTAGTAAAATTTGATAGAGCATTTACCGACATTATGGTTACCCAGAGAGGGAGAGCTTTTCTATCTTCAATGATTATTGTATTACAAAATGCAAGCTTTAAAATTGTTTTTGAAGGTATTGAAACAGCAGAGCAAAACCAAATGATTTCTGAATACGGATGTGATGTTGGTCAAGGATATTTCTATGCAAGACCAATGCCGTACAGTGATTTTATTAATCTGATTAAAAGTTATAATATATAATTTTTTATACTTAATATATTATATTTTAAATATTATAAAAAAGGTATTCCCTCAGTTTAAAGCTGAGGGAATACCTTTTTTATTTATTATAACTATTTAAATCCGTAAACTACTCTTGGGATATTACACAAATCCGTTTTATATGCAATATTGCAATATCCATTTGCTTTTAATATCTCCATTACTTTCCCATGTTGATGTATACCTACTTCAAATACAATAGCTCCACCAGGTCTTATCTGTTCGGCATAGGATTTTGCTATTTGCCTATAAAAATTTAGTCCGTCCTCACCACCACAAAGTGCAATATATGGTTCATTTAGCACCTCGGGCTCAAGAGTGGGAATATCAAGTTTAGGTATATATGGAGGATTGGATACTATCAAATCAAGGGGAGTGGCAAAACTATAATTTAACACATCGTCCGATATGACCTCTACTACATCGCAAACATTATTCATCTTAACATTTTCAGTAAGATAGGGGAGGGCTTCATTTGATAATTCCAATGCATACATTTTTTCTATATCACTATTTTTGCTTATCGCAATGGCTATTGCACCGCTACCACTGCATAAATCTGCGCACAATTTATATTGGTTCGCCCCAATAAGCTCTAAAGCGGTTTCTACTAATGCTTCGGTGTCGGAGCGTGGAATTAGCACACCTTCGCCCACCTTCATTGGTAAGCCATAGAATTCCCAGCTCCCTAAAATGTACTGAAGTGGCTCAAAAGCAAGTCTACGATTTAGCATGTCATTAAAAAGGTTTTGGTGCTCGGTGCTAAGTAAAGTATCGCCTTTAAGTGGGAGATACGCCTTACTAATACCGCAAACATGCTCAAGTATTTGTGAAATTTCAAAAGTATAGCAGTTTGGCTCATGCTCTTTGAGCAGTCTGCACCCATGTTCATACATATCTTTAGCTGTTTTTATCAGTTCCATTCATCCACACCCTTTTCCACGGGAATACAGGGTAGCATAGAAGCTATTGCAACTTCAATCATTTCATCCTGAGGCTCATAAGTTGTGAGATTTTGAAGCCATAGACCCGGAGCAGAAATCATTCTGGTAAAAGAATTATCATGCTTGCCAGCAAATCTTATAATCTCGTATGCTATCCCCACGACAATCGGAAGAAGCGCAACTTTTAATACAATTCTTATAAATGGGTTTGACCAAGTTACAATTGAAAATACCAGCACGGAAACCACAAGCACTATAAGTAAAAAGCTTGTGCCACACCTTGGATGGAATCTTCGATACTTTCTCACATTTTCCACTGTGAGCTCTTCGCCAGCTTCGTAGCAAGCGATTGTTTTGTGCTCGGCGCCATGGTACATAAATACTCGCTTTATATCTTCAAGGCGTGATACCGCAAAGAGGTAGAGTACAAATATCCCTATCTTTGCCACAGCCTCGGTTGCAGTAAGTAAGAAAATACTGTTGGTAAATTCTCTAAGGAATGAGGTTAAAAATGTGGGAAGAACTATAAAAAGCCCCACCGAAATAATGAGTGAGATAATAAGTGTAATTACAGAGATAACTGTAGCGGCTTTTTCACCCATCTTTTCTTTAAGCCACTTTTCAAATTTAGACTCATCCTCCATGTCTATTCCTGCTATATCTGCTGATTTCATCAGTGTCTTATAACCAAGTAGCATCATGTCTATAAAATTAAAGCTACCTCTGAAAAAAGGAGTTTTTTTATACCAAGGAATGCTTTTTTTATTACTGCTCCACTCTTCGGTGAATATTTCTCCATCGGGCTTTCGCACTGCCATTGCAGTGGTAGTTGGCCCCTTCATCATTACACCTTCAATAAGTGCTTGACCGCCAATTGTGGTTTTAAAACCGCTGGGGCGGCTCTGAGATTTTTCCATATTTACTATTTTTCCTTTCTGATAAAGGCAGAAGGCATAGCTATGCAATAAAGCCTTGCAATCTACCTTTTTTGCCACCACTCAAAATGGTGACAATGAAATTTATTAATTATGCATTTGCATCAATTTCCGTAAGTTCATCATGTTTTCTTTTAAGTGGTAGATGTATGGTGACCGTTGTGCCGCTGCCCTCGATAGAGTCAACGCTTAAACTTCCTCCATGCCTGCAAACAATCTCATCTGCCACCGCAAGCCCTATACCGGAGCCACGACGTGTAAGATTTGCCTTGTAAAATTTGTTTTTAATCTTTGGTAGGTCATTAGAGCTTATACCACAACCCGTATCTTCCACAGCAATAATATACACATTGCTTTTTAAAGCGGCTGAAACGGTTATACTATCGCCTCCGTCCGAATACTTAAGTGCATTGTCTATTACATTTATAAATACCTGCCTGAGCCTGTTTTTATCACCGTAATAGCTTTCAAATATTTCTGGTTCATTGTATATGAGGGATTTTTCCTCACGTTTTGCCTTTTGTGTGTACATGAGCACTGCATCGCTGAGCTCTGCTATCAAATCAAATTTCCCCATAATAAGCTTTAGCTTTCCGCTTTGCATACGGGAAAAGTCAAGAAGCTCTTCCACCATTGAGGAAAGGCGCTCGGTTTCACTCATAATTACATGCATACCTTTTTGCATATCTTTTTTATCGGTGTTGTCATACATAAGCGTTTCGCCCCATCCCTTGATGGCTGTGAGCGGGGTGCGAAGCTCGTGGGATACCGAGGAAATAAAATCATTTTTTATACTTTCGCTTCGTGAGAGTTCCTCTGCCATATGGTTAATTATATCACAGAGCTCACCTATTTCATCATTGCGTGATTTATTCAGCCTTGCGTTAAAATCTCCCTGTGCAATTCTCCTTGCTGTAACACCAACCTCGCCTATGGGATTTACAATTGAACTAATGAAATATGAGCCAGAGAGACCAACAAAAAATAAAATTGCCATTCCAAGTATTACAGAAGCAATAATCAAAATTATTATTTGATTATCCACCTCTTCAAGTGAGGTTACAAGGCGCATTGCCACTATGTCACTGCTACTGTTTGCGGCAGTGGTTGTCACAGCCATAATTTTTTCCGAGCCGAGATAACCCTCGTAAATACCTATTCCATTAGAGGAAACAAAAGCATCGGTAAAGTCCGGCATGTCCATTTCAGTCGATATCTGAAATCCACTCGAGGTGAGCACCACATCTCCTTCATTACTTATGGCCATAAGTTCCATTTTATCTTTTTCATCAAAGTTTTCAACAAGAGATCTTACCTGAACCGAATAATCAATGGAGACATCGTCCGAATAGCTTATTAGGAGAGTGTTTATAGCGTTGGCGGTGGAAAGCATTGACTGTGTTACACTGTTGTAGTAGAAAGTTCTTACAGCTACCGCAAAGGCGATACATAGGATCACAAGAATAAAAACTATAACACCGAAACTGTTAAATAGCCATCTTTTTGTAATTCTTTTTACTGCCAAAACTCACCCCTCCTTTATAAAAGTTAAAATACAGCCATCAAATTTGCAAAAACTTTGAAAAGACTTAAATATTAGTTAGCCATTCAATGCCAACAACTTAAGAAAATTATCCCGTATATCTTTCCCCGCCGTAGGCTGTGAGAGATATACAAAAAATATTCTACAGCTTAGGTTGTTTACATTGGTTAGCCATTCCAAATATATCCAAATCCCCATTGTGTAACTATATATTGTGGATTACTTGGGTCAACTTCGATTTTCACCCTAAGCCTTCTCACATTTACATCAATAATTTTGACATCGCTGTAATAGTTTTCGCCCCAAACATTATTGAGGATTTGCTCCCTATTAAGAGCAACATTTTGATTATTTAAAAGAAATTCCATAATCTGAAATTCCACCTGTGTTAAATCAATGATTTCGCCATCTTTAGTTAGGGTGCGACTTTTTGTATTTAGCACAAACGGGCCTGAAACAAGCTCATTTGAAGGCTTTGATTGTGAGGACATAGTCACACGGCGGTGAATTGCATCCACCCTTGCAACGAGCTCCGAGGGGCTAAAGGGCTTTGTGATATAATCGTCTGCACCAAGCTGGAGACCGCCCACTTTATCCATTTCCTGTGTTTTAGCAGAGAGCAGTATAATGCCTATTGAGCTATTTTTCTCCCTGATTTTTTTACAAACATTAAATCCATCTGTGCCGGGCATCATAATATCGAGCAGTGCAATATCGAAATTGCCCCCCTCGCGTTCAAATACCTCAAGTGCTTTGTCGCCGTCGCTTACATCGATAACTTCATAACCACTTCTCTTAAGATTTATAACCACAAATTCTCTTATTGCATCTTCATCTTCTGCCACTAATATTCTTTTCATAAGTAATCCTCCTATTATGTTAAAAAAGTTATTTAATTTATAAAAATATAATCATATCTTCTAAATCTTCATAATCAATCGCTAAAGAGCTGTCAACATTTTCGGGTATATATGCATAGTAGTCTATTATTCCCGAAGAGGGTAGCTCTTTGTATTGCTCAAGCTCAAATGTGTCACGATAGTCGTTTTTGGCATATGTGCGTATCCTGAGAAGTTCAGTAGTACTGCTATCTAAATCCTCGTTAAACACCCTGAAGCTCACCATTCCGTTTTCAGGCTGTAATACTACGGTGACATTGTCCACCCATTCTTCTGGCAACTGTACACGATAGTTTTCGTCAAGATTAATATAATTATATTGCCTTGATCTAAAGCCTCTGCCCTCTAAATTTTTGTATGTTGTCAGATAGGGGATACCATCCTCCTCATCAGTATATCCAGGCATTGGAGTTTGGGAGGGTATATCCATTATGCCATTACCATCAATATCTTCACTGAAAATGGGTTCATATCTTATGGTGTAGTCAAATAAGATATTTGGCTCATCACCACTTGTCATTAAATTATCTATCCTTGAGTTTTCAAGGGAAATAATCTCAGTGGAATATGTGCCATCATAAAGCTGCTCGTCAACATAAAGTGCGGGGGTTTCTTCATCAATATTGCCCTCTATGAGGTTGTGATAGAGATTGACTTGGCTATTTAGATAAGTAACGCCGATTACAATCATTTCACCACTGCTATTTCCTCTGATTAGTCTAACAGAAGAATTTTTTTGAGGAGATGTTAGCAGTATCAGTTCGGTGGAGTCTGAGTTCTTTCTTGAGACAAGCTTATACATGCTATAATTTTCATCAAAAACACTTTCTAATTCACCTTCGTCATAGCTATATACAACGATATTTTGCTCATCATACTGATTTGAAGTGTCCCAGCCTACCAATATGTCATTTTTAAAATCGGTGGATAGAGGAACAAAATCAACAAATTCAATATCCGCTTGCAAACCGGGGGCATCATAAATAGAGAGCCAACTATCTTCATTTTTTTCCATTACATGAATTCGGGTATAATTATTATATCCCTCATAGAATATTATTGCTTCGTCGTTTCCATCACCGGTTATATCTTCAAAAACAAAAGCCGAAAGATGCTCACCATACCTTGGATATTTTAAAACTACATTGGTACTGCCAAGCGAATTTTCGAGCTCGTCCATAATCTGCGTTTGTTCGGGGGAAAGCGTGGGGGGGCGCATTAAATCATCTGCATTGAGTTCCAGTGAAGCCGAGGAACAGCCCGAAAGAATTATTACAGATAAACTTAGTAAAATTTTTTTAAACAAGCAAATCCTCCTTTGTCACAAGTTTTATCATAAGGGCGCAAATATACATAATACTATTATATTACTTTTTGCTTAAAAAGTATAGAGAAAAAGAGTGCAGTTAGTAAATTTTTTGTGTAAATTATTAAAGCGGCAAATTAACTTAATTTCTTAAACAAGATTTAAGCTAATTTGCCGCAAATTATATATAATAAAGAAATACTAATACAACTACTATTTATTAAACTTTTTTATACTCACAAAATTCATATCACCACCCACTTCAGATGCACAGCAATCAGAAAATCCACTGTAAACTATTTCTCCGCTTTCTTCTTCATATACAGTCACTTTCAATATGCTGTCAAGACTCTCCTCTATATGGTGTATCATTCTACCCTTTATAGGGGACTTAAGCTTGCCCGTGTTTTGCTGTTCACACTCTATGTCAATAGAGTATTTCCCGTTTGTGATAGAGCATATTATCAGCTTGTCCAAAATTTCAAGCTTTTTTATTTTACCACCATTATATGTTGATATGGAAAGCATTTTGCCCCTGTGATAGAAAAATGAGATTATCCCCATAAAGGAAAATGCGCCAAAGGGAATGTCTGCGACAGCAAGCATGAAAGAGCTTCCAAGCTTATTAAAGCTATTGCATTGCATCCAAAGGTAGCTCGAGGGAAAAGAAGTGCCATAATCCTTTTCTATATAACCAACTCCCCCTGTAAAATCTATTATTTCACCGTCAATAGTTAAATTGCCCATAAGATTGTGACCCATACTCACCAC
Organism: uncultured Oscillospiraceae bacterium; assembly: GCA_964370185.1. GTDB lineage: Bacteria > Bacillota > Clostridia > Oscillospirales > Ruminococcaceae > CAYJEQ01. The sequence goes on from CAYJIJ010000004.1 coordinate 39,173, forward strand.
ACCATGATTGCACTGCATGTTAGGAATATATGAAAAGGGGCCCATGATACTCGGGGAATATAGAGTTTGAGGATAGGGCTTAGTATTTTCAAAAAATATTTTTCCCATAACAGTGATACCATCTATTACGCCACAGACCCTAAGCTCTTTATCTGAAAACTCACTTTTATCAACAGCCACCCATAATTTATCGGGATTGTAATCGAAAGCGGAGAGGGGATACTTCTGCCAGAGTGTGCCGCATTTTGTGCAGTTTAGCTGAATAAAAGATGCCGATGTATTAAAGCTATCCCCTGTTGCAATTCCACAAATTATAGAGATAACTCTTTTTCTGTCCCGAGTTACTAATTTATAAAACCAGCCCTCGAAATAATTTTTCTTTGCTATATCGCCCATAAATGGCGCAGTGTTTATAAAACTCTTCATATTTATGACCTTTCCTTTCTGTATATCCTTTTGTATCCTTGGATGATGGTGGATTATACTAACCTTTATTTTGTGGGGAGGGATAAAAAATAGAATTACATTCCTTGCTGTTAAGGGTTTTTAAAATCAATAAAGGTAAATGCACCATCTTTAAAACAAATTCCATAGGAGATTATAGACGATTTTTATGCCATATAAACAAACTAAACTCATATTTAATAAAGAAAAAACAATGAAAATTTATACAAAAGTGATAAATAATTATTCGTATATGATGAATATTAAAGCAAAAGTACAAAAAATTTATAAAAACTAAAAAAGACTTGCAATTTTATGCAATAATTAATATAATATGAGTAGTAATAAATATACAATTTTATGAATATATATGCTAAAAATATTGTGGATGGGATTAGAGCTTATAAGTACAACAATATTCTCATCATTTCTCCACTCAGTGTGGTAGAGTAAAGTTTATTTTTTATTTTGTGCCGACACTGAGCGGCGGAACGGAGCACTTATGATAAATGTATTTATAGATGGTGGCCATGGTACAACGGGGCTTAAAATTTCTGAAAGACTACTGAATATAAAAGAATATAAAGTTTTCACTCTTCCATATGAAGAGAGCAAGGACTTAAAAAAGCGAATAGAGGCTATAGAGTCCGCCGATGTTGCAGTGCTATGCCTGCCTGACGACAGTGCCAAGGAAATAGTGCCACATATCAAAAGCAGTAAAATAATCGACACTTCAACAGCTCACCGAGTAGGAGCAGGATTTATATACGGTTTGCCTGAAATAGGCTTTAGGGAAGAGATAAGAAAAGCAAATAGACTTGCAGTCCCAGGTTGCCATGTCACAGGATATCTTACACTGACAGTACCACTCATGAAAGCCGGCATTATTGAAGCTCAAGACTTTATCACATGCCACTCGATAACAGGGTATAGCGGCGGTGGAAAAGCAATGATAGCCGAATATGAAAACCCTAATAGAAGCGAAGTATTTAAATATCCAAGACAGTACGCACTCGGACTTACTCATAAACATCTTAAAGAGATGAAACATTATTCTAAAATGGATAATCCCCCAGTGTTTTCCCCAATACTTGCAGATATGTACAGCGGAATGGCGGTGTCCATACCATTAAGGCTTAAAAAGGGAAAATTCACAGGAAGTGATGTTGCTGATATAATAGCCGAGTACTATAAAGACGAAAAGCTAATTGATGTAGCGAAGTTTAATACTCATCCCGCAGTGGAAAACGGAGTTTTAAACCCTGCATATAAATCGGGTAAGGATGATTTAAGCATATCCATATCTGGAAATGAAGAGCAAGTGATGCTCACTTCACTACTTGATAATTTAGGCAAAGGAGCCTCGGGAGCGGCACTCCAATGCTTAAATATAATGAGTGGATATGAGGAAACTTTAGGACTAAGTTTATAAAATAGATGCCATAAAAGCTTGGCGGAATGGAGAAATATATGATTACAATTACAGGCGGAGTAACAGCTGCAAAAGGATTTACAGCAGGAGCTGTTCACTGTGGAATAAGAAAAAATCTTACTAAAAAAGATTTAATGGCAATATATTCCGAAAAAATTTGCACAGCGGCGGCAGTATATACACAAAATAAAGTTTTTGGTGCACCGATTACGGTGACAAAAGAAAATCTTATAGACGGCAAAGCGCAGCTTATGATATGCAATAGTGGAAATGCCAATACCTGCAATAAAGACGGCGTGGAAATTGCCGAAAAAATGTGCATGAAAGCTGGAGAAAAATTTAAAATATCCGCTAAAGATATAATAGTTGCAAGCACTGGTGTTATAGGGCAACCACTTGATATCACAAAAATTGAAAAAGGCATTGCAGAGATTACTTTAAAAGAAGATGGCAGTGAAGAAGCGAGTGAGGGAATACTCACTACCGATTTAGTGGAAAAAACCACAGCAGTGGAGTTTGAGCTTAGTGGCAAAAAATGCATAATAGGCACAATAGCAAAGGGTTCGGGCATGATAAACCCCAATATGGCTACAATGCTTGGATTTATTACCACCGATGTAAGTATTTCTTCACAAATGCTTAAAGAAGCACTTACCGATAGTATCACTTGCACATACAATATGATTTGCGTGGATGGCGATACCTCAACAAACGACATGGTTGCAATAATGGCAAACGGAATGGCAGAAAACACTGAAATCACCGAGAAAAACGAAGATTACAGCATCTTTGTAAAAATGCTTACAGAAGTTAATAAATGCATGTCCCAAAAAATAGCTCGTGACGGCGAGGGAGCAACAAAACTAATCACAGCAAAGGTGCACTCTGCACACTGCGAAATAGAAGCAAGAAAAATTGCTAAATCTGTAATTACTTCAAGCTTGGTTAAAACAGCGATGTTTGGAGCGGATGCCAACTGGGGAAGAATACTATGTGCAATGGGATATTCGGGAGCGGACTTTGATCCATTAAAGGTGGATGTCAGCTTTGAAAATAGCAAAGGTAGGCTCACAGTTTGCAAAGGTGGATATGGAATAGAGTTTTCAGAAGAATTTGCAAAAGAACTACTCAGCGAAGACAGCATTGATATAGTTATGAGCTTAAATAGCGGTGAATACTCTGCGGAAGCTTATGGATGTGACCTCACATATGATTATGTGAAAATCAATGGAGATTACAGAACTTAAAAAACTCGGAGGAAAGAAAATGGACTCGAATTCATATAAAGCGTCAGTGCTCACAGAAGCACTTCCATATATTAAAAAATACATAGGCAAAACCATCGTGATTAAATACGGTGGAAATGCAATGATAGATCCCATACTCAAAGACTCGGTTATATCGGACATTGTGCTTCTTGCAATGATTGGAGTGAAAATCGTTCTTGTGCACGGAGGCGGCCCTGAAATAACTGAAGCGATGAGCACATTCGGAATAGAGAGCAAATTCATTGACGGGCTAAGATATACCGACGATAAATCAATGGAAATCATTCAAATGGTACTCTGCGGTAAAACCAATAAAAATCTTGTTGCTGAAATATGCAAAAAAGGTGGAAACGCTGTGGGGCTTTCAGGACTTGACGCAGGCATGGCAGCATGCAACATACTCGATGAAAAATATGGTAATGTGGGCGAGATAAAAGAGTTTAATACGGACATACTCACAGACTTACTTATAAAGGGATATATACCAGTAGTGTCCACAGTGGGTTACTTAGAAGGCGAGGGTGAAGCGCTCAATATCAATGCCGATACATTTGCTTCAAGGCTAAGTGTGGCACTAAAAGCGGATAAACTAATGCTTTTAACCGATGTATGTGGAGTGCTTAGAGATTTTAAAGATGCCCAGAGCCTCATACCTGCAATACATGTGGAAGAAGTCCCCACACTAATAGAAGAGGGCATAATCAAAGGCGGCATGATACCTAAGGTTGACTGCTGTGTATATGCGGTTAAAAACGGCGTAAAGCAAACCACAATACAAAACGGAATGAAAGAGCATTCAATACTCGTCGAGCTTCTGTCCGACAGCGGAAGTGGAACAATGTTTTACTAAAGGAGAAAAGCAAATGGGATATTTGATGAATACATATAAGCGTTTTGACATCTGCATAGTAAAAGGCGAAGGTGCTAAAGTGTGGGATGATAAAGGCAAAGAATACATAGACCTCACAAGTGGGATAGGTGTTAGCTCGCTTGGATATAATAACCCCAAAATTACAAATGCTATTTCAGAGCAGTCGAAAAAGGTAATGCATATGTCAAACCTTTTTTATAACGAAAATGACGAAAAATTAGCAGAAAAAATCTGCAAAGCAACAGGGATGAAAAATGTATTTTTTGCAAATAGCGGTGCCGAAGCAAACGAGGGTGCAATAAAGCTTGCAAGAAAATACAGCAGTAATAAATACTCAGCCGAAAGATGCGAAATTATCACACTCAATAACTCTTTCCACGGCAGAACAATAGCCACACTTAAAGCCACAGGGCAAGAAAAATTTCACAAAGATTTTTCACCATTTCCAGATGGATTTAAATACGCAAATGCGGATGATATAGAAGATGTAAAAAGTAAAATAAATGATAAAACTTGTGCTATCATGATAGAAATTATACAGGGTGAGGGTGGAGTAGTTCCACTGAGTAAAGCTTTTGTGTCCGATATAGCGAAAATATGCGAAGAAAAAGATATACTTTTAATCATTGATGAAGTTCAAACAGGTATTGGCAGATGCGGAGCATTTTGTGCATTTATGTCGTATGGAATAAAGCCCGATATATTTACCTTAGCAAAAGGCCTCGGGGGAGGTATTCCGATAGGGGCGGTTGTTGCAGGGGAGAAATGCGAAAAAACATTTGTCTACTCCGACCACGGCTCAACCTTCGGAGGTAATCCACTTTGCACCGCAGTGGGCAATGCAGTGGTTGACACTATGGACGACGCTTTCCTATCCGAAATCACCAAAAAAGGCGAATATTTAAAGGCAAAGCTTTCAGAAATGAATATCCCATTTGTAACAGATGTTAGAGGAATGGGACTGATGATAGGAATTGGAATTGATAACTCCAAACTAAACTCCGATTTAGCTAATAAAATTATCGAAAAAGGTGTGCTGATACTCACAGCAGGGAATAACGCACTGAGAATGTTACCCCCACTGATTATTGGATATGATGAAATAGGCACAGCAGTAAAAATTATAAAAGAAACTCTAATGGAGGAAGCGAAATAATGAAAAATCTATTTAAAATGCTTGACCTTACAAAAGAAGAAATACTCGAAATACTAAAGCTTGCAGATAAGCTAAAAGAAGAAACAAAAAATAAAATCCCCCACAGGCATTTAGAGGGTAAAACAATCGGAATGATATTTGAAAAATCCTCCACAAGGACAAGAGTTTCTTTCGAAGTTGGTATATCACAGCTTGGCGGAGTGCCACTATTTCTATCCAGCAATGATTTGCAAATAGGTAGGGGAGAGCCAATTGAAGACACCGCAAGAGTGCTTGGAAGATACCTTGACGGTATAATGATAAGAACATTTAAGCAGGAAACTGTTGAAAAGCTTGCAGAATACTCAAAGCTCCCAGTAATAAACGGACTAACGGACTTTTCACACCCCTGCCAGATACTTGCCGACCTCATGACAATCAAAGAGCACAAAGGCAAATTAGAGGGGCTAAAGCTTGCATTCATAGGCGATGGGAACAATGTCTGCAATAGTCTGATAGTTGGAGCACTGAAAGTGGGAATGAAAGTTTCGGTGGCGTGCCCTAAGGGATATGAGCCGGATGAAGTGATACTCGAGTTTGCAAAAGAAAAAGACTTTACACTGACTGATGCTCCCAAAACAGCCGCAAAAGATGCTGATGTGCTTGTTACCGATGTATGGGCGAGCATGGGGCAGGAAGATGAGGCTCAAAAACGCAAAATAGCCTTTGATGGTTATATTATCAACAACGAATTAATGAGCATAGCAAATAATGATGCAATGGTACTTCACTGCTTACCAGCGCACAGGGAAGAAGAAATTTCGACAGAAGTATTTGAAGCAAATGCAAAATATATATTTGACGAAGCGGAAAATCGTCTGCACGCCCAAAAAGCCGTAATGGTTAAGCTCTATAAGGAGGACTAAAGCCATGAATGAAAACAATGTAATGTTTAAAATTAGCAAAGACCATCTGCAAGAAGCAATAGTACTCGCCGATACATTCCTAAGTAAGGGGTATAATCTCTTTGCAGAGGGCGATTTAGCAAATGAATTTAATAAAAATTTCATTGCGACAAGTGTATTCCATGATGATTTAAAGATGAAGTTTTTAATCACCGATGAAATGTTTGCAACAGCATAAAAATAATAAGAATTCGGAGTATTTCACTGTGAAAAATCAGTAGAATACTCCGAAAATTTTTATTATGGTTACCCAAAGGTAACTATGGTACTTTTTAGTGCTTACTTTACAAATATATTCCACTGCTATATTATAATAAACATAATAGCTTTACAATGTCAGCGGCTTAAGCTGTAGAATATTTTTTGTATATCTTTCTTAAGTTGTTGACATTGAATAGCTTTAATTAAAATAGGAGGGATATAAAATGACTATCAAAGATATTTATGAGAAATTCGACAAAATCGGATGTCTTTCATTTACTACTGTAAATGATGAGGGCGAGCCTATATCACGCATTGCACATCTAAGGGGATATGACGATGACGGCATATATTTTATGACTATGTATACAAAAGGTTTTTACAAAGAGCTTAAAGAGCAGAAAAAACTTGCAGTATGCGGACTCGGTGCAAATACCGCAGTGGCTCATGACGCAAACGGTATGCCTGTATTTGAGGGAGGATATGCAATGCGCATGACTGGCACGGTCAAAGAAGTGCCCATTGAAGACATCAAGGCGAAAAACAATCCAATATTTGATGTCTGTATAAAAGACCAAGTGAAATACAATGCAATGGTAGTTTTCTGTATTACATCTGGCAGGGGGGATGTGTTTGATTACGATTTCGCCATGAAAAATCGCGACCATAAACTTCAGCGTACTTACTTTGCATACAATGGCGCTGAGCCTAAATATCGTGGTCTTATTATAGATAAAGACAAATGCATCTCATGCGGTGTCTGTAAGGAGAAATGCACATTTAAGGCAATTTATACCGAGGACGAAAGCTATGCAGTGGATAAGCACCGCTGCGATGAATGTGGCGACTGCTATTTAAACTGCCCTGCTGAGGCAATAAGTTATCGTAAGTAATAAACCTGATAAAACTAAGCAATAACATATAAATGGGCATGGCATAGCTATGTCCATTTTAATTTATATTTAAGTTGTATTTTAATGGGATTTGTAGTAGAATATATTATATCCCTTGTAAGGGCGATTTATATTGATACTCATAGAAAGAGGTACAGCAGTGAAAAAATGTGTAATATGTGATACTACATTAAAAGGTGAAATTTGCCCAAATTGCGGCATGAATCATTCTAAATCTACATCAAAGCCGCTTGTGGACAGCCACAAATTTAGGGATTACGGTCAAGTGAGCAACAAAAATTACGATAATAATGCAGATTATACCGACACAAGCAAGGAATATGAATTTAACAGCTCAAAAAAGGAATACATATTTGATAATAAAGTTGATGGCAATAATACTTCGGGTAGCGAAAATAAGACCTCAGCGTCATTTAAGCAACTTGGACAAGACCAGTGGAAAAATAATAGTAATTGGCAAAAAAACGCCCCAAAAACTACCAATAAAAAAGGCTGCGGTTGTTTATTGTTTATAGCAGCATTTTTGCTATTTAATTTCTTAATTCCAATAATAAGCATGTTTACTTCTATAACAATGCCCTTTTCATTTTTTGGATCAACACCCGAGCCAATGCCTGAAATTTATTCCGACTTTGCTCTATCAGAGGTAGAAGTAGAAGTAAGTAATGGCGATGTTGAGTATGTCGACGATGTAGAAGATTACTATGGTGACGAATATGTTATCGGCAATGACGACGATTTTTTTGAGAGTACCTCAGATATAACCATGCCTGAATACGAAGATTTTATATTTTATGATACAGATGAATACTATCGCTATTTAAATCAAGGAGTATATATTATTGGCGTGGATTTACCTTCAGGTATATACAGCGGAGAGTATTATGATGATGTATTTTATTCACTTACCATTAATAATGCAGAAGTGATGATAGAAGATTTCTACGAATTCCCACTCTATGAGGGCGATGTATTAGTAATAACTGGAGATGAATCATTTGAACTATACGCACACTCCCACACACCTCCCACACTCACTGTGGTAAATGAAGATATCTACGATTACAGATATTACACCCAAGGTGAAATTGCAGGGATTGATTATCCAGAGGGCACATATGACATATGGCATATGAATGGCGGCAGTGGAATGGTGCATATAATTTATCCAGAGGATTTTGCGATGGAGAGCTTTAGTTTTAAGCTTAGTGATGAAAATTATTCTCAGTGGTATTTCAGCAATGTGCCCCTCCCATTCGGCACTGAAATCCTCCATGACGAAGGCATGGTACTAACTACCGACAATAGCTTATTTGAATATTTGTCTTAATCTTATCAGTACTTTTTACAATCTAAAACGGTCTATTTTCACCGCATATAGCGATGGAAATAGACCGTTTTTAATTATGGCTCTATACTAAATGTTTGGGGTAAGAAAAGAGCCTACTTTCTATTGACAAAGAGCCTTAATTATATTATAGAGTTTTATGCATTCTTTTGTCTGCTCAGTAGTTTTCTACCGGGGCAGTCACTGCCTCTACCCTCATGCCAAAAGCAAGTTGGACACTGGACACATTTGCCTACATTCATATCATCTTTAGCATCATTTGGCCAGTTTGGATTTACCAAAGCCCCCCTACCTATACATACCATATCAACATTTGTAAGCTCTGTAACACGCTCTGCATCATCACGGCTTTTAATTCCATACACCGCAAAAACAGGGATGTTAACTGCTTTTTTTATCTCACCTGCACCATAGATAACATCTGCAAAAGGGAAATCAGTCGGTGAAAAAGAGTCCGCTCTGAGTGAAAAGCCAGAAGACACATTTAAAAAGTCAATGCCTATTTCTTCAAAAATTTTAGCATGGCGTATGCCATCTTCCAAGGTGGGTTCAAAGCATCCCATCCTGATGCCAACCACAAATTTTTCAGAAACTTTCGCTCTGATTTTGGAGAGAATATTTTTTACAATCAGTGTTTCATCCTCGCCATAAGCATCATTTCTCTGATTAACCCTTTTGTTTAAAAACTGCGTTAGTAAGTAATTGTGTGCGCCATGTAGCTCGGCACCGTCATATCCAGCTTTTTCAGCCCTAATAGCCGCTGATACATACGCATCTTCAATCTCTACTACTTCTTCAAAGCTTAATCCACGAGCCGTTCTATTTTTTTCCGTACATGGGGACGATGAAACAACATCTTCACCCACCGCAATAAGCCCAGCATGGTGAATTTGCAAAAAAGTAGGGGTGTTTTCCGCATGAATAATATTTACTATGCTCCTATGCCCGTCAATATGTGCATCATCCCAGATGCCGAGCTGGTCTTTGGAGAGTCTACCATTTGCAGAAATGGCTGTAGCTTCTACGACTATTGCACCAAATCCACCCTTAGCCATTTCGGTGTAGTGGGAAATATTCTTCTCACCAACAAAACCACCCTCTTTGGCATATCCAAAACATACAAGAGGTGGAAGACAAATGCGGTTTTTAACCATAGTGTTTCTGATTTTAAACTCTTCAAATAAATTTTTCATATAAATCCTCCCAATATTAAATTATAGGCTAATGACTTGGCTGTTGTTTCGCCAAAGTTTAAATATATCTACCCAAAGGCTAATTTTCACAGCTATTCATTATAACCTATTCACTTTTAAATAATCCCATCGTCAGTTAGTAGCTTTTTAAGGGTCTGCTCCACTTTGTACTCACTGCAAAACTCTTCTATTTCGGCTAAAAGCTTTGAAGTATCATTCTTCTTTTTGCCACGCTTAGCCCTAATCATGATATTTTTCGGCGAATGTGCAAAATCTACAAATTCGAGTACCTGCGTATTATATCCGCATATTTCAAGCAAATTTGCCCTTATACTGTCGGTAGCAAGTGCCGACATTCTCTCCTTTATCAACCCATACCTTGTAAAAAGAGTGCTTACATCTCCTTTTATTGCAGAATTTATTTCATGCTGGCAGCAGGGGACGGATATAATCATTTCCGCAGAGAGCTTCACCGCATGATATAGGGCGTAATCAGTAGCAGTATCACAGGCGTGTAGAGTTATAACCATATCCACCTTTTCACTGTCATTGTAATCGGCAATGTCCCCATGATGAAAGACGAGATTTTCATAATTATACTTCTTAGCCAAAGCATTGCAGTCCGATATTACCTGCTCTTTTAAATCCATGCCGACAATCCTTGTCGGTATTTTTTTTATGAAATTGAGATAGTGATAAACTATAAATGTAAGATAGCTCTTGCCACAGCCAAAATCAATTATATTAAGCTTAGTGGGTGGGGAAGTTTTTATCATGTCTTCGATAAATTCTATAAATCTATTAATCTGCCTGTATTTATCATACATAGAATTTATCACTTTTCCCTCAGCAGAAAAAACTCCTAAATCATAGAGTGCAGGTATCATAACCCCCTCTTTTATTAGATATTCCTTTTCTCTGTTGTGGCTTTTTACAGCAGTTTCAGCAGGTGATTTTCTTAGTTTTCGATTGGAAAGAAGCTTTTCCTTTTTAGTAAATTTTACACTGTAATCATAACTATCATCACTAAAAGCAAACTGCCTGAATTCCTTATGTAAAAGCTCATCTAAGAATTTTTTTACTTCTAAAATTGGATAATTATAGTGGAAAGACTGTGTAGCGGTAAAAAGCTCAATTTGATATTTGCTTTCTCCACCAATATCCATGAGAGTGATTTTACCTTTTTTATAGCTTTTCTCAGAATTTCGAGAGTCACTAAATATTCCACTTATCGCTTTACCACTCGCAAATATATCTAAAAAATCATTTAATTCTTTCATAATCCAATCATCCTTTTATAGCTGTAAGAAAAACTAAATTTTCATCACCTATTTACTTTAAACAAAGCTTAGATTTAATTTTTTATATTCCTATGCCTCCTGTACGGAGTAAAAATATAAAAAGGAGAAAATTACTTATTCCTACTTTTTAAAAATGGGAGTGGCACAAAAATATATACCACTCCCCAAAAACTCTATTTTTACTGACAATAACTACTGTGCCGCTTTGATGAATGCATCAAACGCCCTGTAAGCCATATAAGTGTCAATTTTTGATACTATTTCAAAAGGTGCATGCATGGAAAGCACTGGCACACCTAAGTCGACTGTATCAACGCCATACTCAGCTATAAACGCCGCAACAGTACCGCCGCCGCCTTGGTCAACTTTGCCTAAAAGGCCTGTCTGCCATACAACGGATGCATTATCTAAGAAAGTTCTCACATAGTGCATATATTCAGCGGAAGCATCGCTTGAACCGCCCTTACCGCCACTTCCAGTGTACTTAGTAATAACCACACCCTTATTAAAATAAGCGGTGTTATTAGCCTCAGTAACTTCGGGGAATGTGGGGTCGAAAGCACAGCTTACATCAGCGGATAAGCATTTTGATTTAGCGAAAACATCTCTGCCCTTAGCGCCCATGCCCTCTGCTAAATCTTCAATGAAATACTCGAGATAATTAGCTCTTAGTCCTGTGGCACCTGCCGAACCGATTTCTTCTTTATCTGCAAGCACATTTACCCATGTGTATTCAGGGGATAGGTTTTGCAGTGATGCCATAATAGAAGTGTATGCACACACTCTGTCGTCATGGCCATATGCTCCGAGCATACTTCTATCAAGCCCTACATCTGCGGCATTTTGTACAGGTACTAACGAGAGCTCAGCAGAAACAAAGTCCGCTTCTATTACGCCGTATTTTTCAAAGAGAATGTTTAGTATATTGAGCTTAACCTTTTCGCTCGCCTTATCGTCTTTGAAAGGTCTTGAACCAATAAGCACATTGAGGTCTTCGCCTTTGATTGCATCCTTTATAGGTTTTCCCATTTGGTCTTTGCCTAAGTGGGGAAGCAAATCGGTGATGCAAAATACAGGGTCGTTTTCACCTTCTCCGATTGCAACAGTCACCTTACTGCCATCTTTTTTCATGATTACACCGTGGAGTGAAAGGGGAAGTGCCACCCATTGGTATTTTTTAATTCCACCATAGTAATGAGTTTTTAGATAGGCGATTTCTTTATTTTCATAAAGTGGGTTTGGTTTTAAATCAAGCCTTGGGGAGTCTATATGGCTTGCAAGTATCTTAACCCCATCTGTTATTGGCTTACTGCCCACAACTGCAAATACTAAAGCCTTGCCACGATTGTTTTGATAAATTTTATCCCCCGCCTTGTAAGCCTTACCGGGTACAAATTCAGAAAAGCCCTTTTCCTTTAGCATATCTATTGTATAGTCCACGCATTCGCGCTCGGTTTTACCATTATCGAGATAGCTTTTATAGCCCTCGTTAAAACTGTCCACTGCGGATAGTTCTTTTTCGTCGATCACTTCGCATGCATGTTCTGGCTTATAGCAAAGTTTTTCCTGTAAAAGCTGTCCTGCTGATTTTTCCATAATATTCTCCTTTACATATCGTATAGTATTTTATAAATTTTAACTGAGTTATTAATTTTGTTTATATAATTCTCAGTTTCTTCATACGGTATATTATTAACCACTCTTACTCCATTTATCTCCTCAGAATATTTTTCGTCGGAAAGCCAGTTTTCGAGTGTGCCCATTCCAGCGTTATAAGCTGATAGAGCATTTTCGGTGGCGGTGTATTCATTAAGATAGAATGAGAGCAAAAATGCCCCATACTCAATCGCTATATCGGGTGAGAACATGTCATCGTACTCGGTGTCGCTCTCATCGCCTTTTTTCCATTTAACCCAGTCGAAAGTGTCCTCGGTAAACTGTGTAAGCCCTATTGCACCTACATATGAAACCGCTTCTGGATTAAAACTGCTCTCGGCATGTATTAGTGAAAACATCAGTGCAGGGTCAATATCATATTTTTCCGATGCACTATAAACCTCTTCACTATATTTTAGTGGATATAAGCTTATCATTAGCAGATATACCGACGCCACTGCCATTACCATTATCACCAATAAGGCTATAAACACTTTTAATCTATACGCTTTTTTAATCTTCATTATATTTCTAATTGCTCCATTATTTTAGCTATCGCAAGTGCAAGGCTATTTGGTGTTTTATCATTTCTTACCACAAAATCGGCTTGATTTACATAGAAATCCTCTGGAGGTTGGGCATTAATTCGGCTTCTCGCTTGCTGGTCACTCAGCCTGTCCCTAATCAGTATGCGGTTTAGCCTTATATCCTTATCGGAAAGTATAGCTATTACCTTATCGCAAAGTTTGTTGGCACCGCTTTCAAAAAGCAGTGGTGCATCTAAAACCACCAAAGAAGTATTAAGGCTTCTGTACTCTGAGACTATCACATTAAGTTTAGCTATGATATAGGGAAAAGTGATTACATTCAGTCGCCTTAGTTTTTCCCTGTCGTTAAATACAATTTCGGAAAGCTTTTTTCTGTTTAAATCACCATTTGCTCCAAGTACTTCAATGCCGTATTCGAGTGCAATGTCTGCAAGGCACTGCTTGGACTCACTTATAACTTCTCTTGCAACTATATCTGCATCAATGACGGGGACATCATTTTGTAAAAAAAGTTCGGCGACGGTCGATTTTCCTGCACCTGTCTGACCTGTCAGACCCAAAACAAACATCGCTTACACCTCCAAATTAATTATATTAAAACCTGCTGCTCTAATAAGTCTGTTATACACTGCAAGCCCGATGCCATCTTTAGCAGGGGAGCGGACATATATGTATTTTATCTCTGGCTTATCAAGCTTTCTCAGTGAAGCAAAGAGCCTATTTGCCTGCGAGGAGTAATTCTCTTTACCCCCATAGCTTACAGAGGGGAGGGGTACAGCTTCTTCTTCACCGTCAAAAACCATCGCATAAGAACCCTCAGCGCTTACATCTTTAAGATATGAGGAAAATGCTTCGAGGCTACCCTTTACGATATAAACCTGTGCATTGGGTGAATAATGCATATATTTCATACCGGGCGAAAGTGGTGCATCCCCATTTGATAGAGGGGAGAGTACCGCTTCATCAACTATAACCTCGCCAATCACCTCTGCTATCTGCTCAGGTGAAATGCTTCCAGGCCTTAAAATTACCGCTGTTTCTCCCGACATATCTATAACGGTGGACTCCACACCTAAAGCACAATCGCCTCCGTCGACAATATAGCTCACCTTGCCCATCATGTCCGAGATGCAGTGCTCAAGCTTTGTGGGGCTTGGCTTTCCCGAGATATTTGCAGAGGGGGCAGCAAGGGGAAGGGAAGTAGCTTTTATAATTTTTTGTGCTATCGGGTGCATTGGCATTCTCACCGCAACAGTGGAAAGCCCGCCTGAGGATTTAAGTGGAACAATTTCCGACTTTGGCAGTATTATTGTAAGAGGCCCCGGCCAGAATTTCTCGGCTAATCTTCTTGCATTATTGGGTATGTTAGTTACTAAAGTTTCCCACATAGCAATATCCGATATATGGAGTATAAGGGGATTGTCGCTCGGTCTGCCCTTAGCGGCAAATATATTTGCTACGGCATTCTCATCAAGTCCGTTTGCCGCAAGCCCATATACGGTTTCGGTGGGTATAACTGCAAGTTCACCATTTTTAACTGCGGCAAAAAGCTCTTCTGGCAAAGGGGCAGCGTCTTTTGCATTATAAATTATCTTTGTATCTACTTTTTTCAAATTATTTCACCTGTCGAGCAAAAAATCAGCTTTTCTAATTTTCTTCACTACTCATTAATTTCTCTGCTTGGTCAAATGTATTGAGAGCATCCACTACCTCTACGAGTGCGCCGTTTAATACCTGCTCAAGCTTATAAAGAGTAAGCCCTATGCGGTGGTCGGTAACACGTCCCTGAGGGTAGTTGTATGTTCTAATACGCTCGGAGCGGTCCCCCGTGCCCACCTGAAGCTTGCGCTCGGAGGCGATTTTATCGGTTTGCTCCTGCATTTTTTTCTCATATATGCGTGAACGCAGAATTTTCATAGCCTTATCCTTGTTTTTGTGTTGACTGCGCTCGTCCTGGCACTCAACCACAGTGCCAGTTGGTATATGGGTAATACGGATAGCGGACTCAGTTTTATTTACATGCTGTCCACCAGCACCGCCAGCGCGGTAGGTGTCTATCTGTAAATCAGTGGTATTAATTTCAATTTCAACATCCTCAGCCTCGGGAAGTACCGCTACTGTAACTGTTGAGGTGTGTATTCTGCCCTGTGTTTCTGTTTCAGGCACACGTTGTACACGATGAACACCGCTCTCAAACTTTAGCTTGGAATATGCGCCGTCGCCATCAATTGAGAAGCTGATTTCTTTATATCCACCAAGTTCAGTGGGATTAGAGCTTAGCACTTCCGACTTCCAACCCATGTTTTCTGCATACATTGTATACATTCTAAATAGTGAATTTGCAAATAGCGCCGCTTCATCACCGCCTGCACCGCCTCTGATTTCCACAATAACATTTTTATCATCATTTGGATCTTTGGGAAGTAGGAGTATTTTAAGCTCTTCGGAATACTGCTCAATCAGTGTTTGACTGCTCTTGTATTCGTCTTCTACCATTTCTTTAAAGTCTTTGTCAAGTCCACCCTCGTCCAAAAGTTCACGTGCATCTTCCATAGCTTTTTTAGCTGCTGAGTATTCGCGGTACTTTTCAACAAGCGGTGTTAAGTTTTTGTATTCCTTCATTAGGTTTTTGTATCTTGTGGTGTCGTTAATGACATTTGGGTCCATGAGTTCCTCATTAATTTTGTCAAAACGATCTTCCACTTCTTTTAGTTTGTCAAACATTTCTGCCTCCATAAAATGGTTTTATTTATACTGTTTTTTCCTCAGAGATTACGCTCTTTATATTCTTTTCAAGCTTGACTCTCGGAAGCATAACTTCCCTTGCACAATCCGTACAGCGTATGCGAAAATCCATACCCGAGCGTAAAACTAAAAATTTATTACATCCGCATGGATGTGGCTTTTTCATTATTAAATAGTCACCTACATTTATATTCACATCTATCACCACTCCTGAAATGTATAAGCTAATTTAGAGCTATATTACCAGTAAACCCTATTATAGCAAAAAAAGGGGGTAATAATCAATTAGTTTTTTAAAAGTATAGCAGAAAATTGAAAAAAATTTTGAAAACCTCCACTGGCTTTAAGCATTTTTTAAAACTTACACGAATATATATAAAGCAGTGTAATAAAAAACCGAAAAATTATGTGTGAAAATTGGAGGGGGAAAAATGAGTGTGTTTTTGCCTGAGGGCTGTTTAATTGATAGAGCAGAAAACAAAAAATGGTTGAGTACTACGGCATACATGGAAGAGGCAATGCAAAAGCAGATTGTGCTTGAAAGCAGGGTATCGCTTTGCGATAATAAGCATAATTTAATTATAGATTTAGGTTTTTGCAAAGGGGTTATACCAAGAGAAGAGGGTGCAGTGGGAATTAAAGAGGGTATAGTAAAAGATATTGCACTGATATCAAAGGTAAATAAGCCTGTGGCATTTGTGATAAGTGAAATAGCAAAAGATGCAGGGGGAAATATATACCCAATACTATCAAGGCGAAAAGTACAACAGCTCTGCCAAAGAGACTATCTTGATAATCTCAGCTCGGGTGATATTATAATAGGAAGAGTAACACATTTGGAGTCGTTTGGAGTTTTTGTGGATGTCGGATTAGGACTTCCGTCACTACTGCCGATAGATGCTATTTCAGTGTCGAGAATTTCCCACCCAAAGGATAGATTTTACACTGGCCAGCTGATTAAAGCGGTGGTGAAATCACGGGATGCTTCAAATAGGCTTGTGCTTTCTCACAAAGAGCTTTTGGGTACATGGGAGCAGAATGCGGCGATGTTTTCACCGGGGGAAACTGTCTCGGGAATTGTGCGCTCGGTAGAAAATTACGGAATTTTTGTAGAGCTCACACCTAATTTAGCAGGCCTTGCCGAACCTAAAGAAGGTGTATACCCAGGAATGCAGGCAAGTGTCTACATAAAAAACCTCATACCCGATAAAATGAAGGTGAAGCTCATAGTAGTAGAAGCATTCGATGCAGATTACTCGGTGGGAAGCTATGATTACTTTGAAATGGGTGAGAAGATAAATCACTGGGTGTATTCACCTGAATACTGTGAAAGGCTTATAGAAACTGTGTTTTAAAATTGTGGTATCCCTCCTTTGCTGTGGTTGGGGGGATACCACAATTTAATTATTTTACCGATAATTATTAAAATCTATTGCAAATTAGAGGGAAAGTCTGTAAACTATCCTTTGGAATAATTTTAAAGGAGTTTATATGTCAAAGACAGTAGATTTATTACATGATAAACCAAGTAAATGTTTTTTTAGTTATCTTCTTCCCACAGTACTAAGTATGATTGCATTTTCCTGCTATGTGATAGTTGATGTAATGTTTGTAGGATATTATGAGGGCAGTAATGGACTTGCTGCACTTAGTATGTGTCTTCCATTTTTCACTATATATAATTCCATCGCTCTTTTGCTTGGAATGGGCGCCTCCACAACTATCTCTGTAATGCGTGGAAGGGGCGAAATAGATAAAGTAAATAAAGTATTTACTATGGCAGTAATAACAAATATAGTAATAGGCATTCTATTAACAACTATTTATACCATATTCACCAAAGAAGTCGTAATCTTCTTTGGTGCTGATGAGCTACTCACTCCCCATGCAATGGATTACTTAATACCTGTTTCTATGGCGACAATATTTTTTATGCTTTCCAATATGCTACAAGTGATAATACGCAGTGACGGAAACCCAAGGCTTGTAATGGTTGGCACTACAATTGCAAATGTAATGAATATCTTCCTTGATTATATTTTGATGGCTAAATTTGGAATGGGGATAATGGGGGCATCAATTGCCACCGCTATTTCTCCCATCATTACACTAATTATAATCAGCCTGCATTTTTTTAAGGGAATGAGCAGTCTCTCCCTTGTGAAAAAGGCTTTTGACTTTGCTATCTTTAAAAGAATAGTGAAAAATGGCTTAGGTATATTTGTGCTTGAGTTTTCAGCGGGAATTATCATATACCTATTTAATAATGTGCTTTTATATTTAGGTGGCGCAGTAGCAGTGGCGGTTTATTCGATTATATCTAATGTGCAATTTGTCGGCAGGGCGATATTTAATGGTATCGGGCAAGCAATGCAGCCGATTTTAAGTGAAAATTACGGTGCAGGAAAGAATATTCGATTAAAAGAAGTGTGGAAAACAGCACTAACTACGTCACTAATATTTTCAGCAGTATATTATTTATTTGTGCTTATTTTTCCAAGCGAAATTGCAGGATTTTTTGTCAATAATGATACCGAAGTAATAAATGCGGCGGTGCTTGCATTACGACTATATTATTCGTCTTTTATATTCACAGGGGTAAATACACTTATAATGTACTATTGCCAATCAGTTGAAAGCTCGAAATATTCCACGGTGATTTCTGTACTACAAGGCATAGTATTTGTAATACTTGGAATGATAATTTTAGTGCCAATGTTAGAAATAAATGGGGTATGGCTCACAGTGGCATTCGCTGAAATAAGTACACTTGTTTTTGCAGTTAAATTTAAATGCAATGCGGATAAAAAATTGTCAAATACATAATTAATTCACAAATCCATCACAAAAGTTTTGTATAATGAAATTAAGGGACAAATAGTCTTTTAAAAGGGGAGTTAGGAATATGAGTCTAAGAAATTTTTCAAAAGTATTATACATAACAGTTCTTTCTATAACATTGCTTACATCCTGTGGCAGTACAGCAAGTATCACAAATTACTCGGCTGAAGAAATAAGCACAGTCATTATAAATAGTCAATCCGAAACACCTGCACTCACTAAAATGAACCCCGAAGAAGATTTTTTCACTGAATATGCCACAGTATACTATCAAATAGATACAGAGGGACTTACTGATGGAGCCATTTATTACAGTGAGGTAGGAACAAATGCAAGTGAAATAGCAGTGCTTTCCTACGAAACAGAAGAGGGTGCGGTAGCAGCAGAAACAGCACTTTCCGACTACAAAGAAGCAAGAACAGGCAGTTTTACAGGATATCTACCCGACCAAGAAGCGATGCTTGAAGCAGGAAATATAGTCAGAGAGGGCACTTTTTTAGCACTAATAGTCTGCGAAGAGCCAGAACAGGCACGGGATGCATTCCTTGCATGCTTTAGCGATAATCCACCCGAATTACCCGAAGAGATTTCGCTATTAGCAAATGAGCAAGAAAATGTTGCCGATATAAATTCGGACGAGTATTTTGAGTATACACCCGAGGCAATACTGCTTGCATGGGAAACGGGCGACACTTCTGTATTAACTCCAAATAATTTAGAAATACTAAATATAGCAAGTGAAGTAATTAACGAATTAATTACCGAGGAAATGAGCGATTTTGAAAAAGAATTTGTGCTTCATGAGTGGATTATAAATAGGACATCCTATGATAACGAAGTAAATAACCAATCTCCCGACGCCGCCCCCACACCGAATAATGATAATCCATACGGACTTTTAGTGCATGGTAAATCCATATGCAGTGGATATACAGATACATTTCAGCTATTTATGGATATGGTTGGGGTGGAGTGCATAAGTGTTGATGGCACATCACATGGTGGAACTGCAGAACACGCCTGGAATATGGTGTGCCTTGACGATGGCGAATGGTATTGTGTTGACCTTACATGGGACGACCCTACAATAGCACTCGGTGGAAACAACCCTCAATATGAGTTTTTTAATGTAACAAGCCGCTTCATGCGCACCACTGATCATCAGTGGGAAGATGAGGACTACCCCGAAGCCAGTGCAACATTATATCATCAGCATCCTTAAAAGAAATAATGCTTCACATTATTTATAAGTGAAAAGGTAATAGTGAAAAATAAATAGTAAGATATCGCAAAGCGACTATTTTCACTATGTTGTCTACCACACAAAAAACAAATAATCACAAGAAACGGACATACCGATTTTAAAAGTCGATATGTCCGTTTTTTTATTTAATGCTAATATTTTTTACAAGCAAATAGGATTTACACAAACTATTTAATATATTTTTAATATTAAGGAAATAATTTAACTTTTTTTTAACAGCATTTTTATTTGAAACAGTGTTCAATAAAAGTAAGATATTACTTGTTCAAACAATTAATAAAAAAACTTAGGAGGATTTCGTTAATGAACAAGAAATCAATACAAAAAACTATTTCAGTGGCAATGGCAGCAGCTATCACAGTAGGAGCGGGCACTGCACTTACTGCACCAACTGCGGACGCTTCGATGAAAACAAATGCAACAGTAATAAACAGCTATTCAGGCGATGTGCCAAAGTATGTGTTTATGTTTATCGGAGATGGTATGAGCCATGCACAAACACAGCTTGCTAACTACTATATTGATTCATTAAATCAGGGCGCAAACACAGATATACTCACAAGTAAAGAAAGACTTTCTTTTATGGATTTTGAAGCAGTTGGTATGAATACAACATTTGACTCAACTTCATTCGCTCCCGACTCCGCCTCCACCGCAACTTCACTCGCAACAGGCGAAAAAACATACAGCGGTACAATCAATCTAAACGAAAGCTTCACAGTAGCATATGAGACAATAGCAGAGCAGGTAAAAAGCCAACTTGGCTACAAAGTAGGTATCGTTTCAAGCGTTACACTAAACCATGCTACACCAGCGGCTTATTATGCACATAACGAGTCAAGAAACAACTACTACGAAATAGGCTTAGAGCTAATAGAATCTGATTTTGATTACTTTGCAGGCGGAGCACTAAACAAACCCACTGGCAGTGACGGAGATCAGGAAAGCTTATACGACTTAGCAGAAGAAGCAGGATATACAGTTATTCTTGAAGATCAAGATGCAGCCGAAAAAGTAAATGATGAAACAGGTAAAGTAATTATAATCGGTGAAGATACAAACGGTGGTGCGCTTCCATATGAGAATGACCGTGAAGATGATATGTGGTCACTTGCGGACTATGTTGATAAAGGCATTGAAGTGCTTGACAATGACGAAGGGTTCTTCATGATGGTTGAATCAGGTAAAATCGACTGGGCATGTCATGCCAACGACGCTAAATCCTCCATTGCAGACACATTAGCTTTTGATGAAGCAATTGAAGAGGCATATTCTTTCTACAAACAACATCCCGACGAAACTCTAATTATAGTAACAGGTGACCATGAAACAGGTGGTCTAACAATCGGATATGCAGGAACTGAGTACGACACATTCCTAACACTTCTCTCTTACCAAAAAGGTTCATATGAGCAGTTTGAAGCAGATTATGTTGATACCTACATAGCTAACAAAACACCTTTCGCAACAGTACTAAAAGACATTGAAGCATACTTTGGCCTAACAACTAACACAAATGCAAGCAATAGCAATCTTGTACTTACAAGCTATGAACTTGGGAAACTACAAACAGCTTACAATGTATCGGTGCTTGGAACAACAGTTTCAGAAGCAGAGGGAGCAATCATCTATGGTGGATACGACCCACTCACAGTTACAATCACACATATCCTAAACAATAAATCAGGTGTTGACTTTACTTCATACTCACACACAGGCACAACAGTTGGCACATATGCACACGGTGTAGGGGCTGAAATGTTCGGTGGCTTCTATGATAACACAGGCGTGTACCACTCCTTAGCTGATGTACTTAATGTAAGATAAAAATTTACAGCCTACAAAACTTCAAACAAATTTAAACTGACTGTTCTGCTAAGGGTTATTTCCCGGGTGCAGGGCAGTCAGCTAAGTGTTAATATGGGTATATATTTTGGGGGAAATTAATGAAATCATTTTTAAGAAATAATTTAGCCGTGCTGATAAGCATAATAATTCTTGCCACACTTCTTTTAATACCAACAGGGTTTGAAGATGCCGTGATATATCAGGATAGGGAAAGGGCAGTGGGCAAAGTAACTGAAGTAAATAATGATAATATACTTGGCGTGGGCGTTGTTATGACGGGGGACCAGACCTGTAAAGTAAAAATACTTGACGGAGCTTTTGAGGGCGAAATAGTCGAGGGATATAATATGCTCACAGGCTCACTCGAATCGGACAAGATATTTGAAGTAGGCGACGAAGCACTGCTTCTTATCAGCCATAGTGAAAACAGCATTAACTCTGTTTCAATGGTTGACCATTACCGAATAGACACCGAAATTATCCTTGTGGCAATCTTCGCAGTATTCTTAGTAATAGTTGCAGGGCCAACAGGAATAAGAGCAATGCTAAGCTTCGCTATTACAATACTTATGATATGGAAACTGCTGATACCTCTATATTTGCAGGGAGTTAATCCTGTATATGTAGGATTTTTAATTACCGCAGTGCTCACAGTAATTATTATTTCGCTTGTGTTTGGATTTGACAGAATGATGCTTTCAGCAACAATAGGCTCACTTTCAGGAACTGTCGTAACAATGATTTTGGGGCTTATCTTCACAGATTTATTTATTATCCACGGTGCTGTAATGCCAAATTCAGAGAGTTTGCTTTTTAGTGGATTTCCCAATTTGGACTTAACGCAGATTTTTGTTGCAAGCATATTCATAGGTTCTTCGGGTGCCGTAATGGATTTAGCGGTGGATATTACCTCAGCAATAAATGAAGTGGTGGAAAAAAAGCCCGACATATCGGCTAAAGAAGCAATAAAGAGCGGCATGAATGTTGGCAGGGCGGCAATGGGCACCATGACTACAACATTACTACTTGCCTATTCAGGTGGATATGTATCACTGCTAATGGTGTTCATGGCACAGGGCACACCGATAGACAATATTTTAAACTACAAATATGTAGCTTCTGAAATACTCGATACAATTGTAGGCAGTTTTGGGCTTGTAAGTGTGGCTCCGCTCACAGCAATTTGTGCAGGCGTACTCCTTACCCAGAAAAAAAAGAATGAAGCAGAAGCAAATAGCTAAATAATTAAGCTCCTACCACTGCCAATAGCAGAAGTAGGAGCTTAAAAAGTTAATGCGTTTTGTTGTATGGTTTACCTTAAATGGTAGAAGCGCTTAAAAGATTATCTTACTGAACACCAGCAATTAATACTTCCTCACCATGTTCACCAACTACAAGTGAGCCGTCTTTAAGGCTGATAAATGGTGAATATTCAAATTGGTCTTCACCTTCGCCAAATACTAAAATTATGTTTGACACAATATCACTTGCATTGCATTTTATATGTAGTGGCCCCATATCATCACTAACATGAATGAGGTCTACTTTATTTAGGTTGCCCTGCTCGTCAAGTGCTGCGGTATATACTTCAACATAGGTATTGGGGTTTGCAGGAACTATAAGATAATGCTCTCCACCATCATTTGCGAGGTAGAGCAAGTCTTCAGGGGATACATTATCAGCTACTATTTCATCCGCCTTGGCTATCTCTTCATCAAAGAAAAAGCCTAAAAAGCTAATGTAGAAAACTGTATCGGACATACTCTGATACTGAGAGTATTCACTGTTGATATATGGCTCGGTTAGAGGGATTTCCAAATTTATTTCAGGGAAGTACAGGGGAGTGCTCGCATCTAATGAAAAATAAATTTCAAGCTCTTCGGGTAAAGCTAAATTTTCATCCACTAAATTCATCTGAACAGTTTTTTGCACACTATCGAGTATTGTCATTATAAGTTGTTCTGAGTCATACACGTGGAACTGCTCTTTTTGCTCCGTTGGAGGGCCTGTGAAAAGTGCTGACTCCTCAGAAAACAGTATGCTCACACCACCTTTGCCCGAAGTAGGTGCTTCGGAAAGAGTTAAATCCCATCCTGTGAGCTCGGACATTTCAGCTATAAGCTCGGCTACATCGGTGGGGTCTTTGACATCAACTCGGTGCTCGGTGAAATTTTGACCCATTCCGATATAGAGAACGGCCTCAGCCATTACGCTCTCTTCAGAAGAGCTTTCAGGAGCACTTTCAGAAGATGATGAGGCAGGAGAAGATTCTTCTGCACAAGCTGTGAGGGTGATTATCATGAGTGATAGCATAAACATTAAAATCTTTTTCATATTTGTGACCATTCCTTTTTTAAAAATATTTTCATCTAAAATTAGTATACCCTTAAAAAAGAAAATCAGTGGTAACTGAGTAGCACCGCTGATTTTATTTTTTATTGTAAATTTTCTAAAATCTTACCAAATATCCACCACTTGTGTAAACACAATCTCGCCATCTTTTTTTGCGATTAACAGTAGCGAGCTTGGAACTAATCCACCCTTTTCAAACTTTGGAATACAATCATAGCCGTCCACACGTTCGGAGAAGAGGAGAACTTCCACTTGGTCGTCATAGCGTTCTTTCAGCTCAACAGCAAAATCGGGTATGAAAATTCTATTCTTTTCGCTTTCATCACCTTTAAATCTGAGTGGTATCAGATAGAGAGGTTTTAGTTTTCCTTGCTCAACTAATTCATTTAAAATTTTCTCTTCATTAACAAAAGAAAAATCTTCATTATCATTTGTTTTATTCTTTAATATATCGAGTAAGCCCATGTAAAAACACCTCATCAAAATCCGTCTTAATAGCGATAACTCATATAATAATACACTATTTTAAAACAAATTTCAACTAATTATGCTTTTTTATGAGAAATTATGCTATATTTTGCAAAGTTAATCAGTAATTTTTCCCAAGGAGGGAGGAGTAATTTCCTTGCCTACAAGGTCAATAATCTTTTTAAAACCTTCCCTGTCACCGAGCTTAGTAACAAGTGAGGTGGGCAGTAGTATAACTCTACTTCTATCAATTCCTTCAAGAAACGCACGAGTGGCAGGTGGGAATCCCGCTGCCCAAATAGGGAAAACTAAAATAATATCATCATCTTTAGCAGGTGGAACACAGTGTATAGGGACAGTTTTCTTAGTGGAGGACATATACCCACCTTTGAGATAATTACCTGCTCCGCTCCAGTTTTGGTCATCGGTTATTTCATTTGCCACGGTGCCAAGCTCTGTTGCTATTTTTTCTGCAATTTCCTTACTGCGTCCTGTTCTTGTGAAAAAATATACTTGCATGATTTTACCTACTTTCATTTATTTGGCATTTGTAATTTAATGTTAATTTAGGCATATAATACAACATTAAAATATAAACTTCAAGTAATAAAATTATTATCAGCTATCTGATTTTAAATTCACTGTTAAATGCGTTTTCAGCCTGTTTTTTTATTATTTTATTAGAAGCAGAAAGATGCATTAAAATTTTAAATACATGCATGAAATTATCACAATGTAATTTATAGCAAAGCTCTGAGGCGGTGAAAGATTTACCGCTGTTTTCAGACAGGTAGGAGAGTATAAGATTTTTAAGTTCTATAATCTCATTTGCAGCTTTTTTTCCATACTCCACAGCAGGCTGATGATAGGCATTTATATTTACTAATGTGGCATAAAAACCCACAGCTCTTTCAAAAAGTGCTATCAGCATACCAATATAAAAGGCGTTTAAATGTGGGACGGTTACTGTCATACTGCGCTTGCCTTTTAGTTTAAGCGCCTTTTCAGTGCCGAGCATGAATGCATTGAGATAGTCTCCACTACTACTATTTTCTCCGACTGTAATACCATTATTTTCAGCATCACTTAGGACGGAAATAAAGGTGACGAACATTTTATCAGACCCAGCCACAAGTTGTTGTACATAGGAGTGCTGATCAGTGCTGCCCTTGTTGCCATATACAGCGATGCCTTGCTTTACAGTATTACCATCAAGGTCTAATTCTTTTCCAAGCGATTCCATGAATAACTGCTGCAAATATTTTGAAATGAGCTCTAAACGGTCTCTATATGGCAGAAAGACAACGGAGCTCCCACCTTTTCCTTCGGTGAAATTTAACCATGAAAGTGCGAGCATCATTGCAGGGTTTTTGTTTACGGTTTCATCCCTTGTGAGTATATCCGCACTTTTAGCGCCTCTCAGTAATTCGGTGCATTCGGTACCAGCAAGACTGAGGGGGAGAAGTCCCACGGCGGATAGCACCGAAGTCCTACCACCCACCCAATCCCACATAGGGAAAATGTGAAGCCATTTATCACCGCCAAAGTCGTGAAGCTTACTGCCATGTTGTGTTATGCAGACAGCGTTTGAAAAAAAGTCGATGCCATTCTCTTTAAAATAATGCTCGGTTTCAAGCATACCATTCCTTGTTTCAATCGTCCCACCACTTTTACTTATCACTATCACCATGGTACTTTTAATTACAGATTTAATCTTAGAAAGGGTATCATATATTCCAGAAGGGTCGGTATTATCAATAAAATGCAGTTTCATTTTATCATTTTTATCACTTAGTGCATGATATATGAATTTTGGACCTAAATTTGAACCGCCAATGCCTATTATAAGCGCATCGGTAAATACTTTTCCCTCAGAGCTTGTAATCTCACCCGAATGAACTTTTGCGGCAAAATCAAGTATATCACTGAGTGTATCATCGATTTCTTTTGAGATTTTTGGAGTGGGGGCTAATTTCGAGCTCCTCAGCCAATAGTGCCCCACCATGCGATTTTCATCGGGGTTTGCAATACCGCCTTTCTCAAGGTCTGCCATTGCTTTAAATGCATATGCAGCCTTATCGGCATGTAAATTAAAATAATTTTTAGGTAAATCCATATGTGCAGTATCCAACCAGAGTCCACTTTTATTATCAAAATATTGCTCACTGATGAGTTTTTCCATATATAAAATGCTCCATTCTGCCGCTAATATCGGCGTAAAATAAAATTTACTCTTACTAAGCAAGTGGCAGAATGATAAGAGCATTTTTAGTGCATAAGGGCGGTAATCGCCCTGCACATCGCCCTGCGAGGATGTAGTTTGAA
>CAYJIJ010000005.1:0-5765 GCA_964370185.1 uncultured Oscillospiraceae bacterium
TTCACCCCATACCCCACGATTTTTTGAAAAAAATCGAGTAAAACTCCACTTTTTACCATTATACCTCACCCAAAATATAAAAACAAGAAAATTAATAATACTATAAAACCCCTACCGTGTGAACAGCCCCAATTTGTACGGACAGTACAAAAAAACCTCTTATAGGTAGAAAATTAAATTAAGTTAGAAACTGATTTCGTTGTTCAAGTGGAGTCAGTTTTGTTTTTAGTTGCAATCTTTGGTTATTGTAGAAATAAATATATTCATCAATAATCTGGTTAGCTTGGTTGAAAGTATGGAGTTTAAGCCTGTAAATACATTCTGTTTTTAAAATGGAAAAGAAGTTTTCAGCCAAAGCATTATCATAGCAGTTCCCACGTCTTGACATAGAAGGAGTTATGTCGTATGATTTAGTTAGGTTAAAATATTCATTAGAGGTGTATTGAAAACCTTGGTCACTATGGAGTTGCAGCTCTGTAGTGACCTTTTCTTTTCTCTTAGCAAGTCTTATAGTGTCTAAAACCAAACGGTTATTTTGAGTTGTACTTGTTTTGTAAGACACAATACTGTTATCAAATAAATCTCTAATGATTGATAGATACAGCACACCTTGTTTTGTATGAATATACGAAATGTCAGTTACCCATTTTTGATTTGGTCTGTACGCTGTAAAATCACGATTAAGTAAATTATCATATCGATGCAAATATTTACTGTAATTGCGATATTTTTTACGTCTAATAACAGATAATAGGTTGTATTTTTGCATAACTCTTAATACAGTTTTAGGGTTGTGATGTATTCCTTTACGCTCCAGCCATATCCAAACACGGCGATAACCATATGTTTTATTAGTTTTAGTTTGACATTCACATATCATATTTGCAAGAGGCAAATCTTTCGCCGGTATGTCCATCCTTTTAACGAAATCATAGTAGCCACTTCTTGATACCTTGAAAAATCTACACATTTCACTGATACTGTATTTCTCCTTATGACGATAAATCACTTTGTACTTTACTGATGCTTTCACTTCCTTTCTGTGAGTGAGAGAAAATCCCTCATCAGTTGTGTTTCCATTTCAAGTCTTTTTATCTTTGCGTCTTTTCGTGCTATGATATATTTTAGCTGCGAGATATTATCTGTTTCACTAACTTTGCACTCTTTCGGCGGGCGTCCTTTTACTTTTAACGCTACTCCTGCTGCTATTTTTCTCTGTTTAGTATTGTATCGTGATATGAAGTTGTGTATTTGCTCTTTTGTAAATCCTAATTCTATTCCTATTTCCTTTTTTGTTAATCCCTTTGCTTTAAGTTCTAAAATCTCTTTTTCATATTCCCTTATATGTCGGTAGCTTCTTGCCATAAAAAATTCCTCCTATAGTAGATATTTCTATTCTACCACAGGAGGGTTCTTTTTTCTATTGTCCGTTTTTACTGGTTCTGTTCAGTCGGCAGGGGTTTTATAGTATTATTCTTACTGTAAATATTTCTTTTCTCTTGCAATCTTTATCGCTTCGGTGCGATTTTTTGCGCCGAGTTTTTCCATTATGTTTTTCACATGGAATTTTACTGTTGTTAGCTTTATGCTCATCGCAGAGGCAATTTCATTGTTTGTTTTGCCGTCGCTGAGTAGCTTTAATATGTCGGATTCAGTTTGAGTGAGTAAATCCACTTCGTCCGCCTGCACTTCAGCAGCTTGCTCCTGCATCGGTGCTTCTAAAGCTTCAGGCTGTGCTGCCGGTGCCACTCCGTCCTTTACATATAGTTTCGGGAAGAGTGTGGCAAACTCAACTGATGAAGCACTAATCTTATTTATGTAAGTATTTTCTCCATGCTTTTCTTTATATCTATCAACTATCGGAATGATGCTATTACCTAAATCGGCATATATTCTCACATATCCATTTGGCTTTGTGATTTTAAGCGCTCTCGCAAATCTTTCATCGGCAATATCCTTTGAGCCCATCAGCTCATATACTACCGCCGCATTTGCTAAGCATTCCGCTAAATCTATCGGGCGGTTTACCTTACTTAACATGTCTATTAATCCCTCAAGCATAACCACTGCATCTTTATATCGCTCAAGTGCTATATAGCATTTAGCGGTGGTGATTTGGCGGAATAAACTCCTAATTGAATAACTTCCAACCTTGCACCCCGACTCTTCAAGCCATGCGGACACCGCTTCTAAATCACCATTTTCCATTACTAAGCGCACTTTAAATGCTTCGAAATTCGCCCTAATATAAGCGTTTTCTTCCTTTACAAGCAGCTCTTCAACTTCTGCTAAAATATCTTTAGGCTGAGTGGCGGATTTATCAAGCCTATTAATTTTCGCCAAAATGCCCCTTGAGGCAAACATCATCTCTATATCATTTGACGCCATAGCCTTTGCAATCTCTACCACGGCTTCGTCGTGTTTATTTTGCTCATACATAATTTCGCCCACTGCGGTTTCTATGAGACCTTGCCCATTATTATCAAACACGGTGGAGATAATTGGCCTGAGTATACTGCGTACTGCACGATAATTCTCAGTCCATTCCGACATATCCTTATATCCTCTTAGCACACTCGGGAAGGCGTTAGTCGCCGTCATGCCAGGAAATCTCTGCCCACTCCTCAGATACTCATTGTAAATGATTGATAGATTGAGCATTAGATGGGCGTTGTCCTTTGCAGGATTTTTTATGCCTATCATTGAGCAGAGGAGATTTAAATTTATGCGTTCCTCGCTTTCTTCCTTAGAAGCGTCTCTTAACAGCATAGCATTTGAAAACCATTTGTCCCCCTCTGCGAGTTTTCCATCGTTCCATTTGTGGCACGCAAGTATGGAGCAAAATTTAATTGAGCTCTTTAAGACATCTTCCGGAATCCTGTCCACTATTTCAATACATGCTGCCGCTTCTTCGCATGTTTGGCGCATAGTGAGATCTGGAAATAGCAAGTCCGCTATTTTTGAGTACTCCTCAAGTTTATAATGCTCGCTAATCTGTTCGGATAATTTCATTATTACACCTCCGATTTTATTTTGTGGCAGCTAATTCACTGCCTCTTATTAGATAAAATCTGCTCTGCTTTCTATTGCCATAAGATGGCAGAAAAATGAGTATAAACATAATAGACATTTTGTCGCAATTTGCTTTTATCGCCATTAAATATGTTTATTATGTCATAATTTGGTTGCACATTGTAATTATATCACATTTACTATTATTATCGCAATAGTTAAGAAATCTTAATTTTGTGCTATTTTGGTAAATGATTTATTGCTTAAAAGCCCTTTTTATGCTATTATGAACACAATGCACTTTCTTTAAATTATAGATATTTTTTGTGACTTTAAAATGTCACTGTAACTTTTAAATGATTAGAAGCCGTTTTTCTCGTTTGAGAAGTCGGACAACTGAAAAACATGGCACATTTATGACCATTTTTATGGTTATTTTGTGGCTTTAAAAGAAAGGAATGGTCATAAATATGATTGAAAATTTTTATGCTAAACTTGCTGATAGGTTTTTCCACTTAAATGAGAATACGCCTTACAACTCCGAACAGGGTTATATAGACGACTGTATGGCGCTGATTTCGGGATATCTTCATTTAGCGATTACAATTCGTGCTGAAACTTCCCCTGAGGACGGTCTTTTTTTGCGAGGTCTGCCCTTTGACCCTCAGTGGACAATAGCCTATCTCGCAGAGTATGACCAAAAAAGCTTCCCCTGCGGTGAAGATGTGATAAACTGCCTGCTCTCGGCTGAGAATAAGATAATAAAAAAACTTCTAATATCGGATGCTGATGGCTTTCGTTTTATGAAACTAAAAAGCAAGCTAAATTTAAATGATTTTGCCTATTTTTCTCTTTTGTTTAGCTATGGATGTGCTACCGATAGAGCTTTTGAGTCCGCCTTTGCAATGCTGCATGAAGATGACAAGCTCGGTTTTCCCACCTTGCAAAGCATATACACAGCATACACTCTAATAAAGCCTGCCCCCTCGATTTACGATTTAAATTTCTGTGATGCAGGCACTATTACCTCATTGCTTTACAGTGAGATGCCACCCTCCACCAACAATTCTCTCACCTACTTAAAGCTTAGCCCCCATGCAGTGGCATATCTATCGGGCAGGGATTTTTCGGTGAATGTTGTAAACTATCGGCTTATAGACGGTAGTGTAGAGGATGAGCCACGCTTTATAGAGAGCCAGATTGATATGCTTTCACAGCTCATGGATAAAGAAAATAGCTTTGATGTGGGTAGTATTATAGCTTTAAATGGGGAAATGGGTAGCGGTAGAAAATTAACTCTGCATAAACTCTCTCAAAAACATAAAAAATCCTTCCTTATAATTCCTTCCTATTCGCTTGATAAGGTTACAGCTTCTGAGTTAATTCTATATTCGCTTTTGGAGGGGTATAATCTCTGCTTCGAGGATGTGGACACCGATAATATTCCCCAAATAACAAAGATTGAGCAACTTCTGCACATACTTGCTCCTTTTAACCCCTTAGTGGTGCTTCTTACCTGCGAAATGCGATACAGCTTTGAGCTTTCGGGATATACATACCTAAAAATTGACTATCCACTACCAAGCCAAAAAGAGTCGCTCGCACATTGGAAATGCCTTGCTGAGCAGTATGAAGTGGAGGAGGATGTGGACTGGTATGTTATAACCGCTAAGTATAAGCTGACACCCGGTCAGATGAAAAATGCTCTTACCCTTGCCGCAGTGGGCGATGGCGATAGCAAAATTAATTTGCCAACCCTTGCAAACGCTATACTGCAAACAAATACTGGTAGACTAAGTGAACTCGCTGACATGGTGCATTGCTTTTACGATTGGGATGATTTGGTGCTCTCCGCTTCCTCAAAACAGCTTTTACTAAATGTCTGCAACAGAATTAAGTATAAGTATAAAGTTGAGGAAGAATGGGGATTTAAGAAGAAGTCCGCCTATGGCAACGGTGTATCGGTGCTTCTTTACGGCCCTCCGGGTACGGGTAAAACCATGAGTGCACAAGTTCTCTCAAAAGAGCTTGGACTTCCACTTTACCGCATAAACCTATCCCAGATAACCAGTAAATACATAGGTGAAACGGCTAAAAATCTCAACCGTATTTTCGAAGAAGCTAAAAAGACAAATGCGATACTCTTTTTTGATGAAGCCGATGCACTCTTTTCAAAGCGTACCGAGGTTTCAAATTCAAACGACCGCCATGCAAATTCCGAAGTTTCATATCTACTTCAAAAAATAGAGGAATTTTCTGGGGTGAGTATTCTTGCCACCAATTTAGCCAATAATTTCGACGATGCGTTCAGACGCCGTATCAACTATATAATCAATATACATATGCCAAGCCCCGAAGAAAGGCTTAATCTATGGAGGTCAAACTTTCCGCCCTCTGCTCCGCTTTCGGAGGATGTGGACTTTGATATGCTTTCGGAAAGCCTTGACTTTTCGGGTAGTGTTATAAAATCCGCCGCAACTCAAGCAGCATATTTTGCCGCCGCAGATAACAGCGAAGTATCCATGATACATATAGCCAGAGCTGTTAGGGCTGAACTTCTAAAGCTCGGAAAAGCCCCACCGCATTTTTTAAGTATATATCCTGAATAATTTATATATCTCCCACGCCCACGGCGTGGGAGATATTAGATTGTAGTGATGAATTAAGAGTGAAGAAGTTAGTATATTTTTGCAAGACAAAATGATTTAATTTGTTTTGCCTAATGTGAAAATCCTTAACTTTTCACTAAAAAT
>CAYJIJ010000005.1:5865-28982 GCA_964370185.1 uncultured Oscillospiraceae bacterium
CTTTAATTTATGGCGAAGTCGTTGCTTGTGCTGCTGGGGCATTTTTATGTTTTAATTCATTCATCTTGCCTTCAAGCACAGTTTTCATCTCAAGCATTTTTTGTCTTTCTTGCTCTTTTTTGGTTTCGTGTGGGCCTTCATAAGTGCCAGCGGACATATCCCTTAGTCCGAGGCGCTGTTCTAAGACTTTTTTGCTCGGGAGTTTGCCATCTTTCATTACTATTCCCGCTTGCTTTAAAAACTCTAAGTCTTGCTCATTATTGTGCTTGCCATCCTGTACATCTTTTACATTTTTTTGGACGAGTGAGTTTACAAAGCCTGCCATGCCTCCACCCTGTCCTGTGAGCGAGATGCTCATAATGGTGTTAAAATCAATATCGGGCAAGTCCCTTATATCACTGTCTTCTTTTCTTGCGAGTATCGAATAGCCAACTCTGAACTTCTTCTCAATATCTTTAAAATTGTTAATATCTGCAATTTGTGCGGCTCTTGGTCCACCCTCGAGCTTTATAAGCTCTATCATCTCGGCGATGAGTTTCTCTTCCTTTTTCTTCTTTAAGAGTTTTAGTATTTTTTTACCGCCAAATTTAAATCCTTTTTTGGCATATTTACTCATCTTTTTAAACAGGCCTGCCGCCTCTGGATTACCGCCTGCTAAAAACGCAGAGCTCGCTGTACTTAGTGCAAACATTGTGAGGGATTGCCCCAATTTCATAAAGGACTCGTTTCGTTCATCCTGCCTGTTTGAAATAGCTGTTCTTTGGAGTATATCTTTCTCAAAGTACTTAATCTGCTCTTTACGCTTTTGGTCAACCGCTTTGTTTGCCATCTCCTCAACTTCTTTTACGCTGAGGTCGGGATTAGTTTTTCGCGCATTTCGCCTTACATCATCCCTTATATCTTCCCTCGTTTTTTCGGCTTTATTAAGACGGCTTATTTTGCGTTTCTTATCATCGTCGGTGAGGTTCATACCCACTGCTTCGCTTGTGGTATTTGCCGCTTTTGCCGCTTTTTGCATGCCCCTTACCCTTGACACAGCAATCCCTGACGCTATACCGTGTGAGATTGAATCAATCCCCGATTTAGCCGCCTTAATGCTGGTTTTGTGATGGTCATTGGCAGCACCTGTATCCGCTTTAAATCTGGCATCGGCGCCACTGTTTACAAGTCCCAACTGAGCACCTGCCGCTAATACACCCGTTGTTGTATTAACCATACTAAGTCCTGCTAAGGCTTTGTCCCTCGTGTCCATATCACCTTTATCAATATGATAATTAATGGCTTGGGCGGCAAGTTTTGTTGTGCCCACACCTACTTTTGTCCCTGCTTTAAGATTTCCTGCAAGTTGTCCCATAAGTGCTTGGTGGTCGGTATCAGCTGCTAATTCGGGGTTAATCATTTCGGTTACTTTGCTACTTTGTTTCACACCGATAGTTGCCGCTTTACCGCCTATTTTAATACCTAAGCTAACTTTTTTAAGCACCTTTGCGGTATCTTTGAGTGCCTTATTGGTTTTTTCTTCTTTTTCTTCAGGATTTCTTCTTGCCTCTGTTTCCCTTTCGCTCTCTTGCACTTCACTTCCCATGGTATCATGTGCTAATTTTAACTGTCGATAGGATTCCTTATCCGCACTATCCCAGTCCGCAGTATCTACATCATAATTGTAGTCATCTTTGAGCTTTTCTTTTTTGGGTGCACTGGTTGCAGGTGCACCTGTCGCCTGAGCAAGTGCTGAGCCAACTGTCGGCGTCTCTTGGGATGGTGAAACTACTCCCGACGCTTCTACTGGAGCGCCCGCCGCAGGTGCCGCTTCTACTACTGGCGCTGCTTCAGCTGCTGGTGCCGCTTCGGCGGCTGGTGCTGATTCTGGCATAGGTGCAGCCTCTGGCTTTGGTGCATTATCTTCCGCTTTAAGCTCTTCTTTTTCCGCTTCTTCTTGCTGAGCAGAGTCCGCCGCAACCTTCGCCGCATCTTCTACGGGGTTTTCTCCGGCCACAGGCGCAGTGGAAGAATTATCCGATTCCGAGCCCTCACTTGCCGATTCCGATTCATTTGCATCGCTTCCCTGAGATGTGTTTTTCGCTACCGAATGTGCATCTATGAGCACATCCATCGCAGGACTTGGGCTATTTTTAGCCGCTTCCTTTTTTACATCTTCCTCGGCAGAGCCAAGTGTGAGCTTCTCTGGCGAGAAGAAGTTGTATAAATTGTATTTCTTTGCAACATCGTCCATTATCAACTGTGCTTTTTGCATTCTCTCATTGTCTTTATCAAGTAAACCGTCAAGCGCATCCGTCTTCCCAACCATCCAGTCGGGGCGTGCTCTTAAGGCTTTTTTGGTGAGGGTTTTATATAGGTTGGTCACTTGGTCTTTGTGATATTTATCCTTGTCGGTATCCACCTTTTGATAATATTCCTGCTTCGTCCACTCTTCGTCGGATACCCCCTCGAGTGACTTACCTATTCTTTCATTGCGTTGGGTTGTTAATTTAGAAAGGTCTTTATATTCCTTTTCCCCTCTTCTTCCCACCCAATTTGCCGCTTCTTTGAGTTCAGGGTGTTTATTATTCCATTCTACAAACTGTTCTGTCTTTTTATTTGAAGTCTCGGTTGCCCATTTTGCGGCTGCCCCCCCTGCCTTTTGTGCGCCCTGCCATGCGTCACTAGCAGCGGTTTTAATTTGTTTTCCTACGGAGCCTGCCATTAAAATCCCTCCCTTATCGTAAAAGGAAATCATAGTACAGTTTATTTCTCAGACACCTGTGTGGGGTGGCTTCCCTAACTGTATAAAAAATTTCCACTAATTTTGCTACTAAAATTATATCTTTATAATCATTTTTTGGTGTGGCAAATGGCACTGATTTATTAGTGATAAGTTAGCTTCTAAATTGGCTCTGCTTCCCACTCCAATTTTTTATATTTAGATTAGTGCTTTCAAGTATAGTGGTATTACTGCTGTGGCTAATAGTGCTACTTTCTTAGTATGCCTTTCCCCACCTTAAGCGGAGAAAGACATACTCTGATAATTTTAAATATCTAAATCAGTTCTATTTATCCCCTTAGTATCGCTTAACTATATTTTATAAAAACTCTTCTACCCCTTATTTTTCGGGTGGTGCTTGTGGGGGCAATGTTTCTTTTCCCTCTGGTTTAGCTTCTGGTTTAGCAGAAGGGGCTACCGGTGTTGGAGAGTTTTTCTTAACAAGTGCCGCCATCTTTTCTTCAAGCTCTTTCTTTTGAGCACGCTTTACTTTATCTACTTTTTTCGCTTCGAGCTCTGGCTTTAGGCTTGCATTAGTTTCATTGCCCTCATATGTACCATCTTCAAGCTCCCTCATGCCCATGCGTTGCTGTAATACCGCTTCACTTGGAAGCTTGCCGTCGTTTTTAACTATGCCTGCCTCTTCAAAGAATGCTCTGTCGTCTTCACTGTCGTACTTTTTACTTACAATATCGGAAGCACTCTTCTTAGCCACTGAGTTTACAAGACCCTTCTTACCGCCTGCTTCGCCACTGATTGCAACGCTCATCACGGTTTTAAAGTCCATATCGGAAAGGTTTCTTACAGCATCTGGCTCTCCTTTAGAAACAATTGCATAACCCACTCGGAATTTCTTTTTGATGTCATCATAATTTTTAATATCGTTAAGTATACTCGCACGCTCTCCGCCCTGTATCTTAATCATATCTATCATTTGGTTTATGATATTTACATCCTGCTTTTCATTAATTTTTTCGAGTATTTTATCCCCCACAAAATCCATCGCCATGCCTGCGTATTTATTTATCTTTTTAAAGAGTGCCGCGCCCTCTTTGTCGCCACCCACAGCCATTACATTTCTGGTGATATTAAGTCCGAGTGAAACCAACGATTTCCCAAGTCCCATCATGGCTTTGTTGCGCTGTTCTTTTCTTGCGGTTATTGCTGTTTTGTGCATGAGGTCTTTTTCAAGCTGATTTGCCTGCTCTTTTCGCTTTTGCTCAACCGCTTCATCGGCTTTTTTCTTTGCCTCTTCCGCAGGTAGACTTGCATATTGTTTAAGCGCTTCTTCTCGCACTGCATTTCTGCTCTCCTCCGCCTTATCAAGACGGGTTACACCTGCTTTTTTCTCCTCTTTACTGCGCTTTATGCCAACATCCTGCTTGCTCTTATTTCCCTTTTTAGCAAGCTTTTTCATATTACTTATTCTGTTTTGTGTGATACCAATCCTTGCGGAGTCGGTACCTATGCTAAGGATGTTTTTGGCAGTGGTTGCAGAGGCTAAATGCATATCATTAGCCGCTTGATTATTTCCGTTTGCACTGTGTGCATCCGAGCCAGAATTTACAA
Organism: uncultured Oscillospiraceae bacterium; assembly: GCA_964370185.1. Classification (GTDB taxonomy): domain Bacteria; phylum Bacillota; class Clostridia; order Oscillospirales; family Ruminococcaceae; genus CAYJEQ01. The sequence goes on from CAYJIJ010000005.1 coordinate 10,196, forward strand.
GCCCCAGTCTGGTTGCACCCATTCCAATGCCACCTACGGTGTCCATCATGTCGAGTGCGGCGGCAGTTTTATCCCTTTTGTCCATGTCTTGCTTTTTGTAGTGGTAGTTTATCGCCTGTGAGGCAAGCTTCGTACTGCCTGCACCTATTTCGGTAACACCTCTTACATTGCCAGTAATCTGGTTTATGAGCTGTCCATGCTCTGTATCGTCGGCTAAAGAGGGGTCTGCAAACTCGGCTATTGAGTTGCCGGCTTTTACGCCCGAACGTGCAACTGTGCCCCCAATCTTTATTGCGGTACTTGCCTTATTAAGGTCTTTAGCTGTTTTGAGGGCTTTTTCCTTCGGGTCTTTAGCGGCTACATCCTTTACCGATTGATATTGTAGCATATGCTCTTCATATGCTTTTTTATCTTCTTCGCTCCATCCCGACATATCGGGTTCTTGCGATTGCTCCTCTGCTGGAGCAGGTGCTGGTGCTGCTTTTTCCTCTTCTTTTTCTTCCTTTTCCTCTTCTTTTTCTTCCTTTTCCTCGGTGGCTTCTATCGACTGTACCTCTGCCACATCCTTTACAGGATCTTTTGCCGTAGTGCTTTCAGTGGTTTCTTCTTCATCGGTACCCCCTGTGGACTCGGATACGGATTTAGCACTTGTGAGCACATCTATATTGGGGTCGGGTGTGCCATTAGTGGCATCTTTTACGCTTTCATGTAGCGAACCGAGTGCTAAATTTTGGGGTGAAAAGAAGTTTAAAAGACGGTACTTTTCGGCAACAGTTTTCATAAGCTCCTGCGCCCTACCCATCTCCTCATTATCCTTTTCGAGCATATTGTCAAATTTATCTGTTTTCTTTCTTAAAAATTGCGGCACGGATCTAATAAGGCTTTTTTGCCCACCTTTTAGTTTGCTCGCCATGCTATCTTTAAAGAGTGAGTCCTTTGAGGTGTCCACTCCCTCCTGATTAAAGTATCCCTGTGCAGTCCAATCGTCTTCTTTTACATCGCCGAGCTTAGATGCAGCTCTGTCGTTCCTGCTCATCTTCCAACGCTTAAATTTTCCCTGTTGTTCACTTTGCGACGCTTCCATTAAGCTGCCCGCCGTCGATTCTGCGGCTTCAGTCACTGGTTGGCTCATTTCTTGTGTAGCTTGCCCTAAGGATTCATTCATATCGCTTCCTCCTTCCCTTAAGACCAATAATCCTTTGGATTATTGGTAAGTGAATAAGTAATAAGGAATAGTGAAGAAGTTTATATGGCGTAGCCACTCCTAAACTTTTCACTTTTCACCGTATCATTATTTGTTATGCAAAAAAGTATTTTTCAGATGCTTCCACTGCTGTGCACATGCCTCTTGCCACGAGCGAAAGCCCGTCCACGGTGCAATCGAGTGCACCAAAGAAAAGCATTAAATCATTTGCAAGCACTTCAAAGCAGTCGGTAGCAGGATGGTTAAATCCAATAGTGGTGCCTGTGGATAGGTATAACGCATTCCCATCCATAAAGTATGAACCGTTTGCAACACTGCCATTTATAAGGTTTATCGCCCTTAAAAGCTCTGTTTCATGCTCTGGGGGGCATTCGTCAAACACTGTTGCGGTGACATTTGCTGTTAAAAACTTTTCCTCTTCGGTGAGGAAGATAAACTGAAGCTCCGCTATTACGCTATGCTGAATTTTACCAAGGTCAGCCAGCCTTATCTGCAATAGATAAATTCCGCTTTCTTCATCGTTTATTTTATGGGTTTCATAGCCCATTTCCTCGCAAAATTCTTCCATCATTTCAAACATTAACTCTGCTCCAAAAAGCACTACATCGTTTTGTTCACTCATATATTTTCTCCTTGAATAAATTTTAGTATTGTCGGTTTTTTTCGTCCATTCTAATGGCTTTTTAGTGCAAGTGAAAATTAATGCACTGCCCTATCCCATTGTGATGTGTGAGCCGAGTGCTATGCCACTTGTTTCCGCAACCATCGGAGTGGAAAGAATACCATTTACATCTAAATAGCAATGGGTATCACTGTGCGGACACATATCAAGTTTAACAAGCTTATGCCCCGTGCCCACCATGCTGTAATTATCTATTATAATCTCTAATTTTTCGTCATTTATTGGCATTTGATATCCGTCGCTGATGTCTATAATCACGCAGAAATCATTATAGCTTGTTCCATATAAATTGCCATACATTTCTCGGCGACTCGAGGGCATATTTTCGCTGTTCCATCTAAAGTTTTCAACTATCTTAGGAGTTTTCCCACAGGCGAGCTCTATTATGCTACTCAGTGCCGCCGTAGTCCCCTTTGCCCCTTGGTATAAATCCATATTCGCTATTATGGTGCGAAGCTGGGCAGGGGAGAAAATTTTATCGTTGTTGTCTATACCCACCCAGAGTGCAAGCTGTTCTACTACATGGTCGGGTGCGGTTTCATAGTCGAGCAATGTTGGTAGTGAGGCAACTTTATTCTCTTCGTCTAAAAAAATTGATTGGAATATGCCTATGTATTTATCAAAGAAGTTATTTTCCTGATATATTTCGGGGAAGTATTCGGTAAAGCTGTTTTTAGGGTATTCGAATTTAAATCCGTTTAGCTTACAGCTCGCATCACTGCTTATCGGGTGAACTGCTATATACACCCAAATATATCTGCCCTTTATGTCATGCAGTAACATATCAGTAGCATTTATCCCTCTTACAAAGCTGAGTTTTTTAAGTGTTTCGCCCTTTTCCCTCGCTGGGACTTTATCGCTTTTAAAATAGTCGTTTAAACTATCGAAATCTTTTAGCCATATGGGGCTTAGTGTATCGGTAGCGGCGGCTATTACCTCAAGCTTCATTTGTGGGAAATCCCCCTCGATAATCAGCCTGTTGTAACTGCCTGCTTCATCCTGTGTGTCAAACATTTCGGTGATATATGTTGCGGTTTCGCCTTCCGCCGTCATGCATAAATCTTCATTCCATTTAAAGCCTTTCACACTGCCTTTGAGCAAGGTGTGATTATAGTAGTTAACACTTTTTTGCTCCTTTTTCAAACTCTACCCCTCCTCTCTATACAAATTCAATATCAATATCGCCTAAGTAGGGAAGTGCATCGGGATAAATTATTATATCCCCACGCTCATTTTTCTTAGCACCCTTGCCTATAACCTCAAAGGAAATGCGATGCACTCTCCTCACCTCTTCAAGCATTTCGATGGCGGAGAAAAGGCGTCCGTAGACAATATCCTTGCCAAATCCACCCGTGCTTGTGTAGTCGATGAGTGTGCGCAGTTTATCTTTTACTATTTGCATGTTTTGCTCGGTTTCATCTATTAAGTCAATTCTTCCAAAAACATTTATTTTAACATATTTAGGCTCCACAATTTTAATATTCGTGGTGATTAGGCGGTATTTTTCAAGATGTTCCTCTATTTTTCTTTTTTCAAAATCTCCAAGGGTGGCACGCTCCCTGCCACTGTGGGGTTTTACCGCTATATAAATTGTATTGCCCGTGTGTGGTATGCTATAACATTCTTTATACTGATTCATGGTGATAACATTTACATAATCTATAATAAGCCCCGGTGTTTTCATCACAAGCTCTTTATAGTCACTTTCGTTTACCGCCCTGTTTATCTTCTTCATCTTTGCTTCGAGCTCATTTTCAAGCTCAACGGAGTTTTCAGGATGCTTTCCACCAACTGCACGGCTTAGATTACTTACTTTTAAATCATATAAACCATTGCTTACAGATTTATTCACCTTACCCTTTAAGACATTACCCTCTTCAAATTTGCTCATTTTTAGGGATATTGCCATAACTATGAGTTCGGGGTCGGGAACAAGGCCATTTATTGCATCGCCAAATATAATTTTACCCTGCACGGCGTCGTAGAAAAATGCTCTGTCGCCACTTTTTGCACGGTGGGGTGTGGGGGACTGCTCCCATATGGTGTAAAACTCCCTGCCATCTTTTTTGCCAAGCATTGCAAGCTTTAGCTCGCATATCCCTGCTAAATCGAGTGGCATTTCCTGAGAAGCTGTGCCGTCGGTTATGCCTAAAACCATCTGCTCATAGAGCTCTCCTGGGACAATTGTCACAACTATTTTATCGCCGACATTTGGCGTCTTCCCTTTTTTAAATACAATCTTTTTCTGCCAAGGGTAGCTACCCTCCATCACTTTGCAAAGGGAATTTTCCTCATCAGTGTGTGCAAACCAAACCTCATATCCCTCACCACTCTCAACTGACACGGTGAGTAAATCATCTTTTTCTACTGCGTAGTCAACCATTATTTCGGCTTCTCCTGAGTAGATTATCTCCACAGCCTCAGAAATTGTATGGGTTTGGACAGCGTTTACGCAGTTTATTGTAATTTTCCCAAGCATCGGGAGTAAATCGTAATTGTTTTCGGTGAGTTTCACCCTTATATAATATCCACTTTCCACTTTAGGATTTTCCCAAAGTCCCATTTCGCCATCCATTGCAATTTCGATAATTCCCGAGCGAAGCAGAGCACCTGTTTCATCTTTTACAAGCTCTGCCTTCTGCCAGAAAGTGCCGTTGTAAAACTCATAACTAAGCCCACAAAGGGAGAAATTTTCATCGAATGGATTTCTGCGTAGATTTTCTTCTATTTCAAAGTGGAGTTTTAGTTTTTCGCTTTCGGGATGCTGCAAACCTATATAAAGCGCCGAGGGCTCGTTCCATGAAAATAGCTCTGCATAGCTCTCGTCCATGCCTGCTATCACAGTTATATCCCTTAGCTTTTCCCCTGCCTCACTATAAATAGCAGTGACTTTATTAGATTTTGCCATATAGCTTTCTGTGAGCTCAAAAACAGTTTTATCCGCTGTGCATTTAGCCCCTTTTGGCATCACTATCTGCTCTTCGTCACTCTCTATGCCAAGCCTGCACTGCGCCACCGATAAGCTCGGCTCAACGCCAAGCAGTTTTAGATATTTGAGCCTATGCACTTCACCGGTAGCATCCATATAGTAATGGAGTGTATCGGTTAGCCATGCAAATGTTTGTAATACTGTTATACCGGGGTCGTGGGCATTAAAGTCCGTCCACTCCTTGGTGAGGGTGGGTATACGGCTCCTTGCACGCTCAAATAATTTTTCATAACTGAGATCATCGAGTTGCGGTACATTTAACATAAGTTTGCTCCCTTACAGATGGTGTTGCCATGTGATTTGCACATGGAGTGAAGAAGTAATAGCCTGCAAAAGCTTAAGAAAATTATCCTGTATATCTTTCCGCGCCTACGGCGTGGAAAGATATACGAAAAAATATTTAGTAGCTAAAATTGCCTATCTTGATTTGCCCTTTCCCACATTTCTAAAGCATGGGAATTAGCACGGGAAAAGCCTCCCTATATCGGCATTAGATTTTATTCGGGGGCAAGCTCCACATATATGATATGCTCCCCATTTACCGCCATCGCAAAAGGATTTTTTATCTTTTTGTGAATTTCGTCATTTACTGCAAATTCATTTTTGCCAAAATGGGCGGTGAGTGCTACATTTGTAATCCCTATATCGGGTTGTTTTGTCTTAACATAGGCAATAATCTGCGCCACTGTGGGTATTGTGCCTATTTCCCAACCCTCTCCGCTAAAGCCTCCGCTGAGTGGGTCTATAAACTCATTTATGAGCTCGGAGGTTTCCTTTTGAAGATCGTAAGCATTCTCCATCTTTTCGCATTGTGTCCATAGTCTGAGAGAAAGCCTCACAAAATATGGTTGTGATAGGATTAAGCTTTTGCCAAGTGGTAAAATACTACTGCTTTCAAGGATTTTTTCCCTTATCTGCTCTTTTACCGAAGAGAATATATGCCCCCCCATTTTGTACTCGTCTATTAGTACTGCGATGGTTATTGTGTCGTCCTTTGTGTTGCCATATTGGTCTATGCCGTTGCAACATTTTATTCTGCGCACGCCGTAGGATATCTGCGAAATTATATCGAAGAAGTCCCTGTGGCTTACCGCTCTGCCCCTTGTTCTGAGCATATTTGAAATAATCGCCGCCGAGGTGCGCTCGTTGTATCCATCATAGCCACCATATGCCGCCATTGGGTTTGTCACTGAGCTAATGTATTTTATCGAGCGGTTGAGTGTGCTAATGCTTCCCTCGGGCACATTTGCCGCGGCACCTTGGTAGCTTTGATACTCCACCTTAATTGCCGCCGCATTCTCATTTATCGGATATTTTGCAAAAACACCCTTGCTAAATGAAATGCTTCCCACCACGGGGTCTATATCATAAACTCTTCCCTGCTCCTGTGTGAATTTTTGCTTTGTCCATTTCACCCAGTTTTCATCAGTTTCGTTTTCTTTATCCCTCTCGTTTACATAGATGGTAGCGCCGATAATATCGCCCTCTTCAAGCTGTATATTCACTGTGGTGTCTATGTCTTCCACATAGAAAGTTTCTACTTTGGTGCGATGGTTTTGCACCTGCACCATATTTGTGTAGACAGCTTTCACAGTTGGCAAATCCACCTTTTCTATATCCCTGTTGTGGCAGATAAATCTAAGCCAGTGAAGCTCCTCCCCGAATAGCTCTTTTTTAGCTATGTCGGCAGGTATCATGGCAAGGATTGTTTCAGAATATCTAAAGCCCTTGGTGTTGTCAGCCACTTTCAGTGGGATAAAACCCTCCTGTGAGAGATATTCCACTGTGAAGTCTATGGGGTAGTCCTCATAGTTTTCCACATCCAAATAAAGGCTGACTGGAGTGCCCCAAAAAGCTCCCTCAAAGCCCATATACATGGCAGGTTTTTGCAGTTCGTTATTAAAAAATGGTCTAAGTGTGCGACGATTTTTAATCTGCTCTGTCACATTTTCTTCTATGTAATTATTTCTTATCATCGCCGTACTTGGCAGTATCGGTGCTTCCTCATAGCTGTATGAAAACTGCATTTCGTCTATCACTGGGATGTGCTGTCTCACGGGGAGTTGGTAGAGATTATCAGCCTTAATTAGCCTTAATCTCAGACGGTAATCGCCTGTGAAAGTTTCGCTGTCCGCCATGTCCTCGGGCATTACAAACTCAAGGCTTACTTCCCCCTTTAATGAACCATTAAAAAGCAGTGCCGCCTGTTCTTCCTCTATAAGTCTGCGCCATCCTCTTTCGCCGTAGTACTCAAGCAGTACATAATCGGGCTTCACCTCTGCAATTGCTGGGGTGAGTGGGGTGCGCTGTTTTCTCATAACTATTTTAAGCTCTTCGCTTTCCTCATATTCGGGGAGGAGCTGCTCTATTGTTTCAAAGCTTAGATTGAAACTCAGCTTTACCTTAGCCCCTTTTCTTGCAAATACCTCTTTGTTTTCTATCCCACATTCTGCATATATCTCCATCGGTGAACCAAAGGGATAAAAATGCCCTGGGTTTTGCAGTATGCCGCCAGTGTATACTTCCTGCGGTATGAGCTCTTCATTCTGTGTGACCACTGATAGGCCTGAGAGCTTTTGGTCGGCAAGTTTTGATGCCCTCACCGCTATAAAATACATTGTTTCATTTTGCTCGGTTGTCTTTGTGGGAATAATGCTATCGGAGGATAAAATCACCCTATTACCCGAGAGCTGTCTGTTTTCAAATGGCATAAATCCCTCTTCTGAGAGCATGCCTATTTCCACATCTTCGCCTGCAAATATAGCCGCCGCTTCCGCCGCTTCTTCTTCGCTTGTACCTGCAAATTCGAGTGCTATATTCACTCTTTCAAGATCGTCAAATAGGCTCTCAAAGCCAAGTAGCATAACATGCTCACTCTGATTGTCCCTTGAGAGGTCGAATGCGATAAATGGGGTTTTTTCGGGATTGTCCACTGAGTTAAATAGCGGTGCGATGTAGTCCTTATTTCTATCGGTAACATAAACAGCCGCAAGCTTTGCATCTATTGCCGAAATGCCATAGAGCGTTTCAAACATTATCTCGCCGCTCTCCTCGGTTTGAGCTAAAAGCTCGGTGCCCTTTGGGATGTTTACAGGCTCTTCCACTCCGTTTACCGGAAAAAATCTAACATAGGATCTGGCGGATTCAATCGGCTCTTCCTTAATCCTGTCAAACAAATTTAGATATTGTATTTTATGTTTGCCGAGTACCATTCCAAAGCGTTTTCTGCTTTCTGCAAGCATTTCGCTACCCAGTATTGCCACCACCGAGCCAGGGTCAGGATTTTCGGTGGAGAAATTCCAGTTGGGTGTATACCACTCGGCAAGCTGTTTAGTTTTCTTAAGCAGATCTATTTCATCGGTCTTTCTCATGCTCTTCCCCCCTATTCTATTCCGACACCCTCATAAAGGTAATATGGAAATACTAAGTTGTTTGGATTATTTGTGGCTCGTACTGTGTATATTATATCGAATATTATCTTGCCTGTGTCCCTCTGCGAGAGATTGACAACCACCTCAACATCAATAATTCTCGGCTCCCATTTAGTGAGTGCGCTAACTATTTCGTTTTTTAGCAGTGTCATCGTGGCGCCGTCGGGCAGTCCGAATATATAATTGTGTATATTACATCCGAAATCGGGCATCATCGCCCTTTCTTTGCGCTTTGTCATCAGTATTATATAAATTGATTGGCGTATGTCATCCTCCGCACTCACGGTGGTAAAACGCCCTGTATTTTCATCTAAAGTAGGAGGGAATGAAAAGCCCCTGCCTAAAAATTCTTTTGCACTGTTCATAGAGTACACCTCACTAATTCAGTTTGAGTATGCCACCTTTTATCTCGGTCATCGCTCCGCCGCTCATTGCAGTTTTTTGGCTTCCCGCAATATTCATTTCGCCGCCTTTTAGCGCCATCTTCTGCTTGCCCTCGGCGGTCATTGTTTGCTTAGCGGCTATGTTCACCTTGTCCGCCTCTATCGAAACAGCTCCCTTTTCACCCGAGATAGTGATTTTGCATTTGCCCGAGGTGAAGCTTATCTCTTTATCGGATAAAACCTCTATTTTGCCATTTTTGGCATCGAGTTTAATTAGATTTTTGCCGTCTTTATCGGTGAGGGTAACAAGCTGTGTTTCATCCTCGACCGACATTTTAATCCCCACGGGAGTTTCTGCTATAACGGATTCCTTGCCCTTTTCATCATTTAATTTAAGGCTTATTCCACCCTTGGTTTTATAGGTTTTAAGGAAATTTTTATCGTTGAAGCTATCCTTTACATACTGTGCATTAGCGGGATAGAAAGAGCCTAAAACAAATGGTTTTCTCAAATGGCTTTCCATAAATCCCACGAGCACTGTATCGTTTATTTCAGGAATTATATATCTGCCATATGTAGCACCTGCGTAGGGTTGCAGTACCGGTATCCAGTCGCAAATATTCTTGCCGGATAGCCATGAAATAAATTCCACTTTCACAAGCCCTTGAAACTCTTTATTATTATTTTCAACTACCTTACCAACCACATATCCAGCAGGGTTGTATGCGCCTAAATTCTTGCCCTTAGCGGCGGATGCCAAATCAGTAAATATATTATTCACATGCTATCCTTTCTACCCTGTATCACTGTGCGATATCCCCTGTCGTCAATGGTGTGTCTCACATCATATATATACCAGGTTTTATCGAGTGTGGGGTCAAGTCCTTTTACCGTGATGGTTCTGCCCGGCACAAGCTCGGGAATTCCTTCGCAAACAGCTACAAATATCATAAAATCTTTCTGCAAATTCTCTCCAATGCTCTTAGCCCTATTGCTTGCTTCCTGTGCGCTTTTTACCATGTGATCAAATATCACATTCTTACTGCCAGCTATCGCTTTTTTACCTGTGGCACCATCGGAAAATTTGCCCGAAAGCTTATAACTGCCCTTTATTTCCGCACCATTTTCGGGATTTATCCCCATTACAATCACTTCTTCACAAAGCTTTGCAATTCCCATAGTTGCGGTGGCTTCAAGGAGTCCTCCCCCTCTTTCGAGTGTCATAATATCACTTTTTGAGGTGGGTACTTTTCTGTAATAGGCTTTGCCCTGTATTATAAAGAATTCCATGCCGCAATAATCGGCATATCTAACTAAAAAGTCGTAATCGCTCTCTTCGGGAAATCTCACCATCTCATGCTCGAGTGTGATTTTATCCACTGTGGAGCTCTTTATGTAGCCAGAAGCTGGTTTTTCTTTTAGCAGTGCGGTAATGCCTTTGTCGAGTGTTTTTTCGCTTAGTATTTCAAGGCGTTTGCTCTTCATTAATAGGGCTTTTGCATCGAGTGCTGAAACCTGTATTGTAGGCCCCATCCTATTTGAAAATCTATAGGACACTTCATTTATATATCCCTCAAACACAGGAACAGTGGTAATATACCCAATTGCTATTATCACCTTTGCGCCCGGCTGAAGCTTTGCATGGACACTGCTTTTTTTATAGGCTGTTTTTTCCTCTTCGTATTCGTGGAGCACGGTGAATTCACAGCTTGACGCTTTAGTGGAAGAGGTGAGCTCTACAATTACTTCACTTATCTCACATTTAAATTTCTGTGTGATTTCAGTTCCATCTATTGTTATTCTATATGTTGGAGCAACCATGCCTTCGTATTTTTTTTGAAGTTTTGCATAGGTCACATTGCCCTTCATTAAGTCCACTTTTGCCACCCCCCGTTGTGTATTTTTATTTTAATTGTTTAGATTTGTTTTGTTTGTGTGAAAAAGTAAGAGTGAATAGTGAATAAGTTATTGAATTTTTGCTTTGCAAAAATATATTTATAAATTCGTTTTACACTACTTAAATTATCTATCTAATCGACGGCACTTTTAGGCTCATGCCCTTGCCACCGAGAGCTCTTGGATTTAGTATGCCATTTGCTCTGGCAATTACTTTCCACTGCTCGGGGTCGCCGTATTCATCCGCCGCTACCATCCAAAGCTGGTCGCCCTGATGCAAAAACCTCTCCTTTGTGCGGTCGGGGGATTCAAAAGGCTTTGACTCGCTCTCAGAGCTCACGCCCTGCTCTTCGCCCTTTATCTCCAAGGTGACTTTCATCCTAACAGCCGCGCCGTTTGGGTTAAACATCGTGTAGTTTATAGTGGAGCTTATAACCACTCCCATAAATGCCATCGTACCCCAGACAAACATAACTGGCGGTGGCGCATGTATGCTTGCGGCAAATTTTAGTGAGGTGGCTATTTCTTGGCATCGCTCCGCCACTTCTCCATTTGCCTTTGGCTGTATTCCATTGAGCACTTCGGTGAGTGTACCCACTGCACCCATCATGGCACCACCTGCGTTCATCGCATTTTTTGCCATCTTTTTAAGGCTTAAGTCCTCTAAGTCGGTGTATGCATCAAAATACAGTGTGAGACTGAGTACCCCAAGGGGCGCACCCGTCACCTGAGTGTCGTCGGGGTTTGTTTCTTGCCCTGCTGGGGTGGCGTCCTGTGTTTTCACACTTCTTGATATGGTGTATTCCGATGGGTTAAACTGCGCAACTAATTTGGTGGGCTCTGCGCCTTCCCCTTTATCATATATGAAAAGCGTGGCTTTCTCCGGTGTATCATCACTTAAATAAGCATCGGCATATGCTTTTGCAACTTCCAACATGCTCATCAATAGTTCCCCCCTCTTATTCTCTCCTGCCTAATGCGGTTTGCCAGCATGTCGTAGACTCTGTCGGCAACTTCGTAGACCTGTGCGTTTGTGATAGTTGCCTCCACCCTGCTTTTTATGGGTGCGGTGAGTGCCTGCGGTGCATTTATCGCCACATTGCGCTTTACTTCTTTGTTTATAACTTCATTTTCTTTTTTAACGATCTCTTTGATAACCTCTACATTCTCGGCGGAAATTCCCTCACTGACTGTTTTTTCCACTTCTTTTTTGTAGATTATATTTATTGGTGCATAGCCATGTCTTAGGCTACTCCTACGGTTTATCACCCTTGTGATAACATCGGCTGTGTGGGAAAACTTTTCTATCTCGGATATATCTTTTAAGGTGATTTCGGTGTTTTCCCCCTGTATGTACTGCGGTATGAGCTTATTTATCAGCTTTTCTCCGCCCATGTACACCGAAAGTGGCACACTGCCTTGCTCGGTGGCTTTAAGAGGCTTTACCCCCTCTGTGCGCATCGGGCTTTGCAGTTTCGTCATCATGGCTTTTGTGGTGATGCTCTGCTGAAGCGTTGGCTTTTCTGCCGCCTTTTGTATCGCACTTTGGTTTTGCAGTATATATCTCTCCACTAAATCCTTTGCAAAGACGGGCGAGGCTGTGTTTTGCTCACCACTTGTAGCTTTTGCCTCCGCTTTGTGTATCAGCGGTGTTCTCTTTGGCTTTATCGCTCTTGGAAGTGCTCGGCTTACAAGCTCGGTGGCAGTTTCCCTATATTCGGGCACTGCACTGCTCTCCACAGTCATTTTCTTTATTATCGGATGCTCTAAGATTTTGACAATCTGCTTTTGCAGAACTTCCTGCTCAGCTGCGCCTTGCTCAGCTACTCTTTCAGTGATAGTTTTATGTATTAACTGCCCTCTTTTTGGCTTTTGAGGTTTTGAGGGTAGCTCGTTTGTCTTAATTATGCTCTCTTTTATCTTTATTGGGTATCCCTTTAAAATTTCTTCCCTTTTAAGGATTTCTTCCCCTTTTTGAGATACTGTTTTGGTGATTTCATCGGTGAGGGTTTTTATTTCTTTTTTAACTATTATATGGCTGCTTCCCTTAGGCACTCCTGTTTTGACGCCCTGCTTTGGCTGACTGCCAATATCGCTTTTGCCCTCTGCCTCTGAGCGCTCCCTAACCGCCTCTGCTATGCTCCTTGCCACTTCACGACGGGCATTTTCCCTCGCCTTTTCCGCTTTTACTCCCTCGGCGGTGAAGCGTTTTGCACGCTCGGCATTTTGAGCTTTTACCGCTTCCGCCATTTCGGCTGAAGTGGCTTCCTCGGTGGTGCGATGGATTATTTCGGCGTTTTGTATCTGCGTCGCCTGCTGTTTACCCTCTGCATTTACCACTGCTTCTCTATCAGCAGCTTTAATGGCTTTTTCTGCTTTTACAGTTTCGCTCGGTGTGATTTTAGCCGCTTTTTTGGTTTCCTCGGCTTTTTTCTCCCAAATGGCAGTCTTTTCTATGATTTCAAGCTCTTTTTGTGCCTCGGGTGTGGAAAGTGCATTTATTATCTGATTTGCCACAACTTTATGCACGGAATTTACTGCTATTTCACGCTCTGCCCAGCGTTTTAATTCGAGTGTGCCCGACTGTGTAAAGCTATCTTTTATCACCTCGGGTGGGATTTTATGTATAAGTCCCATTGGCAGAAAATCGAATGAGCTCTGGGGTGCTCCTCTTTCGCTTCCCTTGGCGATGCTTATTTTATCCGCCTGTTTTTCCTTGATTAATGTGGTGAGTTTCTCCCTTAGGAGATGATTTTCGCTTCTCACCTCGCCGAGTAGCTTAATATTGTTTATATTTGAAATATGGGTGTTATTTATCTCAGTTTTGCCCTCGATGTGCAAAACTTCAGCTTCTGCCCCCTCCCCCTGCGGTGTCTTTTTAGAGGTGGGTTGTTTTAGCATGTTTTGCTGTGCGCTGTTTATACTCGCAAAATTATTCACCGCTTTAATGAGCATATTATTTGCAAACTGCATATCGTAGCGCAGATTGTATATCACATTTTCTTCCTTGGTGATATTGTGTACATTGTAGATATTTTCAATATGGGTTTCATACCTTTTAGTGGGCGAATCTTCTTCCCCCTCGCCTGCTAAAAGCGCAAACACCATTTGGGCGGGCATTAGCTCGTTATTGTCCTCACCGCCGTATTTTTTAGTTATATCTTTTGTAAAGCTAAAGTCAATAGCGGTTTTAATCAAGCCTGCCCCTCCTTTTTTGTAGATTGTAATAATGCATATTAAGTGAAAAGTGAAGAGTTAAGGTGTCACCAAAGCGACATACTTAAGTATTTTTAATAAATAAGCAATATGGGTTTACTAAAAAAACACAATATTTTTTTCACTATTCACTGCAAATGCGTTTTGCAGTTGTCTATATAAATATAGAAAGATAAAATTTCCTCACTACTAAAGCCCTATGAGATTACCAGCCATTGCAAGCATCGACTGATCTTCAAGCCTTTCATATACAAGCTCAAAGGTTTCGATAATTATATTGCCACTTGCGGCATTTAGCTCTGATGCAGACCACTTTCTCACGGTTGCTCCCTCTATTGCGTAGATTTTTGCAAGCTTTCCGCCATGATCCCTTACCACAAGTGCCAGTGGAATATTAAGCCTTTGCCCCACTGCAAATCTGCCTGCGAGCATTGCGGCTAAGAAATTCATATTAGCTGCACTTACCATGCCCCTCTCTAAAGTGAGCACCTTTTCGGTGGAAACTGGCTTTAATAGGGATTTTGTAAATCTATTATATCCGCCCTCTACAAAGGGCTCTGTTTCCACTCCGTTTTCAAGGCCGCTAATCTTTGAGAAGCTCATTGGTACCATCTGTATAAACACCTGAAAATTGTACCCCGGCACTGGTAGACGAGGTAGTGAACCTGTTTTGGGTTTCCAAGTTCCGCCTGTTGGTGTTGGTTCGTTTGCCATATTGATTACCCTTCCTTTCCTCTGAGGTTAAAAGCAATATGAAGGGTATTCCCCTCGTTATAGCTCAAATATATTCTTTGGTTCATTATTTATTTCTTTGTGTATGGCGGAGATTTCCGCGCAGAAGCGCCTTCTCGTTTTGTGGTCAAGCTTAATTACCGTACTGAAATCCCAGTTGTAATAATATGAGATGAAGGAGATTTCTTGGTAGAGTAATTCTTCGGGGTATATGGTCACTCCGCCATCGTAAAATTTATAGCTTGCTCGTATTTATGGCCACATTCGGGACAAACACAACTGTTTGTAATAGTTTCTATTGCATTTATTTTTTGGTACATATCCTGTAAAAACGCAAGGTCTGAGGAGAAGAATTTCTCCACCACTCTCGGGTCAAGCTTTGGAAGTGTGCCAAGGGAAGTGATTACCCTTGATAGGAGTATCACTGTGAGGTAGCCTGGATTTTGCACTACTCTGGGGTCCCTGAGTGGCAGTATTTCATCGGCGGCAGTTGCAAGGCGCATAACACCTCTTTTATGCAGTGTGCCCGTGCTATCAACATAGCCTTTAGGCAAATCAAATTCATATTCGGTAACAAAATCAAATTCCATTATATATACTCCAGTCTGCGACAATTGCCGCAAAAATTTTTTATGGGATAAGCTTAAGTTAAGAGTGAATAATGAATAATGAATAGTGAATAGTTTCAGTGTTTCGCCCTGCGAAACTTATTTAAAATACATTTTTGCTACGCAAAAATACATTAACTTCTTCACTTTTCACTCTTCACTCTTCACTTAAAACTACCCCTTGGGGTGGGTGCGGCTGATTTTGCCGCACCCAAGTGAGTAAAAAATAATTGTAGTAAGTAAAATTATAGGTTTCTTCTCATTTCTTCAAATGCGAGCTCTACGCTTTCAAAAGCGATTTCGCTTGCGCTTGCATTAAAGTCAGGAGCTGTGTATTTGCAAGGCCATGCATTAACAAGTGTCCAGTTAGCGATATCGCCTCTTGCATCGTCCATTAGATAGATGGTGATGTCCTGAACTCTGTCTTCAGCGGCGCCTTTAGTACCATTAGAGATACCTGCAACCCACTCATAGAAAGACATATTCTCGCTCATGCCCCATTTTAGTGTAACATTGCCGTACTTTGTTAAGCCGGGCATTTTTCTTGGAGAAGCTATTGTTTCGGTACCTTCTCTGTACTCGATAACATCAATAGTTGCATCAAATCCGCTAACTTCGGAAAAAGCTGCTACGTCGATACTGTCTATCTCCACCCGGTAATTATACTTCTTGTATGGATATAAGTTTATTGCCATTTTAATTTCATCCTTTCAGGTAGTTAATATATTTTAAAAAATGGTTCTTACGCTAAAATTACTCTTTCATGAATTGTGTAATTCTGAAGATTACAAATTCAGCAGGACGGCTTGGAGCTACGCCGATTACGCAGATTAGCTTGCCGTTTTGGATGTCCTGTTGAGTCATTGTGTCAGGGCCGATGTTTACAAAGAATGCTTCGTCTTCGCTTGTGCCAACGAGTGCGCCTGCACGGTACATATCTCTTAGGAAGGAGCGGATAGTCATGCCAACTCTTGCCCAGAGCACTTGATCGTTTGGCTCAAATACTGCCCAGTTTGTCTGTGCTTTGATTGTTTCTTCTAAGTAGATGAATAGTCTGCGCACATTGACATATTTCCATAGGCTGTTTGAAGAACAAGTTCTGCCACCCCAAACTCTAATTCCCTGTCCAGGTAGAGCACGGATTAGGTTAACGCCTGCTGGATTTAGTAGGTCTTGCTCGCCTTTATTGTATAGGCAGGATAGACCTAAGCAGTTGTTAACAACTTCGTTAGCAGGAGCTTTGTGAACACCTCTTGTATTATCACTTCTTGCGTAGATACCGCAAATAGCACCTGATGGAGGAATGTATGTAGCTTTTTTAGCCGCCATATCATATACCTGTAACCAAGGATGATACATTGCAGCGTAATCGCTGTCAACTATTTCACGGTGAACTAATAGTTCCTGTGGTTTAGTTACATCGCCGGGCATATCAAGCACTGCAAAACGGCTTGCAAGTAGCTGGCAATGTGATACAAGTGCAAGCTGTACAGCAGGGGAGGTTATCCCTGGGATTGCCATAATGCTAACATTTGTGATTTCTTTAAACGCTTCAAGGCCTGTGCGTTTGCCTGGAGTGTCGCCGCCGCCGATGTAAACATCGTCAGTTACATTTTTGCCGTTACCGTCGCTACCGCCGGATAGAGCCATAGTAGCTCTCTTAGCTTTTGCATCGCCTGCAAGAACTAACATTGGTGGGAAGATTTCATCAATCACATCGTATTTAATGTCGATTAATGCGGAACGGGACATTCTGTTTTCAATGTAATCAGTGCTTTGTGGGTTGAAGGAAACATTTTCGTAAAGTTCTACTTCTTCACCGCAAGCAACTTCGATTGTAGCTTCACAGCTTGCAATCCATTTCTTAGCAACTACGCCTGTATCAACGATGCTGCCTGTTTCGAATGCGTTTACAAAAGTAACTGCATTGCCTTGGATTTTAGCTATTGCGTTGTATTCAACAGCTTCGTCAGCTTCAACAAGTGCAACTACATCGCCAACTGAGAATGCGGAAGCATTTTTGAATTGGTATGTGGTATTTCCTGAAGCTGCATCTTCTTCGGAAGCAACTACTGGGCTTTTGGATTTGGAAGCTACAACACTTGTAATTTTGATGTTGTTACCCCATTTACCTGCGTTTTTCGCTTTAACAACCATTGAGCCAACTACACCGCTTGCAGTTTTCGCATCAGCTGGAGCAACGCGCATAATATAGCAACGAGCGCCTCCGTTTGCAAAGAACTGTTCCACCGAGTAAGCTAAATAGCGATTTGCGCCAAAGGCTGTTTCGGAAAGGTAGCCACCGAATTTGCGTTGGAATTCAGCAAAGCTTGTGATAAACTCTGGAGTGCCTGCTGTTGCGCCTTTTTCAGCTAAGCCTATAAAGCCTGCAGTACTGGTGCTAACACCCTCCATAGCCCTCATGCCGGACTCAAACTCTTCAACATACACACCTGGAGATAAATATTCAGCCATTTTTTCTTACGACCATCTGGTTAGAATGGTCTTCCTCCTTTACTTAAGTTATTAATAATTTTTAGAGAAACTCTCTAATTACCAACCATATTTTTTGTTTGTCCCGGGTTAATAATCTGAATAACGCCGGCATATGCGCAAAAGCATTTGCAGGTATTATTGAGCGCTGGTTGATTTGCAATCAAGGTTTTAAGCGAACCCGGAACCCACGGCCCTGTAATTACAGGGATGCAGGGCATTGGAGTAAGTACTCCGAGCGCTGCTGCGGTTGCACTGGCAACCGTAGGATTAGCAAGTGACATACACATGCCAAACGGCATTATATTCATCATGGGCTTAAAATCCATGATATTCGCCGCCGGCGTGCCCGAGAAGGTCTTGTTCTGCGGAGTCACCATAAGTGCCGAAGGTGCAGCTCCAAAACTACACATCATTTGAGCTCCGTTACATACGAGCAGCCCCACTTCTCATCCCCCTCCTCATAAAATAGCACTTCCTTAATCAGAGCGCTTTCTCCTCTATCCACAGGGATAAAGAATCTACCATTCGCATCACATCTTGCCGCATACGCCCTGCAAACGGGGCTTCCGTTTTTGTGGGTATGCTTAAAGCTTCCATGAATTTTATAGGACTTATCCTCCTGCACCGCATCGGTGATAAAGCATTCTTTATTTGTGTCTTTACCAATGATGAACCGCGTTTGCTCGGCGGGGGTGTAGAAGTAGCCCGAGAGTGTTACCGAGGTTATTCCCTCGTCTTTACTGCTCGAAATCAGCTTCATTGCACCTTTGCCTTGCTTTATTGCGTATACGGTTTTGTTGGGGGCGTGCACTCCCTCAATATATTCACAGTCGGAAAATCCGGCTTGGTAGCGCCTAAATAAGCGAATTTGGATAATTTGTGGCATCGAGTCACCTTTTTTTGTATCTATGGTAAGCATCTCTTCCATATACTTGCCACCCGAGATACTCAGATGAAAGACTGTTCCCTCTAAGCCACAGAAGACATAAAAGCCTTCTTCTTTGCTGATCGGTGTTACTATGCGGTCATTAACTTTAAATACATGACCGCCTTTTAAAATGGTTCTACCTGTAAAATCGTCATGGAGTATCACTGCAAAATTGACGGTTTTACGAAACATTTTTCATCCCCCCTTTGTTTGAGTGAATAG
>CAYJIJ010000005.1:29082-64864 GCA_964370185.1 uncultured Oscillospiraceae bacterium
CAAAATTGACGGTTTTACGAAACATTTTTCATCCCCCCTTTGTTTGAGTGAATAGTGAAGAGTGAATAGTGAAAAAGTTAGTGTATTTTTGCTTTGCAAAAATATATTTATAATACGAAAAAATATTCCAAAGCTAAAATTGTTGAGATTAAATATCTAACCCCTATTCTCTATCCTCTATCCTCTATCCTCTATTTAGTAATCTGCACTGAAGTAAAAGTAGCATCGGTAACTCTTGTGAAAGAGTCTCTGCGTTTAGAGGAGATTACCACCGGTGTTACCGTGAAATACACTCCCACTTGATATGGCATTGTCAGTGAAGTCCATATCCTGTTTTTTTCCTCGTAGCTTGGGTTTACTATTGATAGCATTACGCCATCACCCTCGCTTTCGGAAAATGGTTGTGATAGAGATAAGCTTATCGAGGGATTGTCCATCAGTGTTTGTATCACTCTGCCAAATACCCTTTGCTCAGTTTCTGCTCCCGAGGCAATCTGCGCTCCCATGTTCATAAAGAGCATGTATGAGAGTGTGAATGCCTTATCTGGGAAGGTGGTGGTATTATCCCCCCTCCTCACAGGTGCGGAGGTGCGGTATTCATTTAGCTCCTGCATGTCGTACATAAACATACCGAGCTGAAAATCGCCGTTTTTATCATTCGGTGCCGCTAAGTTTATCGCCTCGGGTGAGGCTATAAGCTCGGGGCAGAGGTTTGCCCTTAACACTTTAAGCACCGCCGTACTCGTATCGGATATAACTGAAAAGTCCGCCAAAATTATCCCCCCTTATCTCTCAACAGAATAGTACATCACATTGTTTTTATCGCTGAGCTGATAGTTAAAGGTATATCTATAACCATCGTCCTCATAGGCTTTTTGTACTATTTGTTCTGCGTAGTTTACTTTATCAATTTCTATGAAAAGCTTGTTTTGCTTATCCATTTCAAAGGCTATGTTGCTAAATGCTGTTGGTATATCCTGACGAATTACATCTATGGAGACACAATCCTCTATTGCAGGTGGCATATTTACATCAAACTGCACTGCATTATCACCGAGTCTCTCAGGGTCGCCGGGCTTCATCACAGTAACCTTTTCTATAAATA
The DNA here is from genome assembly GCA_964370185.1 of uncultured Oscillospiraceae bacterium. Lineage (GTDB taxonomy): Bacteria > Bacillota > Clostridia > Oscillospirales > Ruminococcaceae > CAYJEQ01. Next base: position 30,188 of record CAYJIJ010000005.1, read on the forward strand.
CCTTTGTTCTATCAAGTTCGGCTTCGCTTTGCCAGATGTCGCTGTCTATCTCAAAGTAGAGTGTGATTTCCTTTTCAACAAAATCAGGTACATCGGGCTCATTTGCTTTTCTTTCGGCTTCCGCCTGCGCCGCCGCTGTTTCCTCTGCAATTCGAGCCGCTTCTGCAGCCGCCTCTTCCTGTGCCGCCGCTGCTTCTGCCGCCGCTTTTTCAGCCTTTTCATTTGCTTCTTTCTGCGCCTCAGCCGCCGCTTCTGCAAGCTCGTTTGCTTTTTCTGCCGCTTCCACCATTGCCGCATTTGCTTCTGCCGCCGCTTCGTCGGACTCTTTTTGTGCCGCATCCGCTTCTGCTTGTTTTGCATCGGCTTCGGCTTGAGCTTCCGCCGCATCCGCCGCCGCTTGTTCAGCCTTTGCCGCCGCTTCCGCCTGCGCCTTTGCCGCTTCTGCCGCCGCTTCTTCTGCTTTTGCCGCCGCCTCTATCGCTCTTTCAGCCGCTTCTACTTGTAGCTGATTTAGTGCATCAAGCCTGTCTAACAGTTCCTGATTAGAGCCAGCGCCACTCTGCACAAGTTCCTCTAAAAGCCTTTCTATCTCGCTTGTGTCTATATAGACATTACCGCTCATAGAGCTTGCCACTCTCGGCGCGCTCTGCACATATGTAAGTGAGCTTTGCATTCCCTCTGTGGAATTTGAAATCATAAATGGATTTTCTACTTCTTTATCGCCAAAATGATTTCTCACTGCAACATCGTATGGGCTCTCACCCTCTAACACCCTATTCACCTGAACAACTATTGGCCCTGTGCCATATTCGGGCACTATGGTGGTGGAAGGTGGTGCGGGGGTAGCGCTTTCGCTTTCTTGAGGCGATGTGTCCACACCGTCCTGTGTGATTATAATTTCGTTGCGCTCAGGTTCTTGCTCGGTGGGTGCCCCCTGTTCTGTGGGTGCTCCCTGCTCGGTTGGTGCTCCGTCTTCGGTTATTACCTCATCCGAGTTTGCAGTTTCATACTCACCCGGCATGAAGTAAAACCCTTCACCTGTTTGTGAAGTCTCGTTTTCTTTCTCCCATATATCCACCATTACTCTGCTGTCGGTGGATATAATTATTCCTGCTTCCTCGTATACAAAACAGCTGTCGCTGTTGTCGTAGTAAATTTGTGGGGTTTCATAGAATGATGTGTATATATCTTCGAGTGTTGAACCAAGTAGTGCTTCGTGGTTAATTTCGCCGTCCCTCATCATTCCAGTGTAGAGCGCCTTGCCTGCGGAGTTGTAGAGTGTGCCAAGCCCTTGTGCTTCGCCTATGTAAAACTCTCCATCGTAATTTACATTTCCGTTTTCATGGTAGAGTGTGCCTGCTCCATGGTAGGCTCCTTTTGAGAACATTCCCTCATACACTAAAGATTGTCCTTCAAACTCAAGCCCATCTCCGTGGTACTCCCCATCTTTAAACTCGCCCTCATAGACAAGCTCTCCTGAAATCCCATATAGTTTTCCTGTGCCGCTGTATAAATTATTTGCAAAACCGCCCTCGTAGAGCACCGAACCGTCGGGGTAGTATTTTATTCCCTCGCCGTCGTATTTATTGTTTACAAAATCGCCCTCGTAGACAAGCTGTCCCTCACGATTGTAAAGTGTGCCGACACCTGTGCAAGCACCCATGTCTATATCCCCTACATACACCGTTCTGCCGTCCACCGCTCTGATATTTGCAACACCTGCAAATTCACTGAGCTCCATGTCATCAAAACTATAATAAATTCTGCTTATTACCTCTTCGGATTCTTCGTACTGGGTTGGAATTGGATCGGCATATACAGTAAAGTAGATTATTACCCCTGCGCAGATTACCATAACCCCCGTGTAAAAGACCTTTTTGTAAATGAGCAATCTGCCCATCGCATAGTATTCATCCCTATTTTTGGGACGCAGGGTAATTAGTTCCTTTATCTTTTTGGTAAGAGGCGATATAAGCTTAGCGGTGATAACATTGATGTTAAACATTCGCTGAATGCTTACAAGCATCAGCCTAAAGGGACTTGTTAAAGCCGTGGTGACACGCTTTAGCGAAGATGCCAACAGCTTAAATAAACTATTCATGTGCTTTTCTCACCCCTTTTAGTTTTTCTTAAGACAATAAAACCAAGCTATTTATATCTGATTTACGGCTATAATAAGTATTTTTATCCAAAAGCCTTTATTTAGGCTTTTTTCTGCCCCTGAGGGTATTATTTATATCCCTTGTGATGGGGTCGGTTAGTTTTTTGGATAGTCTGTGTGGATTTGTCTTGCTCTGTATTTCCCTCTTAATTTGCTTGCCTGGGGAGGATATACTGCGTGTTAAATTATCCGTTAATGACGAGATAAGTTTTGAAAAGTCCATCACATGCCCTCCTTATTGGTTGAGCTTCTTTTCGCATCTGAATATATAGCTTCTTGCAACATTGTCGTAGTGATTTTCTCTTATAACAAGTGCAAAGAGGTTTTTAGAATCGTAGTACCTGCCCTGTGAGTAGAGCTCCATCGCTTTATCAAAAGTATTTTTAGTGCCATTTATCAGCCTAATTACCTCTGGCGAGCTACTGTCGTAGAAATCGTAGAGTGGAGTATTTGGTATTCCCTCGCCCTCCGTTGTGCCGATGTGGCGATGGTAGTATTTATCACTTTCAAGCGTTTTATATGCATCTTCGGTGACTATAAGCCTTGCCGAGAACATCCTTAAATTATCCATCTCTTTTTCTAAATTGCGAAGCCCACTCGAGACCATCGTTGGGATAAATCTGTTTTCATCGCCCGAGATACTGTAAAGCAAATCGGTGTGATGTAGCACAAATACTACTTCCATGCGGTTTTGAAGCAGGCAGGTAGCGTTGTAGCCATCCACTAAAGCGAGTGCGGCAAGCGCTATGTTTACACCTGTATTTCCTGATTCTCCACATATTATTTTTAAATCGTGCATATCCATTCTGTCCACCAGCATTGTGGCGTCGAACTGATTGCAAACTTGATTTACGATGTTGAAGTATCTGTCGCTAATTGCTCTATCCTCTTTTGGCGAGAGTTTGTCTGAATTTAGCCTTAGTCTTACATAGAGCACATTGTAGCGTCCCTGTGTATAGTCCCCAAGCTTTATGTCGGACAGTCTTTCTTTGCCAAGGAGTTTAAAAATTCTCTGCGGTACAAATCTGTAATATGTATTGCTTAAGCTCTTTAAGCTGTAAAGCTGAGTGTCTATATCGGTCGCCATTTTGTTAAACACCTTTGTGATATCGGAAAGTTCGTCCTCGGTTTCTGTTTCGAGGCGAATTTTTCTATTGCCAACCGAAAATTCTTCAAGTCCGTTTTTAATCTCGGCAAGCGGTGTGAGCACTCGTCTAAATGAGTAGATAAGCATTGCGCAAATCACCACTATAAACACTGCCGCTATCATAACAAACTGACCTATAAATGCATTGTTGTATCTATCCATATTGCTTGAGAGGATGCCTGTTTCAAGCAGGTATACTGTGGAACCTGAGGCGCCGCCTATCGGGGTTACGCAGGTGATGCGCTTGCCGTCTTCGTCCTCTATTACCCCAGTCTGTGAGTTACCGCTGAACACTGCATCGCTATACAGCTTCATCAAATCACTGCTTCCCACAAGCTCCAATGGATAGAAGCATGGATTATCCGTATCCACCCCTATGTGTAGCTCATTATTTTCGTAATAAGCAGTCCTTGTGTATACTTCCCTTGTGGCGAGCTGTCTTGCAATATATCTGTAATCCACACTATTGTAGTGATAGGGGTATTCTATTGAGCTAAAACCATCAGCACCAAATAGCGCTGTGAGCAGATTTCCCTCATCCTCTACCTGCTTATTGAAGTTTTCCTCAATTGAGTTGCTGTATGAATTATAGCTAAATGCTCCGAATGCTATAAATGCTATTACCACCATTGGTATTGAGGCAAATATCAGCTTTAAAAGCACTGTTCTGCTCGCTCTTACCTGTGAAATTATAATTGTGACAAACATCACCGCACCGATTAGCACCACTGCGTATATTAAGAAATTAATAATGACGCCTGCTACAAATGGGATTATTCCCTTTGTAATTTTCTCCACCGAGCTTGCAATGCCATCTTCTGATATTACCACTGCGTAGCCGTCGGTGTTAATGCTTTTTACTACTCCTGCATAGTTTTGTGTGTCCGCAAAGGAGGCGAGTAGTAAATCGCCCGAGGAATAATCGTTAATGCCTGTAAATTTTGTGGAATTGCTCATTAGCATTTCTGTGTCGCCACTGCCTACACTTAGTGAGAGCACATCTCCTGAAATTTGCTCACCTATCAGCACTTTTTCCGAGTCGAACGCTTCAATAAACATTGGATACATCAGCTCGGTAAGCTCTCTTGCAGGATAAATTTCTTCGGCTTCTCCTCCGTCTTCCGCCGCAAACACCTTGCCCGACATTGTAGCAAATGCAACTCCGTCGGAAGCTACCACTACATCGTAGATGCCCTCTTCTGGGTCCACTTCATATTCACGATAGCTCTTTGTTTGTGGGTTTGCCACATTAATGAGCGATTCAGTGTCGTAGGCTGTTCTCACTAAAGTGCTTTCGAGTGCATCGGTGCCCATGAGTACCGTTACTCCCGAAGTTGAAACCCATTTGTAGTGTATGCCGTCTTCATTTTCAAGTGATATCTCGGCAACCCTTTTAGAGAATAGACTGTTCATGTCATAGACTTCGAGGTCCTGCCTTATATATTCACCCGTATACTTATCCGAGTATTCTCTTATTAGGCATACAATACCCTCGGCATCTATTGAGAAGTCGAGAATTTTACTTTTTTCATCCCCCGAAGTTTGTGAAATACTAAAGCTATCCACCGTATTTCCACTCGAGGAGATGAGCTCGAAAATTATCTCGTCGTCAGCTATTCGTTGCACAAGTGCTTGACCGTTTCCGGCGGCGGCTATGCCGACTATATTATCTATACTGCCGGGAGTAAATACAAATGCACCTACTATTGCCGCCACAGCCGCAATTACTAAAAGTATTCTTCCCATAGTTTTGTTAAGTACGGTCATATCTCCACCATCCATCGTTTTATATTATAGTTAGGGATTAGGGTATTAATTGATTAGTAATTAGTAATTTTGGAGTTTATTCACTATAAATCCTCGTCCCCTAAGTAGACATCGCCAATTGTGTACAGTCCACTGAAATTAAGATTTTCTTCCATATTTCTGCCAACCGACAATCTCGCTGTTATTTGATAAGCGGTGTATATCACCGTAAAAACAACTAAGAAACCTAAGAAGAGTTGCATTGAATGGGCACGTGCCCAAGCGACTGCCGCTAATATATTGCTCCATATTCTCCTTATGCCCCTCTCCCTTGCAACAGGCTTATCGGGCATGAGATTTATGAATGTGAGTATTTGATTGTAGCTTGTAAATCCGCTTTTTTGCATCTTTTTAAAGAAGGCTTGCAGTTCTTTGGGGTAATTATCTATATTTTCATCAAACTTAAGAATATATTCTCTTGCAAGTATTTCAAATACTAATTTACCCACCTTATCATAGTAAAAACGCTCGTTTTTATCGGGTTTGTATTTGGCAAAATCCATAAAATAGTTAAACTGTATTTTATTTTCCCCAACTATATTAATATTTGCCTCTTCGAGTATAAGCTCCCCCATGCTCTGGCTACAATCGGCTTCGATACAAGCCATAACAAATGCATTTGCGAGCTCTTTGCGTTTTTTAAATGTCCCTGCTATCATGGCTTCTTTATCACCTAAGCGGACTTCATTGCGATAGTTAAATATTAGGCAAAAACTGTTTTCATAGGTGAATGAACCTATGAAGTCCCTATTGTTTGAGAATGCGCCCTCTCCCTTAATCTTCTTTACCACTTCACGGCGAACATTTTCATCATTTATTGAAATGAGTGTGTAAAATGTGCCAGTGTCACGCTTAAGGTCGGTGCATACTGAAACTTCATTTACTTCATTCTTTATAACAGTTCGAAGGATTTGTAAATCCATGTTAAATACCTGATAAATAATCTATCACCTGCCTTTCAAAGCAAAGTTTTACTAATTATTTTTTGCCATCCTTGGCGTCATTGTCTTTGTCCTTGGTGTTTTGAGAAACTATAACGAATGCGTGGGTGAATATAAATGGATTGCTCACCGCTTCTATTCTCACCTCGTACACGCCCTCCTTAGCAGGAGCTGTGTAAACACCGTTTTGGTCTATGCTTCCACCCTGTCCGTCAACTAAGCTGTAATTGCAAGGCTCGGTGGGCATATTTACAAATATCGGTGAAATATGTGCTGTGCCCTTTGGCTGTATAACAATTGTATCTGGATTAACAAGTATATATGGCTTATTATCGCCCGTTGGCTTAAATTCGTTTCCGATTTCGTCCGCTTTATATGCAAACCATCTAATTCTAAGGCTTATAAGCCCTGTGTTTTCCCCGGGTTTTGCACCCACTATGAAAGTGCCCCTATCGGGTAGTGCTTTAACCGCTGTTTCAACACTGTACACTCTCTCGGTATTAGCATTTTCTTCGTCTGCAAATATCGCTTTGTTGCCGAGTATGATTTCGGTGCTTTCCTTGCCAGGTTCGCCTGCATTTATATATTCAAGTGCCACATCCACATATACTGGGCCTTTGCCGAGTCCATGCATGATTTCGTGGGAGAATACCGCTTTCTTTTTGTCGTGCCCGAGGCTTATTGCAAGGTCGAAAACGCCGCTTGTCATTCTCTTCTCGCCTGCATTGTGCAGCGATGCACCATCGACTATCGGTGCAAAATTATCTTCGCTCTTAACCACTGCACCAGCCGCTACCGAGGGGTAGTACGCTTCAAGTCTTCTGAGCATCATAAGCTGTTGGGGATTGTATGAATACTGGTCGAATGGTGCACCTGTCACACTGTCGAGTATGATTTGTGTGTTTTGTCTTATCAGCACAAGCTTTGCAATCCAAAGGCGCTGATCGTATAAATCGTCGAGGGTTTTATCCATTGGCAAGCTGTAATATTCGCTCAGATAAAAATCTTCCACCGATTTGCTCACAGGCTTAACAGTCATGTCAAAACTGTCGTTTAGTGGGAATACTTCTCCGTTTTTCTGAACGGTGAAATTGCTTGCTGTGAGTGCCACTGTGCCATTTGCACCCCAGATGTGCTCTTCGGGTGTTAGGCAGTATGTAAATGTGCGGCTCTCGCCGTAGGATAGCCTTAGATTATTGCCGCCCACTTGGAATTTCTTTTCGCCATTTTCATTTTCAAAATTTGGAGCGGAGAGGTCGTAACAGAAGGAGTATTCGCCCGTACCCTGACCTATTTTGCGGATTTTTGCTTTTATTATCATATTCTCAGTAAGTGGTAGGTAGGAGGGTGTGTACTGCACCACTTCTATGTCGCCATCGGAGTAGAGCACTTTGCAAACTACAAATGTGTCTATCGGTTTTGCGATATTTTCCACTGCGGCTTCGTCCATCAGTATGAGCTCGTAGTCTTCACGCATTTTGTTGTGCGCTTCCTGACCGCTTGCTTCCTGCGCCATAACAGCATATACCTTATCGGTTGGCTCTTCTTTGTAGCCTATGCCAAGATATGCCACCGTGCTTGTTAGGTTTTGATAGCCCTCTATGGTGGAGAGTTTTACAACCCTTGTTTCAGGCATTACAATCTCTCTGCCCGAAGCGTCTAAAGCGCAACCAGCTTGGATTACTACCGAGGCATCATCGGCTCTGATAACGCCCATGCCTGCCACAATGCCGTTTGTACCTGTAAGGCGATTCATGAAGCGTCTTTTGTCATTTAGATATTTTTGCTCCGACTCAAAATCTTTCGCCGTGAGCAACTTCCCGAAATAATAACTATTGCGCTCAAATGGATAGTACTTTCGATTAAGCATTATAGATAGCCTCTTTTCGTTAAAATTTTCAGTTTACTGTTTTTGTGGGGGTGAAAGGTGAAAAGATTTTGGTGTAATTGGATTTAAACCTCTTTGTTTTACCAAGCTAAACTCCAAAACTTTTCACTCTTCACTTTTCATTTTTAAATAATCCCACGGATTATTTTATACCCCTACATCTTAGGATAATTTTCCTCATCGTCCATCGGGACATTTTCGCCAAATCCCTCGCTTACATTCTGCTGTGGAATTTCTTCATAGGAGTTATCGTCCATGACGCCCATGTCAAGTCTTCTTCTGCGTCTGAGTAGGGACATAGCCGTACCAGAAGCTGTGAGTACTGCTGCCGCGGATAGTATGCCGATTACTATTGGTGTCATATTGCTACTGCTAACTTCATCGGGAACTGTTACCGCGTATTTTGCAAGATCGTCAACAAATGTGTATGCCATACCGCTTGAGCGGCGTGTGGTGAGAAATTCTGAGCTACCATCATCGTTTATTTTTGCGATGACTACAATACCATTTTGATATTCCCTTGGTATTGGAAGCCCTATTTCCACCTCTTCGTCCGGCTGTACTTCTCCCTCGCTCGTGCGTAGGGATACATCAAAGAGTCCTGCAATTTTATAGTTGCTATCCACCGATTTAACTGAAATTTCATCGTCATCATTCGGTGTTAGCTCTTCTATGAAAAATTCTGCCTGTACGGGGATTGAACCATCATTACCCGAAATTACCGAGAGGGTTTTTGTGTCTTGTAGGACTATATCGCTAAAGGATGGCCCTGTCTGCTCTTCAAAAGTTCTCTTGCTTTCGAGTCTGTCGGTGCCTGTGGCTATGAAGCCCTGTCCGTCCTCACCGTCTTCTTCAGGCTCTGGAGGACTGAACACCGTGTAGGTTATTGAATTTACTGGACTCGGATTTAATCCATCTTTAACCGCTATCATTTGAATTGTCACCGGTCTGGTAATGGTTATAGGGGTTTCATATCTAAAGAGTTTATCGAGTGAATCGGCATTCGGTGTGCTGCCATCAGTTGAATAGTAAATTGACGCTCCATCGGTTGCAGAGGATAGTATAATTTGAGTTCCTGCCTCTATTTCACCCGAATTTGTATTGCTCCTCGGTGGTATTACATCGCCTGCCGCCGAGTAGAAGTATGTGGAGATGTCGCTGAGCTCTTTATTTGCTTCGGAAGCAACTGATTTTAGTATCAGTGAATCACTTACCGAAATTGGCCCCATATAGAGTGAGCTCGCTGTGGTGGGGTCTGTTCCGTCGGTGGTGTAGTAGATATTTGCGCCCTCGCCTGCAATGAGTGCCACCTGTGCGCCGTCGAGTGTTATGGCATCACTTGGGATGGAGGCTGATGGTGTCATGCTCTTGCTCATTAGCCTGTATGTGAATACCACTGGCACCGAGCCGTTGTCGCTATTTGTGTTATCATCAATTGTAACTGCCGCTTTAAGGCTGATTAGCTCTCCCGGTGTGCCATCAAGGGTTACAGTAGTGCCTCTTCTGCCATCATCAAGCGGATCGTCACCATTTGTTGTGTAGTAAATCTCTCCATCGGTTATCGAGGTGGACAGCGTTACCACTGTGCCATTTCTCACCACTTCTGTGGTTCCAGGACTCGCTCTTAGAAGCTCCTCTTCCTCAACTATTGTATAGGTGAATGTGGCTACTTCACTTGGGGTGTAGTCCGATTCTGTCGAGTATGCCCTTATTGTAACACTCTCGCCAGGTTCACCGCTTATTACAACATTCGTGCCGTAGAAAACAGCGTCGTTATCAGGATCTGAGGGGTCGCTGTTGTCCTTGGTGTATGCAACCCTTGAGCTTCTATCCGAGTCGAGCTCAAGTGTGTAGCCAGAGTATACCACCGAGCCACTGTCGAGTGAGGGTTCGGGTGGGTCTAACTGGTCTGCGAGTTCAAAAGTAAACTCTGCCACCTTACTCACAGTGCCATCCCTCTCACCTATCGCCTGAACAGTCATATCTCTATCAATTATTATTGGCTCTTCGCTGTTGTAGAGCTGTCCGTTTGTGGCTGTGAGTATATCGTCTGCGTCAGGTGTGTCACCATCTTCGATAATTCGGTAGAATATCTCGGTGTTTTCCTGCGAGCCTATCGAAAGCTTTAGCTCTGTGCCAAATACCACCGTACCGCCTGGATGGGAGAATGTTGGTGAGTAAACTGGCGCTGGAGCCGCAAAGGAGAAGGTAACTGATTCACTATCCGCATATACGAGCTGTGTGTCACTCGGTAGTGAAACCTGTATTGCCGTAATGTAGTAGTTGTTTTCTGGCATTATAGGTGGGTTTTCAGCGTCGTATAGCTTGGTGTAGATATCCGTTGGGAATGCTCCTATCACATCGGGTATTACTGGGTCACTGCCGTTTTCTGTGTAGTAGATTACCGAGTTTGACTTAGTGGTTATTAGCCTTATCTGTGTGCCTGCTACCACCACTGTGGCATCGGTATCGTCTGGGAGTATCACCGTGGATGGATTTGTCCTTGGTGCTGGGGATTGTTCGAGTTGGTAATCAAATCTCACTGTTGCAGATGCAGCCGCAGTTGTGTTGGCATCTTCGAGCTGTTTCGCCCTTGCAAACACTGAGAAATTGCCGTTTTCATCTATTTCCACCTGTATGCTTTCACCCGAGCGTATTCTCTTGGTGGGGAGTGCTTCGAGTGCTTCCATGTCGCCCACCGCAAGTAAATCTTCATATTGATCAGGATTTAAATCGCTTTGAGTTAGGTTGTTTACAGTGTAATAGATGTATGCGCCTGCCGTGCCCGTGGTGAGTGTTATGCTTGAATTATCCGCCACATATGATATTGCCGCAGGGGTCGAGCCTGCTGGCTGTGCTGCTGGAATTTCCGCAGGAGGAAGCGCTTTAACATTTCGTGTAAAATCTAAATTGTGGCTTGTTGCACCCTTTTCCACTGCGCCGCTTGTAAGGCTTGGGGTGATTACTGCCATTAGATTAAATGAGCTCTGCGCATTGTAGGTAACTGGTATCCCACTATTTGCGTTGTATAGGTATAGGTCTTTATTGTCGCTTGCATCGGGTATGCGTGAGGGGCTTTCCCTATACGCTATTTGCGCCTGCTCTATCATCTCGGTGGTTATCTCCGTACCTGTTAGGTTGTAGAAGATATTTGAGAAGCTGGCTAAAGCGCCGTCCGCTTGCGCCGCAGAAAGATAAACTACATTTCCGACTTCAAGCTGTGCAGGAAGTCCTATTGTCGGGTCGGTTGGGTCTGGGTAAATTGCTGTGCCGTCCGCCGCATTTATTGTTATTTCAGGCAGTGATAGTGCATCTTGTACGATGAATGTCATCTGTGTGACTGTACCTGCGTTTTCGGTGGAGGCGTTTGTAGGTGTATTCACCTTTGCATATAGTGTAACACTCTGCCCATGCACTGCATCTATCTCGATGGGCACTGCAAGTCTTGCATTTGCGGTATCCACTGAACCGTCACTCTGTTGGTAGTGAATTGTCGGTGTTGCCTGTGTGAATATCTCCGAGTTATCCTCTATGTCTTCCCAATCGGGTGGGGTAGCGCCTGTTGCGTGTACGCTCACAAAGTATCTAATACTCGGGATATTACTTGCATAGCTTGTAATCGACGGCGGAAGAGTAACTTCATTGTCCGCATTTGGTAAAAATTGTGGATCTATGTCTGCTTCGTCTACCTCAAGTACCAATTTAGTTTTTGGGGCTATGTAGGCTTTGTCCGCTAAATTAGTGTCGAGATTATCCATGCTACCGTCGTCTGAATTTATTGCAACTGTGTTTACAATGGGATCTCTAAGCCCCTCAAGGAAGGTGACTTTAAGTGTTTCATTAACATGGTAAATCGAGCTTGTATGTCTCGCTATTACCCTTACATAAATCTCTGTTAATTCATTGTAGTTTCCATCAGCTTCAAGCCCCAGTCCTGGGAATGTTCTCACATCTATCCCTTTTGTATGGTCATAGTCGAGGGCGTCTGTTTCTTGGGCATTATTAGCTCCGGATTCTGTTTCAGCTACTATATATTTTACTGTGGTGTAGCCCTCGGTAAATGCCACCCTGTTTGTGTCCATTATGAAGAGTGTCATGTCTTCCCTTGAATACTTTTGATCATCCACTACAAGTGTCCCATTGTTATTTGGGTTTGTTATGTAGAGTGCCGCATCCCTTGTGCCTGCACGGTCTGCATTTGTGTAAGTTTCCTGCACTGCGGTACTTGCATATTCTATCGTCGTGCCATCTACCTCAACTGTCCACGCAGTTATTACCATGGTGTCAATATTAAAGTAGAATGGTATTTCAGCACTGCCATCCTTAGCTATATGCACTTTCACACTGCCATCGGGATTTTCAATTAAATCAGCGGTGGGGTCTGTTTCATCCATGGTATTATCAAACTCTTCCAAACCCAATATGCTATTTGTATTTGTCATAGCATTATTTCCATCGTCTACATTCGTAGTTATCGTAAATAATAGCTCGACATTTGGCTGTGAACTAACTACCTCTATTCTATTGCCTACATTGATGGTGAGGTCTTCGCCTGCCACTTTCTTAGGGAATATATCGGGTGCAACTGGTGGCCCACTGATTATATATTTTGATGAAGTTTCATCTCCACCATCATTTACTGTTATCAGTATTTCCGAACCATTTACAAGTGTTCTCCCTTGGTCGCCCTCTGCCTGCATGTCATTTCTGATATCGCTGAGGTTTTCATTAAATGGCGAAGCTAAGGTGAGGGGTTGTGTTGAGGTGTATACATGTGTTTCAGGGTCTTTATGTGCATTTTTGCCTTGTGAATAGGAATGCTCAATTCTATTAACACCCATAATCAATGTGTTGCTCGCCTCGAATTGGTAAAATGATTGCCCTGTTGCTACTACTGGAGCATATACGCAAACAGCTAAATACTCATCTGGTTCAAGTACAAAGCTTGCTCCTGCGCTCACAGGTGCTGTTAACACATCGCCGTGTGGCTGTCCGTCGTCGGGGTCGATATTGATGCTGTATGTGCCATCATTATTATTTACCACGGCATTATTGCTAACAATATTAGTTATATTTTTGATAATGGTATATCCATACATATCGTTGGACCCAGATACTGCGGGAAGTGTTACGGTATAGGTTTGCGTGCTTGAATCGCTGTTTAGATAGAGTCCATTTTTACCCGTGTCGTCATATCCTGTTGGGAATGTCGCCCTCGTATTTCCCGATAGTAGCATCAGTCCCGTGCCCACTTCACTGTCGCCGCTATTTGCTATCATGTTTGAAGCGGTGCTGTCGAAGCCTGTAAAGAGTAGGTTTGACGCAGGCAATTCGCCAATGCTTCCCCATCCTGCCGACATTGTAGCGGCTGAGGAGCTATCAATATCGCCCTGTGGTGTGGAGGAGTTTGTATCGCCTGTTGGCGCTGTGGAAGAGCTGTCGCTACCGCCACTTGGCGCTGTGGAAGAGCTGTCGCCACCGCCCTGTGGTGCTGTGGAGGAGCTGTCGTCACCGCTCGGTGGGGTGGTTGGAGTAGTCGAGCTACTGTTATCATCGGTTGTGCCACCCTGTGGAGGTGCCTGCTGTGATTGGTCACCGCTCGGTGGTGTTGGTTGTGAGCGAGTGGTGGGTACTGTTAATGTGAGTACCCCATTAGGATTTACTATAGCTCCGTCCACTAAGAGTGGGGTAGTTATACCGGTCAGTGCTATTTTATTATCTGTTAAGGTTATTGTTGGTGTGATTGTGTAGACAATATCACCTGCTGCCGTAGGTGCAGTGAAAGACATTACTCCAGCTGCTGTTATTGATGCAGAAGAAGCAGGAGTAACTCTCCATGCGGTTACACTATTAACAACATATGGATCTTCACTACCAGCACCAGCTTTAGTTGCAACTACATATAGATTTTTATTGCCTGGCGCAGTTCCTATCGCACCTGTTTGTGCGAGTGTACCTGTTCCTGATGTATTATCATACACCCCAAGCTTCATTTGTGGTACGCTTACCGTGATTGTCGCTGTATTCGTCACAGCAGTTGGAGCGCCACCATATGTAAACCCTGCCGATAATTGGATATTTTTTGTGGCTGTACCAGTGGTAAACCATGGGGTTATGCTTATCGACGCTCCGCTTTGGGTGGCAATGCCTGCGCCATCAGTCATTGTGACAGTCGCTGTGCCCAAAGAGGTTATATCATATCCTTTAAGCGTTAGCTTTGCTGTGGGAGTGCGAGTTTGTGCTACTTGGCTTATAGAGCTAAAGTTTACCGCCGTTATACTTTCCGCGGTTATCTCAAGGGTTGGAGCACCTTTTATCACGGGGATTTCCACCGTGGTCGACTGCATGCCATCTCCATCGGTCACATTCAGTGTTGCAGTGAGTTTTGTTTCATTTGCATTCCATTTTGTTGGGTTTATGGTGAATGTTGCTGCTCTTGTCTGAGCATTAGTGATAGTCACTCCATCGCCATCATCCTTATCGGCAGTCCATGAGAAAGTTGGGGCTTCCCCATTGTTTGACCACGCATCCGTAGGCAACTCAATTGTCACTACTCTATCCCTATTATCCCATACAAGGCCTGCAGTTGTAGGGATGTACACTGCACTCGGCGATTTTATAATTTGGCTTTCCCAGTCGGTATCAAGTGTAGCCTTATTAGAAACCGTGAAATTCGCTGATGCAGAGGCAGTTTGTGCTGGGCTGGTTGGGGTAGTCATTCCAATCGCTGCACTTATATCAACACTTGTATTATGTGCGATAGTTGGCGGTGCAGAAATTGTCCCATTTAATAATTCTATTCCATGACCCACTGTCCAAGTAGGGACAGTTAAATCCGCTGCGCTGAGGTTTTGCCCATCCACCGCTACGGCAATGGGATAAACCACTCCTGCTTTTATAGTTTTTCCTTCGAGTGTTTGCCAATCTGGAGTACTGCCATCACCGAAATTTACATATATTTCGGCGGCGGATTTGAGGGTTTTGGGTGTTAAGTCAAATTTAATGTTATCATTTAGATTTTCATTTGAGATTATACCCTTTTCGGTGTATTCCACCTCCACTGTAACATCGTCGGAGAGTCGCATTTTACCGCCGAGCTCCGCCTTTACTTGGTAGTCGTCACCGCTTGGTGTTATTGAGGTGAGTATTTTTTCATCCGATTGCCAATACAGCCCCACATTATTGTATGAGAGGTCTATAAACGGTGTATTGGCATCGTTTATCATTGCTTGCACACTTGAGTAAACAGGCGAAATGTCATTGTCGCTATGATATGTTCTTGTGGGAATGCTTAGTGAATCCGAATACATATCACTGGTGCTGGGAGAATAGTTAGTAGCAACACTTGTTGGATAGTTGCTCGTCGAGTAATAATAGTCGTTGCCCACATAGTTTGCTATTGAATCAGCACGTACATAATCTAACATGTCTTCATAAATTACTTTGTCAGGGTCATATATTCCCACTTGAAGTGCACTCATTGGATAGCTGGGTGGTAGATTATAACCTTTATGATTAATAATACCTCTTATCAAAAGGGCATCGGGCCTATCATCCACCACACATCCTGTGATGTTTCCACCTGTTTCATTTTTCCCTACAATTCCGCCCACTTTTACATATGGTTCATATGGATAGTTTGAGCCATTGTCTGCAAGGTAGATTGTGTAATTTAGCTCGGCATTGTCGATAGCACATCCGATTACCTCGCCCCCACTTGCATTTACACCAACGATACCACCTATATGTGCCTCAATTACTGGAGCAGAAGTTGCAGATATGCTTATCCCCATGCCAACACCATCAACTATACAGTCCTGCACGGTGCCTTTATTATAGCCTACAAGCATACCAAAATCGTAGTAGTCATCGGCTTTGTTTCTATTTATTTCAGAATAATATTGATACCAACCCGAAGAGGTTTCAAGCGAACAGTTTTGAATAGTACCATAGTTTGTTGCGGCAATAAAGCTCTGCCTTACAACCTCACTCTCGTTGTAATAGTCATAATAAATATAGCTAAAGCTACCATTCGCTATTTTAAAATTGACATCACTAATAGCCCCTCTGTCCCCAATTTTATGGAAAAGACCTATCGAGGTTACTAATCTACCACTATTTGCATTGTCGGGGTCAATTCTGCCATTGGAGCTTGTATTATAGTTTCCACTCATCTCTAAAGTGATGGTATTCCCATTCCCCTGCAAAACCCCGTTGAGTGTCCTTAGACTATTGCCGTTTTGAAATTCGTCGGGATCCAGGGTAATATCGTTGTGGAGCCTAAAGAGGAGTTTTGCATTGCTATCATTCCTATCTCCATCAAATCCCCAAGGACTATAACCATCATACTTTGACTCGGTTAGGTTGTAAAAATCCTCGGCATCATATATATTAAACACTTCGTCATAATCAGCAGAGTCGAAGGAAATACTCGCCTCGGCTACAAAGAAGCCCCCAAGTGCCGTAAAAATATCGGTGGGCACCGCTGTAAAAATTATTAGCAAGCTCAGTGCAAGCGATAATACTCTTTTTAGTTTCATAATATAACGCTCCATTCCGCCGTATTAATCGGCTTTAGTATTATTAATGGTTTTTAACCCAGATACATCCTAAGTATATTGCTATCTATTATTTTGCCAAGCTTTTCATATTCCCATTTAATCGCCTTTATTATGTCTTCCATCATAATGTCCTCACCCTTTGTGGCGGCGAGATAAGCGGCGTTTATCGCACAGTTTTTTATCCCTGCGCCCGAAAGCTCAAATTCTTCCGAGAGAAAATCAAAGTCTATATCGCTAATGGGGGCACTCTTTGGGAATATGCCCTGCCAAAGCTTTAGCCTTAGCCCTGCATCGGGAAGAGGAAATCTTATCATGAAATTAATCCTTCTTCTAAATGCATCGTCAAAGTTTTGCAGTAGGTTGGTTGCAAGCAGGGTAATTCCATCAAACTGCTCTGTCTTTTGGAGCAGATAGGCTATGTCCCCATTTGCATACTTGTCCTGTGCGTCGGCGCCGTCGCTTCTTTTGCCAAAGAGCGCATCCGCTTCATCAAAGAAGAGTATGCAGTCGCTCTTTTGTGCGGCGTCGAAGATTTTGGCTATATTTTTTTGGGTTTCCCCCACATATTTGCTTGTAATCCCCGATAGGTCAACTCGGTAAATCGGTTTATTTAGCTCGTTTGCAATGGCGGTTGCCGCTAAGGTTTTACCCGTGCCGCTCGCACCGTAAAAAAGTGCTGTAATCCCTCTGCCATAGGGGATTTTTTCTTTAAAGCCCCATGAAGAGTATATAAATTCCCTGCTTTTTGCAAAGTCGCATATATGCCGTAGCGTGTCCGTTTGTTCTGCGGGGAGCACTATGTCGGAAAGGGTTTTATTACTCTTTAGAATTTCGGCATTCCCTGTAAAATCGGGGGCGTTTTGCGCCGTTAGAATGTCGATTAATTTTTCATCAGGAATTTCTATGGGCGGTAGGCACTCGGCTTCTATCTGCGCCACTGCTTCCTTTATCTGCGCTATGCTTAGAGGGAGTTTTTCCGCTGTGTTCATCACTGTTTGTGAAATGCCCTTTATGGAGTCGCTTAGTATTTCTCTTCGCTGTGCCACACTCATGGGCTGTATTTTTCTTTTTATTATATAATCGCCTACTACCTCATGGTTTTGCTGGGCGGTTATAAATACGATTTTTAGCTTCTCTTGAAGCTCTTTAAGCCTTACCTCACTTTGTGGGTCGTAATTATCAAGTACTGGGAAAGCTAAATATAGTGTGCATATATTGAGTATTTCCTTTAGGTTGTAGTCGCAGTCCTTTTCCATAATAAATGTGGCAAAATCCACATTTGTAGCGACATTTTCGCAGATGAATTTCTTCCCATTCCCCGCTTCTCCCCAAATCATCAAGGCGGCGGTTTTTCCATCTTCTTCTTCAAAGTAGCAATCTATAAATCCACTAAACGCACCCTCTATTTCTTCATTGTGATAAAGCTTTTTCTTTTCGGGCAAAATTAACCTTGTGCCCCTTAAAAGCTCCGGCTCACGCCTTAGAAGAAAATCCCTGCAAACAGGGCTTAGTGCTATCTCGCCACCCTGCCAAACTAAGCTTTTGGGTAAGAGGGCAGTTTCGGAGATATTTAGGAGGTGGCATAATTCTATATATTTTTCCGCTGTTAGCATTTTGCCCTTTTTAAATAGCAAAAACAGACAATGGCAGGTGAGCAGCGAGTCGTTTTCATCCATTCCGAGCGACTGCGAGAGTATTTTTAGCTGAATAATCTCCTCACTCTCGGGATGTGCTGATAAAAACTCCTTTGCTTTTTCAGGAGTGTTTTCCACAATCTCACCTATGTAAAATAGGGGATTTTCAAGCTTTTCAATTTTATTGATAAAATCCCCCATTAGGCTCAGTTCCCTTCATTTTCAGGCTTTTCGGGTGGAATTGGCGGTATATCTTCCACTATGTTTTCACCGTTTGCCTTAACTTTTTCTTTTATATTGCGATAATATTCAAACATCGCTTGTTTTTGTATATCGAATGCGTAATTTAGTCTTCTGAAAAACCATCTGCTACGCTGTACTTTTTTTGTAATCATTGAGCCAATCATATTTTCTTCGTGGTTTTGCCCTCTTTGCAAAAGCCTTACTTGCGACATTACATCTAAATTCCCCGTTTGTACCGCTTCCCTTTCATGCTCATGCAGTTCTCTGCGTTGCTCCTTGAGCTTATCGAGACGGTCTTGCTCTTCGCTTCTGAGTAGGAATGGCATTGTCTTTCTCAGTGCCCCTTGATTTATACGCATTAGGTAGGGCGCTATGGAATTTTCAGTCCATGGTTTATTTTCCGCTTTATATAGTATTACCGCAGTGTCTTCACGGCGTTTTGTGCTGTATAGGACATTTTCATTTTCCTCTTTGCGGCTTCTAAACATGGTATTTTCTTTTAATTCTCTTTTATATTTCGAGGCGGCGCTGTCGTAAATCGAGGTTTTGATATTGGCATATATAAAACTTCGCTTTTTCATGGGATTGTAGCCCTGTTGCACTGTGCCGAACATGTTGTCCAGCTTCATTAGGCGGTCACAGCCTAAAAAGTCGGGAACATTTCTATTCTCAAAATAACCCTCTACTTTTATATGTTCTCTGAAGTTGTCATATGTCAAATGATTTGAGGCGTGTATTCGGGCATATACTTCCCAAAAACCATTTTGTGCGCTATGTTTTTCGCTCTGTGGGGTTTGTTCACTGATAGTGTCGTTGCTCTTTTCCGGAGTTTTTGTAACTGCATTTTCTCGCTCTGCCATATGCGCACCTCCCCACTTTTTTACATTCTATTACATATTCTACTATATGTGTAACACTATGTAACCATGCTTTGGTATAGGAAAAAAAAATTTGTACATAAAATTTTTTAGCTGTTTTTTGAATATATTCCGTCAAATTGCACAGTGCATTTTAATGTTTTATTTTTACCCCCGTAACTTTACTATACTAAAGATAGTAAATGCCATTATTTTGTGTTTTTTCATCGAATAATGGGGGGAAATCTTAAATTTTCACTTTTTTTGCTCAACACAACTTTAAGTATAATGCGTATAAATATTAACTAATTGTAATTTAATGGAATGAAAATATCCGTGAAAACCCACCGACAAACGGCTTGGTTTCCACGGATAATGCATTTTAAAAATATTAAAGTCAATTTTTTGTTGCATATTTATTTAATCATACACATTTATTCACTATCAGGACTTGTGAGAAGTTTTTTATGGCTTATATCTATTAGAAAAGCGCCAAGTGGTGCGGTTATCAGTATCGCAAGCACCGCCACCGAGAGAATTATATTGCCACCCTCAATCCCGAGGGAGAGCGGTACTGCGCCTATTGCCGCCTGCACGGTGGCTTTAGGTGAATAGGCTATAACGCAGAATAAACGCTCCTTCATATTAAGCCTTGTACCCATGGTGCTCACTATTACGCCCATGCTCCTAAAAATGAGTGAGATAAATATCATCGCTATCGACGCAATACCTGCGGAGAGGGTGTAGCGTATATCCACTTCTGCACCTATCAGCACAAATAATACGATTTCAGCCGCAAGCCAGAGCTTTCCAAATTTCTCGGACAGCCTCCCCGACACAAAAGGGATGCTCTTTAGTTTAATCATCACCGAAATGCTCATAACAGCAAGCAGTCCGGACATTGGCACAAACTCATGCAAGACGCTCTCTCCCCCCACTAAAAGAAAGGAGACCCCGAGGAGTATTATCACTTTTGTGCTGTTTTTGATAATGCACTTGTGTTCGTTTGCCGTTTCGAATAATAGATGCAGTAGATAGCCTATTGCCGCCCCTAAGATAATGCCATTGATTACCGATAGGGGTATATCTAAAAAGTCGGAAAAATTCACAGAATTGCCCTGCGCCGCCGAAAGGAAGGCGGTAAAAACCACAATCACAAATATATCGTCACAGGAGGCGGATGCCAAAATTAGTTGCGGTATACTTTTATCCCTGCCATATCCCTTTTCGGTGAGCTCCACCATTTTAGGCACTACCACCGCAGGCGAAACCGCCGCAAGCACCGAGCCCATCAGCAGTGCCACATCACTTTCAACCCCGAGGACACTGGGCGCTAAGATATAGAATGCTATTATTTCGCATGTTGCCGGTAGAAACGACATTAAAAATGCAGGCCTGCCCACCGCCTTTAAGTCGGCGATGTTTAAGGAGAAGCCTGCTTTTAAGAGTATAATTATCAGCGCTATCTGCCTTAGGTCGGCGGATAGCGCTAATACTGAATTATCAAGCCAGTTCATTGCGAAAGGCCCTATTAAAATCCCTGTGAAAAGCATACCTATTATGCGTGGTATTTTTACACTTTGGCAGATAGCTCCTGCTAAAAGACCTATTAAAAAAATCAGTGATAATGAAATTAGCATAAAACATCCTTTGTGCGGTAATATCTTTTAAGTTTCGCTATTTGCAGGCGGTGTGTAAACCCTTTGTGCAAGCTCTGTATTTAGCATATAGAGTGCACGGGGGTCTTCACCGAAAATCTCCATTTTTGTAACGAGGTCGCCTGCGGATTTTTCCTCTTCAACCTGCTCTTCAATAAACCAGTTTAAAAAGTTCATTGTGGCATAATCGTCATTTGCTTTTGCTTCTTTATAAATTGCATTTATTGAAGCTGTTACAAATTTTTCGTGCTTTAGCGCACCCTTTAGTGGGTCTATTAGGCTGTCATAATTTCTTTTAGGCGCGTCTATCGCAAAAAACTCCACCGATTCGCCACGGTCTTGGATGAAATCCATAAATTTGTAGGCATGGTCTCTTTCTTCCATTGCCTGAATTTTAAACCAGTTTCCAAATCCGTCGAGGCCTTTGTCGAGATAATAATTTGCAATATCAAGATAGAGATACGCCGAAAATAGCTCTTTGTTAATCTGCTCATTAAGTAATTTGTAAACACTCTTTTCCATAAAAACGCTCCATTCCTCCACTCAGCACCGGCTCAAATAATAATTGCGTTGCCCTTACCATGCCGAGTGGTGTAATGGTAAAAGCTATTTTTGTACATAGGGGCAAAACCGCCCTACACATTGCTTTTGAGGTTAGTTTGTTTAAACTATCGCCCCTTGATTTTTGGAAGTGTCGCTGGTAATGCATTATAATGTTTAGTGAATTGAAATGGGATTTTAGTATTAAATTTTTGCTTTTCCTCGGCAATTCTCCCAAAACAAAGCTAACCTTTGTTTAGTGAGCTATGTATGCCAATAGTATCACATTTTTCTCTATTAGTAAATATTTGCACAATTTTTCTATATTTTTTTATTAATAGATTTAAATGGATATTATTATGTGTAGTATTTCACCAAAGATATTGTAAAATCGTCTCAAATTACACTAAGCCCATCACCCTCATAGCATATATAAACATAAATAATGTTACGGTGGAAAAAAGCGTGGTAATCATTGTTATGTCAGCACTGAGCTCGCCATCGCCCCCCATACCCCTCGTCATTGCAGCACTTGAAACAGCGGTGGGCGCACCAAATAGCAGTAGATACACCGCCAACGGCTCCCCTCTAAATCCGAGCAATACCGCCCCCGTGAGTCCTATTATAGGCACTATAATCAACCTGATTATGGTAGTTGTAAGTGAGTATTTTAAGTTTTTTAAAGAATTTGCAAGCTCAAATGTACCACCGATGCTTATGAGTGCTGTTGGGGTGGTGGCACGTGCGAGATAATCAATTCCTGTCTCTATCAAATATGGTAATCTAATATCCAAAATCAAAAGCAATACGGCGCTGACTATCGCTATAATCAGTGGATTCGATATGATTTTCTTTACTATCTGGAAAACATCAATTCTCTTTTCGTCCGATTCTTCGGGGGAGTGAAGCACAAGTGTTATTATCGCCATCACATTAAATGCGGCTATTGCAAAAGGCATCATGGTGGGCAGATATGCCGAGCTCTCGCTTCCATACATACTCTCTATAACTGCCACTCCCAAAAGTATGAAATTGCTTCTGAATACGCCCTGAGCTATTGCTCCACGCTTGTATTTTTCCTTCACAAATACCTTTACTCCAAAAAAAGCCACTACCCCTGCTATTACTATACCGATTAATCCATATAGTATGAAGAAAATATCAATTTCACTAAAATTAGTGGAGTGATAAATTTCGGTAAAAAGGAGTGTGGGCATAAAGAGCTTGTAATTAAGGTTTCCAAGTCCCGTCATAAAATTGCGGTCAACTATTTTTCTCTTAACTGATATATATCCACAAGCCCCCACTAAAAACAGTGGTAAAACTATATTTAAGCTGTAAAGTAAATCTTCCAAAAATGCGCCTTCTTTCATTTTTATAGTTTCGCCGTGGGGAGGGTATGCCTTGCTGAGTACATTTGTATTTACAACTACGGATTATTTGTATTATATGAGGTGCGAATATAATATAAATTTGCCATGTGGGCATCCTTGCCCACGGCAATTTAATCTATATGTCCATCTGCCCCGAGACGGGGCAGATGGACGATATAAATAATCCAGAGGATTATTTATATTATGTGTGGTACAGAAACAGTGAAAAGTGAATAATGAATAGTGTAAAGTTATGTAGCAGCTTCGCTACGAATTAAAAATCCAAGCTCTATTTTCTTAAAAATCCTTACAGTAATGGCTTTTCGCTCACTGCGGTGAGCGAGTTATGGCTTTGCCCTAACAACCCATGATTTTTTGAAAAAAATCAAGTAAAACTTTTAATTTCTGAGAAGTCGCAGCGCAGCCATTACTCCTAAATAATCTGCATACCCCAAAGCAAATCCGCCAATAATACTTTGGGTGATGATTTTGAAAGAGCGAATAAAGCTATTGGATGAAATAAGAGGGCTGTCCATTATCCTCATGGTACTCTACCATTTTGCATATAATTTAAATGATACTTTCGGTGTAAAAATCCCTTTGTTTGATAGTGCTGTAATGAATTTTTTTAGGGATGTTTTTGCAGGGGGATTTATTTTAATCTGCGGTATTTCTTGCAGATTATCAAGAAACAATCTAAAGCGTGGGAGCATTTGCCTTTTTGTGGCCACTTTAATAACAATTTCCACCGCTGTGTTTACCCCACAGATGATAATAGTATTTGGCATACTCCATTTCATGGGGTGCGCCATACTTTCATATGTGTTTTTATCAAAATATTTAAGTGGGAAATTCTCTTTTGCCACACCACTGCTTTTTGCAGCTTTTTTACTCACACAAAATATCAGCGATGGGTATATCGGCTTATTCTCGCATCGGTTTTTACCACTGCCAAACATCCTCTATCAGAGCAATATACTCGCACCTCTCGGATTTTTTAGCGAAAGCTTTTATAGCTCCGACTACTTCCCAATATTCCCATGGATATTCATATTTTACATAGGTGTACACTTTGGGGTGCCTTTAAGTCTTGGGGATGCACCCCGCCCCCTCTACCGCTCATATATGCCCATTTTGGGTGCAGTTGGGCGGTATACTCTTATTATCTATCTCCTGCACCAACCTATAATATTTGCGCTTATGCTTATGCTTCGGAGCTGAGCTCTTCTTTATCGAGCTGTGACCAACGCTTTTTATAATAATAGCCAAATAATATCGGCATTATCACGCCTTTTATGATACAGCTCAGTGATATTGCCCACCAAACGCCGTTTACCCCTAAAAGTCCGCCCAAAAATATAGCGGCAGGTATCCTCAGAGATGTGAATGTAATGGTGACAACTGCCGGTGGTGCGGTGTGTCCATACCCTCCAAAAGCCCCCATTGTAAGCATTTCCGAGCAGACAAAGAATTGTGCAATTGATAAAATCCGCAAATAATCGACACCTATCGGCACGGCATTTGCGTCGGGTAAAAATAGCCAGAAGAGCTCTTCCGCAAAGAAATATAAAACAATGGCGGTAATCGCACTCCAGATAAATATAATCGACATGGAAGTCTTATATCCCTTTGCCGCCCTTTTATACTGCCCTGCTCCGCAGTTTTGTGCGATAAATGCATTGAGTGAAGCAGAAAAACCATCCGCTATCATCCATGTTATCGACTCTATCTGCCCTCCTACCTTTTGAACCGCAACGGCCTCATCACCCCAAACGGTGACAATTCTCGCAAGCGACATAGTGATAAATGCAAACAAAACTCCTGTGAGTGCTGTTGGTATAGAAATTCTCAGTATTTCCTTTACTTTGTCAAAATCGGGCTTGCTACCAAGCTTTATGTGAGAAAATATATGCTTATCTTTTCTCATGAAATTTACATAGCAGAGAGTTACAATAGCTTGTGCTATTATTGTGGCAATTGCGGCACCCGAAGCGCCGAGCTGTGGGAGTCCAAAATAGCCAAATATAAATATGGGATCGAGCACCATGTTTACTACAAGCCCCACCGTGTTTACAACAAGCGGTGTGCGGCTGTTGCCCGTGGCTGTAACCTGTGCGGTAAATACATAGTTTATAAATTGGAATATTATCAAACCGCCTGCTATTCTGAGGTAATTTTCTGCATCCGCTATTACCTCTGCACTATTAAGCTCAAAAAACGATACCCAAAATGGCGCAAAAGCTACCATCAGTGCCGAGAAAAACAGTGCAAGGGCTATCGCCATTTGTATGGCTATGGTGGTGTATTTGGTGCAGTCGGCATAATTTTTTTCGCCATATGCATTTGCAACCTTTACCTGACTCCCCCCCCTTGCAAGCATGGCAAAGGATTGCGCAACAAAAAGATAGAGCCCAGCCGAGCCAACTGCGGCAACGGCACCGCTACCCACACGCCCCAGCCATATCATATCGGTCATGCTGTATGCTGTTTGCAGTAGAGAAGTGAGCATTATTGGCACTGCAAGCTTTGTAAGCGAGCGGAAAATGCTTCCCTCTAATAGATTTACATTTTTATTCATATTGCACTTCCTTTATGTAAAGTAAGGGACTGTCGCATTAAAGTAAAATTACACAGATATTGTAGGGCGAAGCTGTGTGTTCGCCCGAAAGCATAGGATTGCTCCTACATTTTTATATATTTTAACAATAAATTTTCTAAATGTGATAGCTACTCCATGCGTTTTACCCTATATGTCTATTTGTTTAAGATGCAGGAAAATGTATTGGGCGGATTTCGATTATCTTTTATAGATGCGCCCATTTTTTCTTATAATAATATTTAAATAAAAGTGGAGCTATTATGCCCTTTGCAAAAGTGGTTAAAGTGATTGTCCACCAAACGCCGTTTAGACCAAAATGCATCCCTAAGAAATAGGCAATCGGTATTCGAAGTGCCGTAAAGGTGACGGAAGAAATCGAGGTGGGTGCGGTAAAGCCATATCCCGAAAATGCACCACTCATGATAATTTCACTGCACATAAACACCTGCGAATATCCTATTATCACCAAATAGTCCACCCCCATTTGTAGGGTGTGGCTGTTTGGCAGGAATACATTGTATAGCTGTGATGGGAAAAGCACTAATAGCCCAGTGGTGATAAGACCCCATCCCAAAACAGTGATATATGCGGTTTTATAGCCTTTATATGCTCTGTCATATTTTGCGGCACCGTAGTTTTGCGCAATAAATGCGGTGAGCGCCGAGGCAAAACCATCGGTTATCATCCATGAAATTGATTCTATCTGTGAGCCTATTTTTTGTACCGCAATGGCATCGTCACCCCAACCAGTGATAAGCCTTGCAATCACCATGCTTATAAGTGTGAAGGACATCGCCTGAAGCGATACGGGCAGAGAAATTTTTATCATCTCTTTCATCCTGCCAAAATCGGGCTTTCTAATTATCCTCACCTTAGAGAAAATTTTAGCATCCTTAAGCATATATGTAAGATATATGAGGGATACGATAAACTGCGCCATAACAGTTGCGGTGGCGGCACCTGCAACTCCAAGTGCAGGTATAATGCCAAAACCAAAGATAAGCATCGGGTCGAGTATCATATTTGTAATAAGCCCCACCATGCTCACCGCAAAGGGTGTGCGGCTGTTGCCCGTGGAGGTTATAAGCCCTGTTACTATTAGATTAAAAAACTGAAAAATCATGCCGCCGCCCGCTATTTTAAGATAAATTTCGGCATCGGCAACTACACTTTCACTTGTAAGTGTGAAAAAGGAAATAAAAAGAGGCGAGAAGAAAAAGAGTGCCGCCGCATAGATAAAGCTGACTACTATCCCAAGCTGAAAGGTGGTCTGTGCATAGTCTACACAGCCATCTATGTCCCTGTCGCCAAATTTGTTTGCAAGCCTTACCTGTCCACCCATTCTCACAAATGTACAAAGCCCGTTTGCAAGCCACATATACATCCCTGCCGCACCTACTGCGGCGAGGGCATCACTTCCCACCCTGCCTATCCATATCATGTCGGTTAGATTATATGCCATTTGGAGAAGTGAAGTGAGCATTATTGGCACCGCTAAAGTAGCCAGTGAGCGGAAAATACTTCCCTCTAAAAGATTAACATTTTTATTCATATATATTAGCTGTATACCTCCGGCGCTATCTCTTTTATTTTTTCCCTCAGCTTTGCAAAATCTTCTAAAGCAAAGGGCTTATTATGTGGATTTCTCAGCAGTGCCGCAGGGTGGTATGTAGCCATCATCAGCACGCCATTTTTATCTATGAACTCACCATGCTCTTTAGTTACTTTTATCTTAGGGTCGATAAGCGCTTGCGACGCAACTCTACCCAGGCAGACAATTATCTTTGGTCTGATAAGTGCCACTTGGTTTCTTAAAAAGTTTAAGCATTGTGCTGTTTCTTCTGGTTTTGGATCACGGTTTTCAGGTGGGCGGCATTTTACCATATTTGCTATGTAAATGTTTCTCTCCCTGCTCAAATCCACCACTGTGAGAAGCTTATCGAGCAGTTGTCCACCCCTGCCTACGAACGGCTCACCCTTAAGGTCTTCATTTTCCCCCGGGCCCTCGCCTATAAACATCACTTTGGAGTTAGGATTTCCCACTCCAAATACAACATTTGTACGGGTTTTACAAAGCTCGCATTTTTCACAAGCAAGCACTTCTTCTTTGAGTTCTTCCCAATTTGTATGCATCGCTTTTCCCCCATTAACATCTAATTTTCAAATTATTCATACAAAAAACAGTATATCACAAATTAATATAAATACAAGCGGTTATTTGATGCGGATGTGGAGGGGTAGTGCCGCATATTTTATATATCTTTCCAGCGTAGCAGGTATTAAAAAATATGTTTTGATAATTCTTATTAGCTAAATTGATGCTTTTTACCCACCTCTCTTTGGCATATACGATGTATGCTTAAGAGATGGTGGATTTTTAGCAAAAATAAAAGCTGTGCCAAAGTCAACTGGCACAGCCTCAGACTACCCAAAAACCTGCAAACGCAAAAATCTCTGCAAAACGGCAGAGATTTTTTCTTCCTGCGTCACTTAAAACCTGCAAATGGCGTTCATATACCATCGTATTACTCACTTATTTGCAAGTTTTGTTCCTTGCCTTGCAAATTTTTTGATAGTCTGACAGCGTGCTTACAAAAGCAAAGGCTTTTTCGACACGCTGAAGCTGTGCCAAAGTCAACTGGCACAGCTTTGTAAGTAGTTTTGGGGTAGTTTGTTTATGTGAGCCTTTTTTGAATTGAGAGTTTTTCCTCTTTCCAAGCCGTGTAAAGGCTATCATTTTCTTCCCACAACTCTTTTAGCTCAGAGTTTTCTGACAAAACAGCATCTATGGCTTTTATCGCCTTTAATTTTAGTGGGGAAAAATCTAAAATAGTCAATGTTTGTGTCCACTGAAAGTATTCTTCATCATCGCATCTGTGCTGAGTTTTATTTAAAACGCTATCAATAATTGCAGCGGACACCAAGGCAAAATGTGCAGTATCATACTCAACATACTCAGCCTCTATCGCCTCATCAAAATATTCCTCCATTTTTTTAAGAATATCTTCTGCTGCTCTAAGATCATCTAATGCGTCATATGCAGTATCGTCATCAAAAACACCAAAATTCCAAGCGCCCATATTTTATCCACCTTTCATATTATATAAAATTTTCGTTTATTACAGTGCACGGCTATAAATCAAATGTTCTGACGGGTTATTGTACAACAGTAAATGGCAATTCTTTTTCATATAATGTAGGCGAGCCACGGTCGTTTAGATGAATTTTCACGGTATCTCCATATGTTGTTTCATCAAAATACATTTGGTCGTGCGAAGTGTAATCTTCTTCTTGATAGAGTGGATATGAGATTGTAAAACTGTCCTCACCAAAGGTTAGATTGACAATATGCTCATCATTCTTTAATACTCGGTGACCTGTATCTTCCACACCCTCGTAAACATAGAAGATCAAATGATTTACCATTACAAAGTGAGTGCCCTCAGTTTCATTGTATTCGATAATTATTTTTTGGGCATCGCCACTCTCGCTTTCAGTGCTTAGATGGAAGTCGATATCCATTCTAAGCTGTGTAGTTGGATTGGTTTCTGCATCGGCTATTGTATCTAAATACGCCCTTGCTGCATTTCCGCTAATGGTAAAGGCAAGAGTGTCGGCTGTTGCGGTTATTGTTACCTGTGTGTTGTCATTTTCATGATAGTCCGTTCTGACTAATTTATAATAGACAGTTTCACTGCTTAAATCGACTGTGAATTCACCGCTATCACCATCTCTAATCATATCATAGAAATACATCTCATCCCCAGATTCATTTAATCTTAGCGCATATGCATCACTTATATGTTCCTTATTATCGAGAGATGTGTTTGGAAAGTATGAATATGTGAACCCATCAGGCCCTGTGATTTCATATGCATAATATCCATGGTAGACATCTGCCGAGCCCGGCTCCGTTGGGATTTTTATACTGAGTCCGTTGTGGCCGCTATAATAGTCAACATCAATTACATCGGAGTTATTACTATCGGGTGCAAATTTCCACTCATGGTCATAAATGCTTATGTCTATGTACTCGAGTGGCACCTCTTCTTCAGCCTCTTCCTCTACTTCTTCGGCATCCTCAGAAGCTAAAGTAGCTACATCTTCATTTTGAGTACTATCACTGCTCGCATCAACCTCTGCCCCGTGATTTTGCTCATCTGTGTTATCACCACTACTGCACGCTACAAGGGAAAGCATTAAAATTGCACCAATTAGTAATGCTAATAATTTTTGCATAATCATTTACCTCCAGTTAAATAGTCATTTTTTAAAGCATATTATAATTATACCGAAAATCTCCAAAACTTCAAGTTAAATCTGCTTTATATTCCCATCACTAAGGAGAGCGCAGATGCGCAAAAAAAGATAGCGTAGATAATTGACATATAGCCTTTACAGCGTTATAATTAATAGGGTATAACAGCGTTATAAATAAGTAAATTTATCCCTCAGGGAGACAGGAGTAAAATATTATGAGTAAAGTATTAGTTGAAACAAGTGCAAGACATGCACATCTTTCCGAAGAACATATCAAAATCCTCTTTGGCGAGGGCGCTACCCTTACACACAAAAAAGATTTATCCCAACCAGGCCAGTACGCATGTGAAGAGAGAGTGAATGTAATAGGCCCTAAAAAAGCTATTAACAATGTAATCATCCTCGGCCCTGCAAGAAAAGACACACAGGTGGAAGTATCTCTTACAGATGCGAGAACCCTTGGTATCGACACACCAATAAGAGAGTCCGGAGATGTGGCAGGAAGCGGTGCATGTAAGCTTGTTGGCCCCAAAGGCGAAATCGAAATTTCCGAAGGTGTTATAGTGGCTAAACGCCATATACACATCACACCAGAAGACGCTGCCGCTTTTGGCGTAGCAGATAAAGAGATTGTTAAAGTAAAAGTAGGCGCTCCAGGCAGAACACTTTTATTTGATGATGTAGTTATCAGAGTTAGCTCAAGCTTTGCAACAGCAATGCATATCGACACCGATGAAGCAAACTCCGCAGCTTGCAGTGGCGAAGTTTACGGTGAGATTGTTAAATAGCATCTATATTTTAATTCACAAAAGCACCTCCTTTCTTTGGAGGTGCTTCAGCGTGTAGAAAAAGCTTTAGCTTTTTTTGAACACGCTGTCAGACTATCTAAAAAATTGCAAGGCAAGGAACAAAACTTGCAAATAAGTGAGTAATACGATGGTATATGAACGCCATTTGCATTTTTTAAGTGACGATGCAAGCAAAAACCTCTGACAATTCGGCAGAGGTTTTTGCTTTTGCGGGTTTTTCGACAGTCTGAAGCACCTCCTTTCTTTGGAGGTGCTTTTTATGTGTAAAAACTTTATAACTCCCCCAATTTTGTAGTGGAAAAATTAAGAAGTTTATGCTACAATGAATTATGTATAATATCCTATTGGTTTTTCTGCATATATGGCGGACTAAAAGCAGAAATAAACCACTATCACGATAAAACTTGTTGGGAGGTTTTCTCATAGTTAAGACATTCACTCTAAACTCACCCGAGCAGACTATAAAGCTTGGCGAAGAGATTGGCAAAAGGCTTAAACAGGGCGATGTAGTTGCATACACGGGCGGCATGGGCATGGGCAAAACCACATTTACCCACGGTTTGGCGGCTGGGCTTGGGATAAAGGCAGATGTGAGCAGTCCCACCTTTGCACTGATAAACGAATACAGGGGGGAGAAATTTTCCCTCTATCACTTTGATATGTACAGGATTACCACACAGGAAGACCTCTATTCCACAGGTTTTTTCGACTATTTAGGCGGTGAGGATGTCCTTGCCATTGAATGGAGCGAGAATATTTCCGCGGTACTCCCTGAAAACACGATATATATCCACATAAATGCAAACTGCGAAAATAGCAGAACTATCACAGTAGAGGGGGATGAACGCTTTGAAGATATTATCGCTTGACACTTCCTCGGTAGCGGCAAGCTGTGCACTCATGGAGGATGAAAATCTTCGTGGAGAGTATTTTTTAAACACAAAGCTAAACCATAGCAAAACAATAATGGAGATGGTTTCCTCCCTCCTTAAAGAGAGCGAACGCACTGCAAACGATATAGATGTATTTGCCTGCGTAACTGGCCCCGGCTCATTTACAGGGCTGAGAATAGGCATTGCCGCCGCAAAAGGCATGGCGGATGTGCTTAATAAGCCTTGCGTGGGTGTTTCTGCACTGCATGGCTTGGCAGAAAATTTAAGGGGATTTAGCGGATATATAATACCTACAATGGACGCACGGTGCAATCAGGTTTACACCGCTACATTTAAAGGGGATGGCTCTACCATAGAGCGAATTTCCGAGGATGACGCCATCACGATAGACGAGCTTGGCGAGAGGCTTCTCACCTACACAGAAGAGGTTTACCTCACAGGGGACGGTGCAAAGCTCTGCTACGACAAACTCCAAAGCAAATTGCCCAATCTTAAGCTTGCACCCATGGCACTGAGATACAGCCGAGGAAGCTCGGTGGCTGAAATTGCAAGGGCAAAGTATGAAAAAGGGGAAATTACCCCATCAAATGAACTTATACCGCTCTATCTAAGACTGCCACAGGCGGAGCGAGAGCTTAAAAAGGCTAATGAAAAGATAAAAGAAGTTAAATAATATATAAAAAGAAAGTGGAGGAAAAGGCATGATAGCTATCGGAAGCGATCACGGAGGATACGACCTCAAAGAAGCGATAAAAGATTATTTAGAAAGCAAGGGGTATGAGTATAAAGACTATGGCTGTTATGATAAAAACTCCTGCGACTACCCCGACATTGCAGAAAAAGTCTGTGAGGGAGTAGCCTGTGGTGAATGTGATAAAGCCATACTGCTCTGCGGTTCGGGAATAGGAATATCCATGGCGGCAAACAAGGTAAAGGGCATTAGGGCGGCTTGTTGCAGTGATTATTTCAGTGCAAAATATACAAGGCTTCACAATGATGCAAATGCACTCTGCATGGGTGGCAGGGTTGTGGGTGTTGGCCTTGCACTTGAGATGGTGGAGGTGTTTTTAACCACCGATTACGAGGGTGGCAGGCATCAAAACCGTGTGGACAAAATGATGAGCATAGAAAATAAATAGCCAAAATAGTATCAAAGCAGAAAAGATTTACTTAGTAGCATTGCTTATTTATTCATCCGCATATATGCGAATGGATAAAAGAGATTAAATATTAATTAAATAATATATTTGGAGGAATGAAAATGAATAAACCATTTATAACCGACCATCCGCTCATACAGCACAAACTCACACTTTTAAGGGATAAAAACACAGGCTCTAAGGACTTTAGAGAGCTAACCACCGAAATTTCCATGCTCATGTGCTATGAAGCAACAAGGGATTTACCTCTTAAAAACATCGAGATTGAAACCCCAATGTGCATGACAAAAACAAAGGTTATCTCTGGCAGAAAGCTTGCATTTGTGCCCATCCTAAGGGCAGGACTTGGCATGGTGGACGGCATGATTAAGCTTGTGCCAGCCGCTAAAATCGGACATATCGGGCTCTACCGTGACCCTGAAACACATGAGCCAGTAGAATACTACAATAAGCTCCCATCCGACATTCACGAGCGTGAAGTAATCGTGCTCGACCCAATGCTTGCCACAGGCGGCTCTGCAATTGATGCTATTACAATGATAAAATCAAAGGGCGTAGCAACAATTAAATTCATGTGCATCATAGCCGCTCCAGAAGGCCTTGACGCATTAATGCAGGCGCACCCCGATGTAAAAGTATACTGTGCATCACTCGATGAAAAACTCAATGAGAACAAATATATTATCCCAGGCCTTGGCGATGCTGGGGACAGAATATTTGGCACGAAATAATAAGATTAGTATAATCCATGCGATATTTATTAATTCTATGAGAAATAGTAGGGGCGAACCTATGTGTTCGCCCATTTTAGTTAAGAAGCCATCGGGGTCTTTATAAAAAAAACCCTAAAGACAAAAGGAATGATCATATTTATGAGTAAAAAAGTTATGGTGGGCATGAGTGGCGGAGTGGATAGCTCGGTTGCCGCTCTGCTGTTAAAAGAAGCGGGTTATGAAGTGGTGGGTGTCACCTTCAAATTATGGGACGACATCGCCGCAGGCGAGGAAAGCAAATGTTGCAGTGCGTCGGATGTAAACGATGCAAGGCTTGTTTGCGATAAGCTCTCCATCCCCCATTATGTGTTTAACTACAAAGAGCTCTTTGGCAAAACTGTCATGGACTATTTTGTGGAGTCCTATAAAAAGGGTCACACACCCAATCCATGTATAGCCTGCAATAAATATATAAAATTTGAGTCCTTTTTGGATAAAGCGCTGAATTTGGGGTTTGATTTTATCTCGACGGGGCACTACGCCCTCTCGGTGAAAAACGAGGAAAGCGGACGCTACAACCTCCTAAAAGGCGAGCACGACAATAAAGACCAAAGCTATGCACTCTATAACATGACTCAAAAGCAGCTTGCACACACCCTATTTCCCCTTGGCAAGCTCTCTAAAGCCGAGGTGAGGAAGATTGCCGAGGAAAACGAGCTTGTGGTGGCAAATAAGCCTGATAGTCAGGATATCTGCTTCATCCCCTCGGGCGATTACACCGCATTTTTAGAGAAATACACAGGGGAAAAAGCACCGATAGGCGACTTTGTGGACACACGGGGCAATGTTTTAGGTAAGCACAAAGGGCTGTGGCATTACACAATAGGACAGCGCAAAGGCCTTGGCATAAGCTTTGGCAAGCCGATGTTTGTAGCCGATATAGACGCTGAGGAGTGCAAGGTAGTGCTATCCGAAGAGGATGGCATATTCTCTGATACACTCACAGCGGATGATTTAAACCTTATTGAGGTGGAAGCGCTCACACAGCCTGTAAAAGCGGAGGTAAAAATTCGCTATGCGCATAAAAAGGCACCTGCCACACTCCACCCCGAAGAGGGCGGACGCATAAGAGTGCAGTTTCTCACCCCGCAAAGGGCAATAACTAAAGGCCAAGCGGTGGTGTTTTACAATGGGGATAGTGTATTTGGTGGAGGGGTTATTGTAAAGTAGCCTTTCCCCTTGGTTTTTATGGAGTATATCTCCACTGCGAGGATATGAATAATCGTAGGGGAGTGGAGATTATTTATATTAGGCAAAGCCTAATATAAATTTGCCATGTGGGCATCCTTGCCCACGGCAATCTAAATCGCCCCTGCGAGGGATATAAATAATCTGTAGTTGAGCTATGCTAAATTTATATACGAAAATCTAAGA
>CAYJIJ010000006.1:0-29619 GCA_964370185.1 uncultured Oscillospiraceae bacterium
ACTATCGGATATAGGGCTTGAACAGAGCGTTCTGATTAGTAACATCCAAACATAAAGATGTTTCAGAAAGACTTGCGGCAATAAGCCCCACGCTCTATATTGAAGTTAAGGCGGTTTTAGAGCAAAACAAAACCGAGAGGCACATCAGGGGAGGACTTGCAACAAAGAATAAATACAAAAGAATGAAAATAGAGCATTAAAGGATATTTTTGTGGATTATTCAAATCTTAGTGAACGAAATTTTAAGCTTGCCGCACTACTATGGCAGCCTATAAAGGAAATACAAGAGCAACCCCCAAAATTAGACCTAAAATCTAATTTTGGGGGTTTGTACATATGGTGGGGGATAGGTGCAAAGGCTGATATCTCTAAGTGGTGCTTTTTTGCTAAGAATAGCCCTTTCAAGAGGGTGGAAGAGAATATTTTTGTTATTTGCAAAGCTTCAAATATCCAGTATGACATAATATGATTATTAACTCATTATGCCATATGTTTTTTGTTTTGGAGGGTATAAAGTTTAATGGGTTAATGCAAAAGAACCGAGCCGTTTTACTACCTCTTATAAGGTGTAATTCGCCTCGGTCTTCTTTTGCGGAATGGTTGCTCAATCCATATTAATCAATCATTTTACCTTCTTTAACTATTACTTCACCTTTTTTAATAACTGTATCTACAAGGTTTCTGCCGAATTTATATACAACATCGCGATAATCAGATGTGTCGAAAATGAGAATGTCTGCAATTTTACCCATACCGAGCACACCCCTGTCTTTGAGCGTAAGTGCCTGTGCTGAGCCGTAGGTTGCCGCCCTAAACGCCTCTGCGGGGGTAAATCCATGCATACGGCAGGCGAGCATCATTGTCATCGGCATGGACTCCATCCAGCACCCAGGGCAACAATTTGTTGCGAGTCCTAAGGTCATACCGCTGTTCAGCATAGGTCTTGGGTTAAATGGCTTTGGATGCTTTACCGCAAAATCTATGGCAGGAAGCACTACACCTACAACTCCCGCATCCCTCATCTTGGGGAAAAGGCTTTCGGGGGTATAGTTTAAATGCACAGCGGAAGCCGCTCCAATCTCAACTGCTAAATCAGTGGCACCTATATATGAATACGCGTCGGCATGTATCGTGGGTATAAGCCCAAGCTCCATACCTCGAGTTAGAATTTTCTTGCTTTCTGCGGCTGTAAAATGCCCCTCGTCACACCAAACATCATTAAAAGCTGCCTTATTAAACCTTGCCACCTGTGGGAGCATTTCTTGGCATAAATGGTCAATATACCATTCTTTTGAGGTGTTTTCCTCCCAGCCGTGACCGCCTAAAAATGTTGGCACTATGTCTATCGGCAAAAATCCTGAAAGCAATGTATTTACTTCAAGCATTTTCATTTCAGCAGGTAATGTAAGCCCATAACCGCTCTTGCTTTCGAGTGTGGTGGTACCATTTGCTATCATCGAACGAACTCTTTGCTCTGTTTGATGTGCAAGTTCTTCGACGGGGAGATTTTTTGTTTGATTAACAGAGGCGTAAATCCCCGTTTTAATTCCCAATTTTTTTAGGGTTTCAGGGTTATCATCGGTGAGCTTCACGCTGTACTCATCAACTCTCGAACCACCAAATACCACATGAGTATGGCAATCCACAAACCCAGGAGAAATCACTTTGCCAGTAGCGTCGATTTCTTTTACTTCCTCCGCCCCCTCCATAAAGGGTTCTACCTCTTCCTTTGTTCCAATGGCAGCAATTTTTTCGCCCCAAATATATATATAACCATTTTCTATTACTCCAATGTCACCATTGTTCTCCCCTTGCATGGTCAAAATTTGTGCTGCATTTTTTATCAGTGTTTTTCCTGGTGCTTTATACATATATTTTCCTCTTTTCTCTTAAATGTTTGGGATGGCGCAAAGTATCCAAATCCAAACTATTCATAATATTATCCGTCCATACAGGGTTAGAAGACATTAAGTTTCTTGCATAAAAAATAAAATTATTCACCATTACCCCCGTCAAGGACGGGGGTAATGGTAGGAGTATCTTTATGTTAAAAACGATGGAAAAATCATTATCTAATGAAAGTGCCTTCTGGACCGAAAGTAACTTTATCAGCTGGCTCCCACCAAAGTGGAATTTTGATGCCTTCGCCGCCAGCGATTTTGCCTTTACCATCACAAACATCCTTAGCAGCTTGGTAACCAGCCTGAGCATGACGAACAACACCTATACCGGAGTCAACAGTCATACAAGCTTGTAGACGGAAATTAGCTTCATCAGTACCATCAGCTATCATTGTAACACCGGTATGAGCAGCTTCACCCATGGAGTAGTTAGCCTGAATAGCAATAAGGTCACACATGCCTGCGCAGTTAAGTAGACCATTAAGCATTGGCCAGTCGGAGATGTAGTCACCACCATCGGGCATGTTTTCGGATTCGAATGTTGGGTTAACAATTGAACCAGAGTCAAGGTTGTCACGGGAGAATGCAACAGGGCCTTTAAGTTCGCCTTTTTTGATTAGTTCATTAACTGCAAGCGCAAAGCGTTTACGCTGTCCAAAGCCCATGTAGCAAATTCTTGCAGGAAGAGCTTCGATTGGTAGATGCACACGAGCAAGTTTAATCCAACGCTCTACAAGTTCATCACCTTTGCAGATTTCAAGAGCAAGGTCATCAAGACGAGCAAGGTCACTTGCTTCACCTGAGATACAAGTCCAACGGAATGGGCCGCGGCCTTCGCAGAACAGTGGGCGGATGTATTCGTATACGAAACCACCGATTTGTTTTGCTTCTTTTTCATCCATACCAGCATCAATACACTCTTTACGGATACTTGTGCCGTATTCGAATGTTTCAACATCTCTCTTTTTGAATTCGATCATAGCTTTAAGCTGACGAATCATTGTAGCCTGAGCATCTTTTAGATATGCTTCACGGTCTTTACCTCTGTATTCATCGGCTTCTACACCTGTGTAACCCGATGGTATGTAGGATACAGGGTCATGGCAAGGGCACATTTCTGTAACAACATCGGGCATATAGTTTTTAGCAAGTGCTTCTTCAAATACATCAGCAGCATTGCCAACAACAGCAACAGAGATAGGATCATCATTCTTAATGTGTTCTTGAACTATTGCCCAAGCTTCGTCAAGTGTATTAACTTTCATATCCATGTAGTTTTTCTCGATACGACGGTCGATTACTCTTTCGTCAGCATCAACAAGAATAACGGAAGCACCATGCATTTTACCAGCCCATGTTTGGTTTCCACCCATGCCGCCTGCGCCTGCTGTAAACAGGATTTTGCCATGCATGTCGTTTGTCCAGCCTTTTTTAAGCACGATTGCAGAAAGTGTTTCAAATGTTCCTTCAATAACTCCCTGTGTACCGATGTACTCCCATGGAGCAGCTGTGTACTGTGCAAATATTGTAAGGTTTTTATCTTGTAGGTCATAGAATCTATCCCATGTAGCCTGCATGATGTTTGTTGTAGCCATTACTACTCTTGGAGCAAGATTATGTGTTTTGAATATAGCCACTGGCATACCGGATTGTATTACAAGTGTTTCATCATTTTCAAGATCTTTTAATGATTGCACGATAGCATAGTATGATTCCCAGTTACGAGCACACTTACCATTACCACCATAAATTACAAGCATTTCTGGAATTTCAGCATTTTCCATGTTGTTTTCAAGCATTCTTAGGATTGTTTCTTGTTTCCACCCTTTGCAACGTAGTGTTTCCTTCTGATCAAGTGTACCTCTCTGTGCTTTTACAGAGTATAGTATCTCAGGTTTTCCCGCTGTGGGTGCGTACATATTACCGCCATTCATAGACATAATAATTTACCTCCATTTTTATGTGTTTTTCCCGTCGTTTTTTCTACGGTTTAAATTCATTATAATCATGGAGCAACGACAAAGCGTCGAAAATATCGAATATTTTTTTATAAAAACAACTTTTTTGAGAAAAATTGAGCTAAAAATCGTCGAAAGTTACATTTTGCAAAATATTTTTTCATTT
This sequence comes from uncultured Oscillospiraceae bacterium, assembly GCA_964370185.1. Classification (GTDB taxonomy): domain Bacteria; phylum Bacillota; class Clostridia; order Oscillospirales; family Ruminococcaceae; genus CAYJEQ01. Next base: position 4,026 of record CAYJIJ010000006.1, read on the forward strand.
ACCTTTACTTTAACAAACTATTTTAGTACAATGAAGAATATGTAGGCACTGAAATAATTATATTAAACATTTTACACACAAATTCTTGTTCTTGTCGGAGGGATATATTTTGAAAATTTCTGTCAAACTTTTCGGAGATTACGGTGTATGGATAAATGAAAATAGAGTGTCTTTTCCCTTTAAAAAATCCGAGGGTCTTTTCTATTATCTTGCCACTAAAGGCAATATAAGTAAAGATGAAGCTATTGGGATTTTTTGGATAGACTGCGCGGAGGAAAATGCAAAGAAAAATCTGCGTGACGCATTATATCACCTTAGAAAAATTTTTGGCAACAACATAATTTGTACAGAAGGCAACAAGAGAATATACATAGATAGAAGTTTAATTTCTGAAATAGATTTTGATGAAATAACTGATGAAAACCTGCCCGAGCAATACCAAGAGGAATTTCTTAATTTCTTTTATATTAAAAACTGCGATGAATTTGAAGATTGGCTGTCTGAAATGAGATCCGATTTACAATCAAGGTATATGAATATTATTAAAAATCGCATTCGTACTGCCGGTGAAGGCGGAAATATTCAGTCAATTCTTGACTGCGCCTCTCTTCTGATGCGCAAAAAAATATTGGACGAAGAGGTATATAGAGAAGTTTTTTCTTTTTTACTGAGCCATGGCGCATATAGTGAGGCGGATAGAATTTACTCAAAACTCTGTGACATGCTTGCAGCAGAGCTGGACGCTGAGCCCGAGGAAGAAACACAGGAAATATTTAAGCAACTAAATTTGATAAAATTTGATCTTAGCACGAAAACATCCACTGTGTCCACACAATCAAATTTCTTTCACAGAGAAAATGAAATTTTAATTATTAAAGACAATATACTAAGCTTGGGCAGGGGAGAGTTTGCCAGAAGTTTATTTATTGGCGGTGAAATAGGTGTTGGAAAATCTACGATTATAAAGAACATAATTGAATGGGCAGACCAAGAGGAGTATTTAGTTTTAAATTGCCAATGTGTTAAAACAGAAAAAAACCTTTATCTAAAAACATGGCTTGACATTATGGCGCAGATGCCAAAGTCCAATCTTTTACCGCAAAAGCCTTTGAATGAATTTAGTTCAAGACAAAACCCAGATCTTATAAACACTCAATATGAAATCTATATTAAATCCGCAATTTCCTCCTACATTCAAAATAGCAACAAAAAAATCTTGCTATTTATTGATGACATTCAGTGGCTTGACAATGCGAGCAAATCCCTTTTATGCAATCTAATATTGTGGGATAATAATAAAAACTTTATTTTAATTGCTTCTGCACGCAATGATGCTAATAAAGATATAATAGATATCAAAATACCACTCCTTGCGCAGAATTTGGCAAAGGAAGTAAATGTTCGCCGATTTACTGCTGAGGAAGCAAAAGATATAATTGCCAATATGGCACCGCATTTGTGTGAAGATGAAGTGAATTTGGAAAAAATATATCATCACACAGCGGGAAATGCACTTTTCCTATTCGAATTTATAAAGGGAAGTCACCATGCATCCCAAATGGAGAATTTGTCGGAGAGAACAATTGGTATGATACAAACAAGGCTATTGGCATTGACAGCCGAAGCTCGAAGTTTGTTGGACTTTATTTCGCTGTTTCCACGTTTCGCCACTTTGGAGGACATACAAGTTTTCACTGAAATCTCTACAATACAATCAATAAGCAATTTAGAAATGCTTTTAGATTCAGGACTTATCTCACTCAACACAATTCATGATAAGAGCGGCTATGGATTTTCACATTTAATTATTAGGAACTACATATATAAAAATCTTTTGGGGGATAAAAAGCTTTTTATGCATCGCCTGATAGCGGAGCAATACGAAAAAATATATGCCCAAGAGAACGATAATAGATATCTCCCCGTACTTATCTACCACTATGAAAACAGCGATGTAAAAACAAAAGCACTTTCATACCGTCTTGAATATTTCTCAACCTTCTATGATTTAGAACATGAGATATATCCCAGCACACTATACGCATATTCATTTGTGGCAAATTCAAATCAATATGAAAATCGTGAAAAAGAGCTTGAGGAATTAGCCTCTGAGATACGAGCATTAAAACTGGGCTCCCTTATCACCGATACTATCAGGATGAAGCTCGAGTTTTTAATTGGCAGATATTTGTTGTTTTGTGGAGATTATGAGAGGGCGCTTGAGAGCATTGGCATAAGTATACTACTTGCTAAAAAGCATAAGCAGGGTAAATATCTCCTTGATAACTACCTTCAGCTTGTGTATCACGCCATATTAATTTATGATTTGGATAGGTTTGATGAGAATTTAACTGCATGTGAAGAGCTTTCAGAGCAATATTTCTTCTCTGAAATCGACACTTGCACCATTATTCGTCTACGTGGGCTTTACAATATGAAAATTTTAAAGTATGACGAAGCGGAACTCTGCTTTAACAAAACCATAGAAAAGCTCACACTAATTCGCAAAATGGATTCTTCCTGTTCGGTAGGACTTGCCGCCTGCTATAATTATCTGGGCGAAATTTGGCATATCTTAGGTTATCCAAATCAAGCAAAAGAGCACTTTTTAAAAGCCATTAATTGCTGTGACAACAGTGAATTTAGTGGATTAATAGTTTTTTATTCAAATTTAGCCTATGCCAATTATTCACTGGAGAATTTGGAAGAAGCGGAAACATTTATCAATAAATCGCTATCGCTTATAGAGAAATCAGGCTCTCGTTGGGGATATTTTAAAGCTAAAATTTATGCCGCTCTTATCGCTATTAAGCAGAATGATATTGAAAAAGCTAAGGCATATTTCTTAAGCATAAAGGATTCTACGCCTGAAATAGCCGATCCGAGCACAGTAAAATTAGTTAAGGATTTAATTGTGAAATTCGATAATATATAATTAAAAGTATTATAAATCAGGCATCCCCTAAGCTTTTATACTTAGGGGATGCCTGCTTCAGATTGCAGAGATAGTCTGCAATCTGAACAGACTAAAGAGAAAAGATGAAAGACAAGGAGCAAAACTTGCAAATAAGCGAGTAATACAAGGGTATATGAGCGTAATTTGAAAGTTTTAAGCGACGCAGTAAGCAAAAATTGAATAATTTTTTGTGATTTCGCTTTTGTCTTCGGTCTGAATCAGGCATCCCCTAAGTTTTTACACTTAGGGGATGCCTGATTTGTATTGAGGAAAATATGTAATAGTTATTTAAGTGTTCCTGAAATACTTTCGCATGCATTTACAATTCTACCATCTGCAACCATAGCGAAAACTTTATCGGTGTCTAAATAAATGGCTCTATCCCTTTCCATGAAAGAAACTTCAGAACGTATAGTATTATATACTGCTGAGGTGGCACCGCTTAGTTTTGTTTTATCTCTTAAGTCGGCCGCCTGCACACCGCATAGAAGCTCAATCGCAAGAACATGCTGTGCATGATCAATTATAGTCCTTGCTTTTCTCGCCGCAGTTGTACCAAAGCTAACATGGTCTTCTTGATTTGCGGAGGTCGGAATTGAGTCGACACTTGCAGGATGAGCAAGTATCTTGTTTTCTGAAACAAGTGCCGCAGCCGCATACTGTGCCACCATAAATCCGCAGTTTATACCTTCTTCTGCTGTGAGGAATCCAGGTAGTCCATAACTTAGTGCAGGATTTACAAGCCTTTCTATACGCCTTTCTGAAACATTTGCAAATTCGGAAACCGCTATGCCAAGAGCATCCATTGCAATAGCCACAGGCTGGCCATGGAAATTACCGCCTGAGAATATTTCGCCTGTGTCGGGGAAGATAAGTGGATTATCGGTAGCGGAGTTTATTTCAGTTTCGATTACTTTAGTAACATAATCTATCGCAAGTCTGCTTGCACCATGAATTTGAGGGGTGCAACGAATTGTATATGCATCCTGTGTGCGCACTTCGCCTTGATGGGTCATAAGAGCACTGTCTTTTAGTATGTTTCTTAAATTTTCTGCACTGTTAAGCTGTCCGCTATGTGGTCTTGCAAGATGAATTTTTTCATCAAATGCATCAATTATACCGCATATAGCTTCTGCCGAAATCGCTGTGGCTATATCAGCAATCTTTGTGAGCTGTATAGCATCATATACAGCAAGTGTTGCCACTGCCATCATTGCGCAAGTCCCGTTTATGAGCGCTAAGCCCTCTTTAGCTTGTAGGGTAACTATCGGTATGCCCGCTCTTTCCATTGCTACTCTACCAGGAAGCACTTCGCCTTTGTATTCGGCTTCACCTTCGCCTATCATAGGCATTACCATATGTGCAAGTGGGCATAAATCTCCGCTTGAACCCACTGAGCCCTTTTCCCTAACTATCGGATGCACGCCTTTATTTATCATTTCTATAAGAGTGTTTGCAGTGGAAAGCCTAATCCCCGAATATCCTTTTGCAACTGCATTTACTCTAAGGAGCATTAGTGCACGCACAATTTCTGTTGCAAACGGCGCACCTATACCAACTGCATCGGATAAAATCAGATTGCGTTGGAGTTCTTCGAGTCTATCATTTGAAATAACAATGTTTGCAAATTCACCGAAACCAGTATTTACACCATAAACTACCTTGTTTTCAGCCATGGCATCTTCTATAAATTTTCTCGAGTGATTAATTCTTTCCTCACCCAAAGGACTTATAGCTACTTGGCGATTATTTCTCGCAATTTCCACTACTTCATTTAGTGTTAAGCTGTCACCATCTAAAAAAACCTTACTCATTTCAAATTCTCCTTTTTATCGTTTTAGTAAAAAACATAATCTTATTATAAACATTAATAGTCGATTAAATGTCGAAAGAATTTATTTTTTTGCCTTGGCTAAAATTTTTTTATTGCAAAACCATCGAAGCACTTATGTTTTTTCGGAAAATATCATTTGCCTTAAATAAAAGATAGAGATAAATATTTTTTTGCTTAAACAGTGATATATTTAACAATTTAATCAAAAAAGGTTAATTTTATTATTTCTACTTTATAATATACAAGATTTTCGACACTTTGTCGTTGCTTTACAATTATAATGTAATTAATCCGTAGAGTGAACACGGAAAATATATTAAAGGAGTGTAAATGTGGACACAAAACTTTTAGAAGTTCTAACAAAAATTATCGACTCTGATGACACCACTGCTGGAGGTGGCGCATCCGCCGCACTGTGTGGTGCTATGGCGGCAGGAATGATTTCTATGGTGGCTAAGCTTTCAAAGAAAAAACCTATTAATTATACTGTCGAGCAATACGATGAAATTGCAGAAGAGTGCGACAAATTGGCTGAAAAGCTAAAACAAGGTAGCAAGGACGACATTGCCGCCTACTGCATGATAGTTGATGCATACAAACTGCCAAAAGAAAACGATGAACAAAAAGCTGCAAGAAGTGCAGCAGTAGTGGCAGCGGCTATCAAAGCGGCTGAGGTTCCCCGTGACAATGGTTTTGATAATATGAGAGTATTTGATTTAGGCAGTAGCTTAATGGGTAATTCAAATCCCGCTTGTGCTTCAGACCTTTTAACAGCACTTTATATTGTTAAAGGTGGTATAAAAGCTTGTGCATTAAACATTGAAGCTAATCTGTCCATGATTAAGGATGAAGCGGCAAGAGCAGAATTTACAGCGGATATTAAAACACTGCTTTTAAAGGCAATCGAAGAAAAATAAAAGAGCTCTTGTTTACTTATCATGGAAACAGTGCTTTTACATATCTTTCCTCTTCATCCTTATTGAGGAGGAAAGATAAAATAATCTTTTAATAATTAAGAATTCTTTATAAAAAAGGAGTATACATATGAAAGTTTTAATGGCGGAAGTTAATTTTAGCGAGGGTAAAAACAAAGAATTAATTCAAGAAGTAGAAAAAGCGCTACTCGACGGAGCACCAGTTGACCTTATGGAAATAGCTTCGGATGCAGACCATAATCGTACAGTATTTACATTTAAGGGTGAGCCTAAAAATGTACTTGAGGCAACTAAGCGCCTTTCTAAAAGAGCTGTCGAGCTAATAGACATGACCACACATGTAGGCGCACATCCAAGAATGGGTGCGGTGGATGTTGTTCCATTTATTCCTGTTAAAGATGTAACCATTGAAGAAGCAATCGAAATTTGCCGTGAATATGGTAAATTCATGGGTGAACTTGGTGTCCCAATCTACTATTACGAGGACGCAGCTACTTGTGAAGAACGCAAAACACTGCCTAAAATCCGCAAAGGTCAATATGAAGCGCTTGAGGAAAAATTTAAAGACGAAGCGTGGAGACCTGATGAAGGCCCATTTGTATATAATGCAAAAAGCGGTGCAACAGTTACTGGCGTGCGCTTCCCACTTGTTGCTTTCAATGTTAATTTGCAAACAAAGGATATAGAAATAGGCAAGAAAATAGTTAAGTCTATTCGTGGTGCTACAGGCGGTTATCAGCATGTTCGTGCAATTGCACTTGTTCTTGAAGAGAGAGATGGCATTGTGCAGGTATCAATGAATCTAACAAACTACGAAAAAACTCCTGTACATCGTGTGTTTGAAACTATTAAAGGCGAAGCGGCACAGTACGGTGTTGGCATAATTGATTGTGATTTAGTAGGGCCAGTGCCTGTGTATGCACTTCAAGATGTGCTTAAATTCTATCTCCGCACGCATCATTTTACAATGGAACAGCTTTATATGTAAAAAAAATTCTCTAAATATTTAATAGTCCGCATGGAAGTGATTGAAAAATATTACCTCCTTGCGGATTTTATTATGTACACACATTTCAGTACTAATTTCACTAAAATTATTAATAAAATTAACATTTTTTAATAATTCGACATTTTTTCGTCGGCTAAAGCTTATAATCAAATTACAAATATTTAAACTGGAGGTGGATGGATGGTAAACAATGAAAGACTACTATCGGAATTTTTGCAGTATGTGCAAATTGACAGCGAGAGCAATAATGAAAAAGAATATGCAGATTTCATGAAGAAAATTCTGATAGACCTCGGCGGTAAAGTGCAGACCGATAATGCAGGAGAAAAATATGGGTCAAATGGCTATAATATTTTTGCACTGTTTGAGGGAACACTCGCAGGCGATAGTATTGCTTTCTCGGCTCACTTAGATACTGTCAAGCCTGGAAATGGTATAAAACCTGTAATAAGGGATGGAATAGTCTATTCTGAAGGGGAAACCATTTTAGGTAGTGATGATAAGGCAGGTATTGTAGCAATTATTGAAGCTATACGAAGCGTCAAAGAGCAAAAAGTAGCACATCGCACATTTGAAGTGGTGCTCACCATAGGCGAAGAACTTGCCTTGATGGGCGCAAGAAATATGGACTATTCCAAATTTCATTCCAAACGCGCTGTGGTGCTCGATGTTGATGGTGATGTTGGAGGCATAGCCGTGGGGGCTCCTGGGCATGCATCATTTACAGCCATCATCACGGGTAAATCTGCCCATGCAGGAATGGAGCCAGAAGTAGGTATTTCGGCAATTCAGGTGGCGGGTGATGCCATAAGCAAGATGAAGCTTCTCCGCATTGACCATGAAACCACTGCAAATATAGGCTCCATTAAATCTGAATTTGGTGTTAATATCGTGCCTGAAAAATGCGAGATTTTAGGTGAGGTAAGAAGCAGGAATAAGGATAAGATGAAAGCACAGATGGAACATATTAGTAAAACTTTGCAAGAGAGCTGTGATAAGTATGGTGCTACGCTTGACTGTAAATGGGAAGTTTCATATGAAAGCTTTGATTTTAGCGAAACGCATCCACTTATAAATTCTTTAAGAAATGTTTATACCGATATGGGGCTAAAAACAGTGATAAAGAAAGCAAGTGGTGGAAGCGATGCCAGTGCATTTAATGGGCATGGAATAGAGACAGTTGTTTTAAGTATGGGTATGCAAAGAATACATAGCACGGATGAATTTATCGAGATAAAACAGCTCGAGCTCAGCGCAGAGTCGATATACCGCATGATGACAAGAAATGAATTTTAGGATCACATTATTAAACTCAAATAGTAATAATAAAAAATGAAGCTTTTAAAAACAAAAATATTATAGAAAGAGAAGTGATTTTAATGTCAAATCCCAGCACTTTAGCAAAAAAGAGTAAAATAGCAATGCCGCATATATATGTATTGCTTTTTGCTATCAATGTACTCGCAGCGGTTGCATCTTGGATCTTGCCCGCAGGACAGTTTGAGCGTGTGCTTAATGAAGCCACTGGTAGAACAGTTATAATTCCTGGTACATTCCAAGTTGTAGAGAGTACCCCGGTTGGACTTTTTGAGATGTTTCAGGCTATGTACGATGGAATGGTTGGCTCCGGCGGAGTTATCATATTCGTATTTCTCTCCTATGCGTCCATAGGTTTGATTATCTCCTCAGGCGCATTTAATGGCCTAATCGCAGGCATACTGCGCGTAGCTAAGGGAAATACTCGTCTTATGATGATACCAATCTTTATGACATTGTTAGGCGCTATTTCTTCCACCGTAGGTTGCTTTGAAGAGCTACTACCTTTTATTCCAATTTTTGTTACCCTCGCTATTGCTTTGGGATATGATGCATTGGTTGGTATGTCCATCGTTGCGCTCGGTATAGGTATCGGATATGCAGGTGCCGCAGTTAACCCATTTACTGTTGGTATTGCACAAAGCATTGCAGAACTAACACCACTCTCAGGCGCAGGATTTCGTATTGCCTGCCACGCTGTAATGATAGTAGTTGCCTCTGCATATGTAATGCGTTATGCTGTTAAAGTTCAAGCAAACCCACAGAAAAGCTTGATGTATGGAGTTGAACCCGAGGGAGATGTTATATCTCAAGATACAACTGACCTTGAAAACCATCCATTTGGCATTCGTGAAAAATTAGTTCTACTAACACTTGCTGTTGGCGTTGGATTTATAGTTTGGGGTGCGCTTACTCATGGCTGGTATTTTACCGAAATGAGTGCAGTATTCTTTATTATAGGTATCACAAGTGGTATCATTATGGGGTACACGCCTAATGAAATCGGAAGAAGATATGCAAAATTATTCTCAGATGTTGCAATGGCGTGTATGATGATAGGTTTTGCGCGTGGTATTATGGCAGTACTCACAGCAGGAAATATCATAGATACAGTAGTATACGGCATTTCACTACCACTACAAGCGGCTCCAAGCTGGTTAGTTGGTGAAGCAATGCTTTTAGTTCAAACATTACTCAACTTCCTAATTCCATCGGGATCGGGTCAGGCAGTTGTAAGTATGCCTATAATGGTTGGCTTGGCAGATATTCTCGGTATTTCCCGTCAAATCGCTGTTTTAGCATTCCAGTTTGGCGATGGTCTTTCAAATATCATGTGGCCTACCGCATTTGCTCCTATTATATGTGGCCTCGCTGGTGTTAAGCTCCCCACATGGTGGAAGTTCTTCACACCGCTATTCCTACTATTGCTTGTAACACAGATGATTCTAATTGCCATAGGTGTAGCAATAGGCTTCTAATTACATATTAGCATATATTATTCGAGTAAATATAGATGTACAGATAAAACAGATGGCTACCGAGTTAATAGGTATGAAAACCTATATAGCTACACATCACTCCATAGTGATATAGCTTTAAATCTAATATCATAATGAAAAATATTAAAAACTGCAAGGAAGTATATTAAAACTACTTCTTTGCAGTTTTATATATTCAGCTACGACTTATTGGCAAAATATACTAAAAAAAATCGAGTGTTAAAATTTATTTTAGCGTTTCGACATTTTTTCGTCATTTTTTTGGTATAATTAGTAAAACAAGGAAGGAGGGTAGTGTATTATTCAAATTACCAAAATATAAACAAAATAGAAAAAAGGAGATAATACTATGATTGAAATATTAATGAATCCTATTACGATTTCTGTTGTAGCGATGTGCGTGCTCTGTCTGCTAAAGATTAATGTAATGCTATCACTGGTAGTTGCATCTATTATAGGCGGTTTAATGGGCGGCATGGGACTAAGCGATGTTTTCTCTACTTTTGTAGGCGGTATGGGAGGAAATGCTGAAACTGCTTTAAGTTATGTATTCTTAGGTACTTTTGCTGCGGCACTTGCCCATTGCGGTATTGCTGATATTCTTTCAGTTAAAATCAGTGCAATAATTAAAGGCAAAAAACTCCGTGTGCTTATTGTATTTATTGTTTGCGCAGCTATTTCTGGCACACTTATTCCAGTACATATTGCATTTATCCCTATCTTAGTGCCTCCAATGCTTGTTATGATGAATAAAATGAAGCTCGACCGTCGACAAGCTGCTTGTTCTTTAGCGTTTGGATTAAAAGCGCCGTATATCACATTGCCAATAGGATATGGCTTGATATTCCATGGCTTGATTGCAGGACAGATGAGCGACAATGGTTTAGCCACTGAAACAAGTGATGTTTGGACAGTTACATGGATACTTGGTATTGGTATGATAGTAGGACTCGTGCTTTCGATATTATATTATAAAAAAGACCGTGACTATTCCGACCTTCAAGTTGCAAGCGAAGAGGGTGCGGTGCAAAACACATCACTGAATTCTACGCATATAGTAGCTTTAGTTGCCATTGCAGTCACATTAGCAGTTCAGCTGTATTTTGGCTCAATGCCTATGGGTGCTATTGCAGGACTGCTCACCATGATTATTGGTGGCGCTGTAAAGCTTAAAGATGTTGATACTGTTTTCAACGAAGGTATTAAGTTGATGGGTCTAATTGCATTTGTTATGTTAGTTGCTTCAGGTTATGCAACAGTAATCCAATCCGCAGGTGCAGTTGAGAGCTTAGTTGGCTCGGCTGTTGAAGTTTTGGGCGAAAACAAACTAATAGCTGCAATAGTTATGATTTTAGTCGGACTGCTCACAACAATGGGTATCGGTACTTCATTTGGGACAGTTCCGGTGTTGGCAGTGCTTTATGTTCCTATGGGGCTACAACTCGGCTTCTCACAGGGAGCAATCATTGTTTTAATCGCTGCAGCTGCTGCTTTAGGTGATGCAGGCTCACCAGCTTCCGATACAACGCTTGGCCCAACTGCTGGTCTAAACGCAGACGGACAGCACAACCATATTTGGGATACCTGTGTACCTACATTTATTTTCTATAATATTCCGCTTGTTATTTGCGGTGTTATAGGTGCGATGATATTCTAATTTAGATGTGATTAGAAGCTTGTTTTACATTGGGAAACAAGCAGTTTTGTTGGAGTTGTTCACCTGCATGGAGGCAGATGGACAACTCCTCGGCTTATTTTGAATTTAAATTTGTATTTTATTTATTTTACATTACAATATAAATGAAAACAGTAGGAGTTTTATATGAAATTACCTGTAAAACAATGTATTTTAGACAATCAAATCATGAGCTATGCTACCGATTCAGAAGTGGTTCAAAAGATTGATTGTGGTGACGGAATTAATATCCACATGATATCGGATTATGCACAAAAAGCGGCTTCAAATATATCACTGAATTTACTATCTAACTATCCGCATAGCACAACACTTAGGGAAACTTTAAAAAACTTATGGGCGGACTATGCCGACATTCCAATAGAACGCATTTTTTTAGGCGACGGTGCACAATCTCTTCTTTATGACACCGCCAGACTTTTTGTAGGAGAAGGGGATAAGGTGCTCGGCCTTGCTCCCACATATCCACTAACCCCAAGCGATGTAGTGATGTGGGGAGGGCAATACGATGCTGTTTGCCTGAGGGCGGAGCAAAATTACAAATTCGATGTAATCGAAATGCTATCAAGGATGGATGGCACGCATAAATTAATTATTATCGACAATCCAAATAATCCAACTGGTCAAATTATACCGCTTGCAGAAATAGAAAGAGTAGTGTCAAAAGCGGCAGATTTAGAGACCCCAATTATAATTGACGAAGCTTATGGCGATTATATGGAAAATGCCGATTCGGTAGTAAATATAATTAATCGTTATGATAATCTAATTTGGATAAAAAGCCTTTCCAAGGGGTATGGATTAGCTGGGATTAGGGCTGGATACGGTGTAATCCCCAATTCACTTATACTTCCAATGCAAAATATAACACATCCATATATAATGAGTGCTCCCTCAAGAATGATAGCTGAAACAGTACTTCGTGATAAAGGCTTCCTCTCCTCGGTAAATTACCTAACGAAGGAAATAAAAGCTGCCTTGCCAGAGAATCTAAAAAATCTAAGCTATTCACACACTGCGCCCACTGTTAGCATTTGTGTAATTACTCATAGGGATAAAGATTTTGATTTGCAGAAAGCGTTTAATGACGAAGATATTTGTGTTGCTTCCGGTATTCATTTTTTAAATCTTGCAAAAAATCAAGTGCGTTTTCGTATTCCTGCCGAGAAAGATATGGATTATGTGTGTGAGGCAATAAAAAGGATTGACAGATTATAAAGCACATTAAGTTTATTTGCTTACCTAAACTCATGCAATTTAGCTGTGCAGATAGCTAAAATTATTGCAGATAACTAATCAATGTTTGCTACCTGTTTTAACCTATTTAGTGGAAAAAATATTTTGAGAATTCTAATTATTGCGTCAACACATTTCACACATAACAAGACTTCCCATTAGCGCAAGAGGATTCCAACATCCTTGAAATAAAAATCCGATTATGTTATACTGAAATGCAAATTGAAATTATTGTAATACTCAAAAGTAGTAGAAATAAAAAGAATAAACCCATCACCTACTTTTACTTAGGAGGTTCGCTATGAAAGCGCTGCTTATAGGTGCTCCTCGCAAAGTTGAGCGATTAGCCACATTTATGAACCAAATAAACAGCGATTTGAGTTTGCTGTATTACACAACCACTAAATTGCCTACCCCCGCTGATTTACAGGCGTTTCATCTGCAAGAAGAAAAAGCTGATATTTTGATATTTGGTGGTTATAGTGATTACTATTTTTTTCAAACAAACACTGTTTTAGATAAACCTTGTGGATATGTGCAATCGTCTACACAAACACTTATGCGCACACTACTTGAAGCTATCCGCTTAGGCTATGATATTACAAAAATTAGTATTGATGGTTTTCCGCCCGACGAAATATGGGAAACATTCGATGATTTAGAATATGTTTATGATAAAAGTAATATAAAATGCTTTCATAGAAGAACAATCTTATCCACCGACAATATAAGCGAATGGGTTGATTTCCATGCAGACAATTATAGGCGAAATGATATTTCAGTATGCATAACCAGCATGACTACAGTATATGACGGCTTAAAAGAAGCAGGGCTGCCGGCTATTTTAGTCAAATTCTCGAAAGCAGAAGCACAAAATGTATATGAAATGCTTCATATACAATTTCTTTTAAAGACAAAAGAATTATTTTCAAGCGCATTAGTATATTTGCAGTTTAGCCCGATATCGTTTTTATCTACCGATCACTGCGAATATAGTAAGGCTCACATAAAAGCAGATTTTATTCGTGAAGCATATTCATTATCGGTGCGTTTAAACGGCTTTGTAGAGCAATTATCCAGTGACAAATTTTTGATTATAGCCAATAGGGAAATCCTCTACAACGAAACAAAATCACTCACTCGATTTCCTAAAATTATGGATGATAATGCTTTGGGTTATTTTAAGCTTGCAGTCGGTGTCGGTCTGGGAAACACATTTTCTGAGCTGCAAAGAAATGCAACTGAAGCACTCTATAAAGCACATACCGATGCACTTTCATGCGTTTATGTAGTTGATAGCATTACTAAGAAAAATGCTATAATGCGAATGGATAACGACGAAAGAGAAGGCAATGACAACGAGCAACTTATGATAGATATTGCAAGGGAATGTGATTTAAGTGTTAATACAATTTTAAAATTGCAATCCATCATATTAAAATATAAAAGCAATATATTCACAGTAAATGAATTATCTTTGATATACGGAATCTCAATTCGTTCGATGTATCGTATTATTGAACGACTCGAAGTAAATGGATACATTGCCGAAAAAGGTAAAAAAATCATTGGCAGTATAGGTAGACCAAGCAGAATGATACAAATTAATTTGACTAAAAAGCTGATATAAATTGACACAACTTATATCTAAGGCTCAGCTAAAAATGCTGAGCCTTTCTTATTTATTTACAAAAAATGAGAAATTTTTTATGCAATTTCACCAACAAGAAACATTTCGAGCTGGATATTTTGTACTTCTTGTCCTATTAATGACGTTCTTAATCTGCTATATTATGGATAAAAGCTATATGTAGCCAGCGAAGAATGTCTGAGGGATGATGCATTTAATAACACAATATTATAAAGTAATCATTATCAACATTACTTGCTCCATACATGATTAGGCTATATTTACTATTAAGTGTCGTCATAGTACGGCGGAATGGAGTGTTTATATGCGGTTAAACCAGGAGTATATGGGTAAACTTGAATGCAAAGCTTTAGCTGGAGATCTTATAGTTGGATTTCCCAACACGATTGAGTGTGTATACACCGTAGGGAAATATGGCATTGACGATGGAGGACATATAAAAATTATCCGTCAAGGTGTTACCGACTGGCAACATATCCAAACCGACAGACCGGAAGACTGGGGATATACCACAGTGAAAACAACTGGTAAAGCAGATTTGAGAATTGAAAGTAGCACAGAGAGTGTGCGCCCTTATGAAAATGGAATTTGTATAAAAGTTTCCAATTCCTGTATGTATGAAGGTGAACAAATCATCCTTACAATGGGTGATACATCCCATGGAAGTCCTGGCATTTTAACCCAAACTGTTAAAGAAAGAGCACATAAGATAATAGGGCTTGTAGATGTGTATGGCGGAAATTTGTATCGCCAATTGATGCCGATTACATATTTACCGGTGAAAAATGGCACCTGTGCAAAAATTGATTTGCTATTACCAAGTTTATGTGAAATAGATAAAACATTTACAGCAAAAATTCGTATTGTTGATATGTATGGCAACCGCTGTGATGGTTTTAGAGGAAGTGTGAAAATCAATCCACCTGATAATTTTATCTGCCCACATTTAATAGATTTTAAAGGCGATGAGGGTGGATGTGCTGAAATTGAATGCAAAATTACAAAAGCAGGCGATTATAGGGCGAAGATAAGCATTCCAAATTATGACCTGAAGAGTGAAAGCAATGTTTGCAAGGTTGCAAAAGAGCAGGAATATAAGCTCTTTTGGGGGGATATGCATGGCCAAAATGCCGTAGGCGGTGGTTTGGGTGATATGGAAGATTCTCTTCGCTTTACAAAACAAATAGGATGCTTAGACTTCACAGGTTGGCAAGGTAACGATTTTGAAGTGTCGGATGAAAACTGGGCAACAGTTTGTGAAGCTATTAAGCGCTATAATAAAAATCATGAATTTATAACCTTCCTTGGCTATGAATGGTCGGGCGTGCATAGTACGGGAGGAGATCACAATATCTATTATTTAAATGACGATGAGTCAATACATCGCAGTAGCCAGTGGTATTATCGAAATCCAAAAACACTTGCAAGTGATGGTCGGGAGGACGATGGTTCTGATTGCAATCCCATAAGTGAACTTTGGGATAGGTTTAGAGGTAGAAAAGATGTTATGGCAATACCCCATGTAGGCGGTAGATACGGAAATTTTGATTTCTATGACCCCGATATGATACCTGTAATAGAGATACATTCGCATCATGGTATATTTGATTGGTTTTTAGAAGATGCAATGAAACGAGAAATGAAAGTAGGGTTTATTGCTACCAGTGATGATCATACAACCAGAATGGGTTTATCATATCCAATGGGTGCAAACTCGGATGATTTTGGCTCAACATTCGATGTAAAATCAGGCCTTACAGCGGTTTATGCGAAAGAACTTACAAGGGAAGGAATCTGGGAAGCGATAAAGAATCGTCGCTGCTACGCTGCAACAAATAGCCGCACCATAGTGAAATTCAGTCTAAACGGTGCCTTTATGGGTGAGGAAATAGAAACAACTAAAGCACCTACCATGGATTTTCAGATTGATGCTGACTCCTCAGTGGATAGAGTGGAAATCTACAGAAATACAGAAAAAATAAAAACACTCTACGCACATAATATTAACATGGACGAAAAGGTAAAACATGTAAAAGTAGTATGGAGCGGAGTGAAGACTAAGTTTAGAAAAAAATCTGTGCGTTGGGATGGAAAATTATTTATACATAATGGAAGAATTGCAAATGCCAAAAATTATTCGGTGGATCATGAATTTGATGGAATTAAGTATTTCAACAATCAAATAGTACAATTTGCTTCAAAGACAGCTGGAGACGAAGACGGAATGATTTTGGATGTAATTCCACTCGAAGGAGAAAAGTGCACTCTCAGATTTGCTTCAAATCAAATAGACAACACCATAGAGCTGGATAGATTATCCGAAGAGGCAATTGAAGTAAATACCGGACTTATGAACTGTAAAGTTGCATTTAGTTTAGAGTGCGATGCTACAGAAGACACCAAACATTTTGAGGGAACTTTTACAGATGAAAATATTAAAGCAGGACATAATGCATATTACATAAAAGTTTTTATGAAAGACGGTAATAGGGCATGGTCATCTCCTGTATTTGTACAGTGCACAAAATAAGTCACCATTAAGTTTTGGTCACTCAAAAGTGGACTAATTCCACTTTTGAGTTTCAAACTTATTTGATGAATATTGCAATTTTATATCCAAACTATAATTAAAAGAAAGACGAGGAAAGAAAATGAAAAAGTTAATATCAATTATTTTAGCGGCAACACTGCTCATAGGAACTATGGCAGGATGTTCCTCATCGGAGACAACACCATCGGAAGATAATATGGAAGAAAATAGTCAAGGCAGCACCGAAGCTTCTACAGAAGATAAGGACTCTATTACTATCGGCATAGGTGCCGAGGCAGTAACACTTGACGCACATATGACCACAGCATCTATGTCAAGGCAAATTTATGTTAATATCTACGACCCACTTGTAGCTAAAGATGAAAATGATGAGTTTGTAGGAAGGCTTGCTGATAGTTGGGAAACTTCAGAGGATGGAATGACCATTACATTCAAACTCAAACAAGGCGTTAAATTCCATAACGGCGATGAACTAAAAGCAAGCGATGTAAAGTTCTCATATGAAAAAGCTATGGAATCTTCATATGTTAAATTCCTATATGCCGCTGTTGACACAGTGGAAGCTCCCGATGATTATACAGTAGTACTTAATCTAAAAAATCCAGCACCATATATTTTAGAAGCACTCTCAATGCCTCAAGCGGCAATTATGTGTGAAAGAGCTGTTACCGAAGCTGGAGAAGATTACGGCAGAAACCCTGTCGGCACAGGTGCATATGAATTTGTTGAATGGGTTTCAGGGGATAGCATTACATTAAAGGCATTTGAAGATCATTTAAGAGGCCCTGCAAGTATTACAAATTTAAAATTTAGATTTATAACAGATAAGAGCACAGGATACATCGCACTCGAAAAGGGTGAAATAGATGTGTACTATGATACCTCTCCCGTAGACAAAGAAAGAATACAGGAAAACACTGACTTAGCATATGATGAAACTTCGAGTTTATATTATGAGCATATTGTTTTCAATAATGATAATGAATATTTCAAAGATGTAAAAGTAAGACAAGCGATTGCATATGCAACAGATAAAGAATCAGTAATTATAGCAGGTAAAAATGGTGTTGCTACGCTTGCAAATGCACACATACCTTCAACAATGTTTGGCTATACAGAAGATGGACTAAATCTATATGAATACAATCCTGAAACTGCACGTGCATTGCTTGCAGAAGCAGGCTACGCAGACGGCTTTGAATGTACTATAACAGTGGATGCAAGCTTTAGAGAAAAACAAGCTCAAGTACTACAAGCAAACCTTGCAGAGGTGGGAATTACAGCAAATATTGAAGTGCTTGAATGGGGTACATTTTTAAGTGAACTCGATGATGGTAATTTTGATATAGCATTCCTTGGTAAAAATCTACACATCAATGACCCAGCGCTTGCTACAACTGAAACATACCATACAGATTATATAGAAGGTGGTAGCAACTTCTATAGATATTCAAATACAGAGCTTGATGCCCTCATGGATCAGAGTCTTGTAGAAACAGATAACGAGGTGCGTACACAAGTAGTGAATGATATTGTGCTTTTACTTAATGAAGAGCTTCCAAGTGTTCCAATGTATTGGTCAATATTTAATATTGCGAACAATGTAAATCTAAATGGTGTTAAAGCAATCACATCAAACCATCATGAAGTATATAATTTTAGTTGGTAATTTAGTAGGATGCAATTAATTAAATAGTTCAGGAGTGGACAAAAGTATTGATTTTTCGTATATCTTTCTCCCGCATACAGCGGGGGAAAGATATACTGTGATAACTTGCTACATCTTAATCAATTCTGTTCTTCCACTCCCAATAGTTCTACTCAAATGGGGAGGGTGAACGCTAACAATGTTAAAGTATATTTTAAAAAGAATTTTAATGATTATACCTGTAATGATTGGCATCACACTACTAATATTCACTATTATGTCTTTCTCTTCTGATAATACGGCAAGACTAATTTTAGGTGAGTCTGCTACACAGGAAGATATAGAAGAATTAAATGAAGAATTGGGACTTAACGACCCATTCTTCGTAAGATATTTTGATTATATGTCTGATGCTTTAAGGGGCGATTTTGGCAGGTCTTATCGCTCCAATACACCTGTTTTTGAAGAAATTTTTTCAAGGTTTCCTGTCACATTAACACTTGCAATATGGGGGATATTAATTGCAGTTGTATTAGGCATTCCAATAGGTGTGGTTTCTGCGATAAAACGATATTCAATATTTGATAATGTTGGGATGTTATTTACACTAATGCTTACTGCAATGCCCGGCTTCTGGTTGGGGCTACTGCTGATGCTATTCTTCTCGGTATATTTAAATCTGTTGCCTGCTACAGGTGTGGATTCATGGGTGTCATATATTCTCCCTTCCATTACTATATCTGCAAGAACCATGGCAATTATTGCCAGAATGAGCAGAACAACGATGCTTGAAGTTATGGAGCAAGATTATATAAGGACAGCAAGGGCTAAAGGCGCTACGGAACAAAGGATAATAATAAAACACGCACTCAAAAATACATTAATACCGGTAATTACCATAGCAGGGACAAATTTTGGTGTTCTTTTGGGTGGGACAGTTCTAATTGAAGCTGTTTTTGGGATGCCAGGTGTAGGCACATTATTAGTGAATGCCATAAGATCAAATGATTTGCCAATAGTAATGGCGGATATCATATTTATTGCATTGTGTTTTAGCATTATTAATTTGCTTGTGGATTTGGCATACAGCCTGATAGACCCGAGAATCAAATCTCAATATAGGTAAGGGGTGTTAATGTGAACGATAGAAATAAAGAACTGATTAGGGTGTGGCGAAGGCTGAAAAAAAATAAACTTGCAGTTTTTGGACTTGCGATTTTAATTACGCTGATTTTAGCTGCAATATTATCATCGGTTTTTGTAGATTATGATACACAAGTTGTAAAAATAGACATGAAAAATCGTTTATTACCACCGAGTTCCGAAAATATAATGGGTACGGACTCCTATGGTAGAGACATCATGACGAGGGTTATTTACGGTACAAGATATTCTCTTTCCTTGGGATTTATTGTGGTTATATTTGCGCTTCTATTTGGAGGCTCCATTGGTGCCATTGCAGGATATTTTGGCAAAAGAGTTGATAATATACTTATGAGAATCATGGATATCTTCTTAGCAGTACCAGCCACCATTATGGCAATAGCTATTGTGTCCACTATGGGAACAGGATTTGTTAACCTATGTATCGCACTTATTGTGTCCAATATTCCGACGTTTGCTCGATTACTTAGGGCAACAGTGCTCACAATTAAGGATTCAGAGTTTGTTGAGGCCGCTCACGCATTAGGAACAAGCACCTCGAGAATAATAATTAGACACATTTTGCCAAACTCAATGGGGCCTATAATAGTGCAATCAACTTTTACGGTTGCTTCCGCCATACTTGGTGCTGCCAGCCTAAGCTTTTTGGGCATTGGAATTGAACCTCCAAACCCTGAGTGGGGTGCCATGCTCACGGAGGGTAGAGAATTTATAAGAGATGCACCTCATCTGGTAATATTCCCCGGTATAGCTATTGCACTGACAGTGCTATCGCTTAATCTTTTAGGTGATGGACTGCGTGATGCACTCGACCCTCGATTAAAGAAGTAGTGCGGAGGTTTAGGATATGAAAAATGATATTTTGAAAGAAAATGACACTATGAACGAAAAATTACTTGAAGTGAAAAATCTGGTGGTCGATTATGAAACAGATGAAGAAACCGTCCATGCTGTAAATGGAATATCTTTTACAATAAACAAAGGTGAAACATTTGGCATAGTAGGTGAAACAGGTGCAGGTAAAACCACAACAGCGCTGTCTATAATGAAGCTTTTACCCTCACATGTAGGCAAAGTGAAAGAGGGTACAATTAGTTTTTACAGTGAAAATCTTTTGGAGCAAAATGAGCAGTATCTGCGAGAGATTAGGGGAGAAAAAATCTCAATGATATTTCAAGACCCAATGACGAGCTTAAACCCTGTGCTAACTGTTGGGGATCAAATTGGAGAAGCACTTGAACTTCATGCTACAGTTGCGAAAAAGGATATACCTAAAAGAGTGGGCGAAATTATGGAGCTTGTAGGAATACCAGCAGGAAGAATGAATGAGTTTCCACATCAATTCTCTGGTGGTATGAAGCAGCGAATGGTTATAGCCATTGCATTAGCTTGCGAACCAGAGCTCATAATAGCTGACGAGCCTACCACGGCGCTTGATGTAACAATTCAAGCACAAGTACTGGAGCTTATGCAAGAATTAAAGGATAAAATGCAGACATCTATGATTATGATTACACATGATTTAGGTATAGTCGCACAAATCTGTGATAAAGTTGCAATAATGTATGCAGGTGAAATCATTGAGAATGGTACACTTGAAGACATATTCAGTGGGGATTTGCATCACCCATATACAGTTGGGCTCTTTAATTCCATACCGAAAATTTCAGACAAAAGAGCACGGCTACAATCCATAGAAGGGCTGATGCCCGACCCAACAAATTTGCCAGAGGGATGTAAATTCCATCCAAGATGTGCGCACTGCATAGACAAATGTAAAACCGAAAGTCCCTCACATTATCAAAAAGGTACTCATGAGATTAAGTGCCATTTGTTTTAGAGAAGGAGATAAACTATGAGTAGTAAGGTGCTGATTGAAACAAGGGATTTAAAGAAATATTTTAACACGCCTAAAGGGTTGCTTCATGCAGTGGATGGCATAAATATCAGCATAAATAAAGGTGAGACCTTGGGTATAGTGGGAGAATCTGGGTGCGGTAAATCTACACTGGGTAGAGTAGTTTTGCGCCTTTTAGAAGCTACTTCCGGCGAAGTGTACTACGATGGAAAAAATATTTTAGAGTATTCAAAAGATGAAATGAAACATTTAAAGAGAAAGCTGCAAATAATTTTCCAAGATCCATTTTCATCATTAAATCCTCGAATGACTGTATCACAAATTATACAAGAAGCTTTCATAGTAAATAAAGGTATTATAAAACCAAATGAAATGAAAGAGCGAACTCACGAACTTATGGACACCGTAGGGCTTGCTAAAAGGCTTGCAAATGCATATCCACATGAATTAGATGGGGGCAGACGCCAGCGTATTGGGGTTGCAAGGGCGCTTGCACTTGACCCCGATTTCATAGTTTGCGATGAACCTGTAAGTGCACTTGATGTATCAATACAGGCTCAAATTTTAAATTTGATGATGGATTTGCAGGAGAAAAAAGGATTAACATATATGTTTATTACTCACGATTTAAGTGTTGTAAAGCATATTAGTAATGTGATTGCAGTTATGTATCTTGGACAATGTGTGGAAAAAGTTGAAAGTGATAGGTTGTTTGAAAATCCTATGCACCCATATACAAAAGCACTCTTAAGTGCAATTCCAATGCCAGAGCTCGGTGCGAAAGAACATAAAAGAGAGATTATCAAAGGTGAAATAACCAGTCCAATAAATCCTAAACCTGGATGTAGGTTTGCTGCAAGATGTAAATATGTTAAACCAGAATGTTTGGCTCAAGCTATTCCGCTAAAAGAAGTTGAACCCGGGCATTTTGTAGCATGTGCATTATATTAATAGCATAAAATGAAAGATGACCTGCGTTTGCTATAATAATAGTCAAGCGTGAGTTGTCTTTTTATCCATTTTCACTCCATAATAAAACTACAAATAAACAAACTAAAACTGAAAAGGTTTGCAATAATGTAGTAAATTCAAAGCAAAACCACCTGCATCACAGGTGGTTTTGTTTTGAAAGTTTTTATATTTTATACGCTTTCAGACTGTACTGCTTCAAGCTCAGCATTCATTTCATCGAGTGCTGCTTGTAATGTGTCTTCTTCTTTGGCGAGTGTCTTTTTGCGAATACCCATAAGCATTTTTAATACACCCAACATCATAAGGAACTCAATTATCAAAATAGGGAATCCAGAGAGTGCCATAACAACTTTTGTGCCATCAACACCACCGTTAACTATAAAGATAAAGGATACTAAACCTATCATAACGCCCCAGAAAATTTTGATTGCAGAGGGAGCTTCCTTAACATTAACGCTGTTTTTAAGAGACATTAATGACATTGTAGATGTTAGTGAGTCCGCCATCGTTATAAACGATAGGGCAATGGTCAGTATGAAAATTGGTTGCAAAATTGAACCTAAAGGTAAGAATTCGAATATTTTAAGAGTTAGACTTTCCATTCCTTCGAGTTTTAGGAAAGAATATAAATCATATGTACCGCTCAGTTGTAAATCCAATACGAATCCGCCGAATGCACCAAACCAAATTACACCGAATAGGGCTGGTAGAATCATGTTGATAAGTAGGAACTCTCTAACAGTACGTCCATAGCTTATTCTCGCTAAGAACAGCCCGATAACAGGAGCAAATGCCAACCAGTCGGCTAAGAAGTACATATCCCACCAAGCTGGCCAGTCGTCAGTGTTGCCTGGGGAGGTGAAAAGGGATAATTCAACTATATCATTTGCATATGAGCCGAAAGTTTGTGTAGTTAAATCAAAAATATAACGAGTGGGTCCGAATACGATTACCATAAATAAAAATCCAATGAAAATCCAGGCGTTTTTATCACTTAAAAATCTAATCCCCTTATTAAGTCCACTGAGACTTGAAAGGGTGTATGCAACAATTATGAAAAGAGAAATAAATGCCCATACAACAGGGCCTGAAGGGATTCCAAAAGAAAACTCTAATCCTTTTGCAATCTGCAATACGCCGCCACCTAAAGCACCCGACACACCGCCAACGATAGCAATTAAAGTAATGGTATCTACAATGCCAGCAACTTTAGGGCTTAAAGCTTTGTTGCCTAATAGTGGTACAAGCCCCGAGCTAACAGTCATCGGTTTGTTTAGGTTGTAAACCGCATATGCTATTGCAAGACCACATATAGCATAGAGTGCATATGGTGTAAATGTCCAGTGAAGATATGATTTTTCCATTGCAAAGCTAATGGCTTCCATACTTCCAGGCTCTGCCGAAACATTTTGTGGGATTTCAAAAGCAAATTGCAAAGGCTCTACGGCACCGTAAAATACAATGCCCGTACCTATTCCTGCACAAAGAGCAATTGCCCAGTAGTTCCATGTGGTGAGTTCGGGTTTGGCGTCTTTTCCACCGAAGCGCACACTGCCAAGCTTGGTAAAAGGTACGATTAATGCAAATAGTAAAAAAATTAAACAGCCGATATTTAGTGTAAACCCTGCATTTCTCATTATATTTAAGAATAAACCCCAAAGTGTGTCAATGAAAAGTGCCTGATCGATAAAACCTATAATAATAAATATACCAAATAAGATAATTGGTGCGGATATAACGGCAACACGATATTTTTTCATGATTTCCCTCCAAAATTATAATATTAAAAGTCTAATTTACCTATTTCATTTTCTACTAAATCTATAAAAAAGCCCTCTGAAATCTTTTTGGCAACATCTTCCATATATTCGCTAAAATTGCAGTCCGCTTCAAAATAAGGTATAAATCCTTTGCACTTATCATTTATCAGACGAGTAATAGCGGATAGGTCATCTGTTTGATAGAATTGATGTGCCTGTATTGATGTAATAATCTCGATAGCAGGGATATACTTAAAGAGCTGTGCGGCTTCATATGCCTTTACCGCAGCGTTATAACCCATGCTTACATAGTCTTCTTGGAATGCACAGGTGGGTATTGAATCCACGGTGGCTGGATGGCTCTTAATTCTCATTTCAGCAACAATTCCTGCCGCAGTGTACTGGCACATCATCATGCCGTTGTTTACCCCTACATTTTTAATGAGAAATCCAGGCAACCCACTAATGCGATGATTAAGCAGACGGTCAACCCTTCTTTCGCTCATTTTAGCTATATTTACAGCGGCTACTGTAGCCATATCTGCCGCATATCCCACATATGTACCATCGCAGTTGCAACCCATTAAAACTTCCTCAGTGGAGTCCTCAAATACAACAACAGGATTATCAACAGTGGAATTAAGCTCTAAATTAAGTCTCTCCACCGCCATATTTAGCGCTTCTTTTACACTTCCATGTACCTGTGGTATGCATCTGATGGAAAGTGATTCCTGCACCTTATCTTTTCCAGCATTTTGCATAATTTTGCTGTCCGAGATCATTTTGCGCAGATTTGAGGCTGTTTTATGCTGTCCTTTGTGCTTTCTTAACTCAATCAAGCGAGCATCATATGCCATCAATGGAGATGCCAATGCCTCTATCGACATAGCAGCAGAAATATCCGCTGTTTTTGCCGCTTGCACAAAGTCATAGACCGCCATTGCAGTTATTGCTGTGACTGAAGTAGTACCCGAAGTTAAGCACAGACCTTCTTTAGGGCGTGGTACCATACTTTGGATATTATGCTTTTTAAGGACTTCGGCGGCTGGGCTAAACTTACCTTCATCAAAGAGTTTGCCTTCTCCCATGAAGGTTAGTGCAATATGCGCCTCAGCGTTTAGATACCCAACCGAGCCGTGCTTAGGCACATATGGATATAGACCCTTATTCAAAAATGTGCGCACCAATTCCATTGTCTCCAGATGTATGCCACTGTTGCCCATCCCGAGTTGCGCAAGCATAACAAACATCATAGCACGGACAATTTCCTCACCAAAAGGTTCGCCCACAGTACAAGCACTTGCCCTGATGCAATTAATCTGCAATAAGGTCATGTCCTCGTCGGAAATTATAGTGTGAACATTTTCGCCATAGCCTGTGTTGGTTCCATAAAAAGGTCTTTTGCTTTCGATAAAATCGTCTACAATACGACGGGCATTATTTACCCTATTGCAATAAGTTTCATCAAATTCAACCGCATACTTGTAGCGGGCAACATTTACTACATC
>CAYJIJ010000006.1:29719-54226 GCA_964370185.1 uncultured Oscillospiraceae bacterium
AATAAGTTTCATCAAATTCAACCGCATACTTGTAGCGGGCAACATTTACTACATCAGTGTATGTAGTATCTTTTTCACCAAGTATTACCTTTGCTATTGTCAAGTCATTGCTCATTGCTTCACCTTCCCTTTTTTAGCATATCAGAAATAATCACAGCTATTTGAATAATATTACTTCGTGTAACACTAAATATCAAAAAAAATCTCACACTTTCTTATTCATCTGTGAGTTGATTATTACCGTTATCCTATTTTTAACAATTATAGCAATAACAGCGTCGAAAACATGTCGATTATTTAAAATTTTTTAAATAATTTTAAATTTTGTGAAAAGTTAATTAAAAAGATATAGAATTTTTATCAAATATTATAGCGTGAAGATTGCTCATAGCAAATTGGGCAGATAGATTTTTACGGCATTGTGCTTTGCACGCTGTTTTTTGCTTTTGAGATGTATCGCATACTTAATGCAACTCGCTACACACATCATACATTCATGACCCAAATACAACACTACAAAAATATACTAAAATAAAAGCTCATACAGTGTTTCACTTTAAATTTTAAAGACCCACACAGCATTTTATTGCACTTTTGGTATTAAAGTACACATAATATGGAATAATGAAATTATCGACTAACCTAATTTGGAGGGTATGGATGGATAATTTTATTAAGAGATTAGTTATGTCCGAAGAAAAAAATGCATACAAAAAGCCTGCGGAAAAAAAGGGGCTTTCAGAAATTATTGATGCAGACAATTTAAAGGCGTCAATAGCGGTATATGAGCTATGCAGTGGATCCACCGATGTAATGGTGAGAAAGTTCAGTGTGTGCGATGTTGGGCTAACCCTTGTTATGTGCGAAGCGATGTTTAGCAGTCAGGTGCTCAATGATAATATGATTAAACCGCTGATAAATCTTAACATCGAAGAAAACACGCCACAAAAACTCTTTGACTGGATAAGTTTTAACACAATAATTGCAGGTGACCAAAAGCGAATTATGACATATGGGGAGCTGTTTCAGTTTGCAATGTCGGGCTTTGTGGTGATACTTGTAGATGGTATAGAGGGCGGCATTGCCTGCGGACTTCAAGGCTATCAGTACCGTTCAGTGGGAGAGCCAGCAGGGGAGACGAATATCAGGGGTTCAAGGGAGGGGTTTGTGGAGTCAATCAGAGTGAATTTGAGCATGATTAGACGCCGACTTAAAACCCCCGACCTAAAATTTGAAATGCTAAATGTGGGGGATAAGAGTAAAACGGATATATGCCTTGTTTACCGAACAGATTGTGTAAACCCCGAAATTATTAAAGACATAAAGCATAAGCTCACTAAAATCAGCATAGATAATGTCCTCGACGGTGGGTATTTGCAACCATTTTTAGACACTGCACCGCTCTCAATCTTTAGCAGTATAGGCACCACGGAGCGCCCCGACACCGTAGTGGCAAAGGTGAGCGAGGGCAGGGTAGCGATAGTGGTGGACGGCACACCTTTTGTGCTGACATTACCTTGCCTTTTTGCCGAGCATTTTCAAACAGTGGACGACTACACCCTCAGACCGTATTTTGCCACAATAATAAGATGGATAAAATATATAGCATTTCTCACGGCAATACTTTTACCGGGTAGTTATGTGGCAATTTCAGCTTTTCACCCCGAGCTTTTACCTACTAATTTGATATTTAATATTGCAGCTGCAAATAGGAATACACCATTTTCGCCCCTGTTTGAAGCCTTTATAATACATCTCTTTTACGAAATACTCAGAGAGGCTGGGCTAAGGCTTCCAAAATCAATAGGACATGCAGTGAGCATAGTCGGTGGATTTGTGATAGGCGACGCGGCGGTGAGGGCAGGGCTTGTGGGTGCCCCAATGGTCATTATCGTGGCACTCACTGCAATAACGGCATTTGTAGTGCCAAATTTATATGAGCCCGTGATGATAATGAGATTTTCCTTTATATTCTTAGGTGGCATTTTAGGGCTTTATGGCATTGCACTCGGACTAAGCCTAATGTTCTTAAACCTTTCCGCGGTAAATTCATATGGTATACCCTCGGCAAGCCCGATATCGCCTATGAATATTTACAGCATGAGGGATATGTTTTTGCGAGTTGGATGGAAAAGCTTGAGTAAGGAAAATTTCCGTGTGCAGGATGTGCCAGGGTCTGAAAGGAGGGATATAAGCTGAATAGTCGGACAAAAATAAGCAGTGGACAGGTGTTTATACTGCTCTTTCTATGCAAAATATTCCTCCTTATGATGGCAACGGTAAGGGGGGAAGAGGGCATTGATTATAGCCTATATATTGTTGGCCAGATTTTAGCGGTGCCCCTAACTCTTATTATGCTAATACCCTTTTATGTTATTAGCAAGAGGGAAAACAGGGATATTATACTTCTCGCTGGTGAAGTGGGTCCTGTATTTTCAAAAATCACAGCAGGATTATATGGAATGCTCTGCCTTGTTTTCACCGTGAGTACGATATGTAATTTTTGCGATTTTGTAACCTCGGTATTTTATCCATTTAGCGGAAACAGCATGTTTATAATTTCACTACTACTAACTGCTTGCTATGGATTATATCTTGGAATAGAGCCACTCGCAAGGACGGGTGGGTTTATAATGGCGGCTGTAATAATCAGTGTAGCAATAATATTAATTTCGCTCTTAGGGGATATAAATACAGCCTATTACCATGGTTTTGCATCTGCGAGTACGATAAATTTAGCTACTGTATCATATAGGGGGGCAGTCTCAAACCAAGAGCTATTACTTCTACTGCTCATGCCCACTTTTGTGAGGGGGAGTAAAATTAAGGGGGCAGTTATTTGGACTGTGCTATCTGCTTTAGTGTATATTATAGTGATATTTTATATCATAACCCTACTTGGAAATTATACGCATCTTCTCAAATACCCACTCTATACGCTCGCATCAATGGTTGACTTAGCAGTCCCAGGAAGACTTGATACATTATTTATGGCTATTTGGGTACTGGTGGCATTTGCAAAAATAACTTTGTTTTTGCTCCTTGCCGATTATTCATTTTCCTATGTCATCAAAAAGAAAAGCGGTATGGGGAAATATTTTTTAGCGGCAGTGGCGGCAGTAGTGTCAATATATCTTGTATCAAATGAAGAAATAAGCGAAATTTTAAGCGAAATTATGGCATCCGGCTATATTATGCTAATTTTCTTAGTGGCAATACCACTGCTTTTTGTAGTGATATCAAAGGTTAAGGAGGGGGTATTAAAATGATGAAACGCCTAAATAAAACCCTGCTTTTATTCTCAGCTTTTTTACTGCTTAGCGGTTGTGGTAGTTCATTGCAGATAAAAGAGAAAGCAATTGTGCAGTCGGTGGGGATTGATGTGAAAAATAAATCCTATGATGTAACCATGCAGATTTTTTCTTTCGACGGCGCCGAGGGGCAAAAAAACTATGAAATCATAAACGGCAGTGGTGAAACCCTAACTGATGCACTCAGTGACGCCACATTAAAGAGTGGAAAAATAGTTTTTTTCGGAAATAATAAGGTGATTGTGGTAGGGTATGACACTGCAAAAGAAAGTATAGAAGAAATACTAAACTTTTTTAATAATAATCACCAGTCTTCAGTAAAAACACCGATTGCAGTGGCATATAATACTGCAAATGAAATAATTACAGCCCAAAAAGCTAAAGATACACCTATATCGGGCGAAGAAATAAGCATGATATTAAAAAGAAGCACTGAGGGGGGCTTTGCGCCAAGTGCAAATGTGGCAACTTCTCTCAGTGGTGAAAATTCGGGAGGTGGGGTCGGGTATCTACTTCCGATAATCAGGGAGGAAGAAAATGAGGAAAGCAGTGAGCTGAGTATTTGGGGAAGTGCGGTAATGTCTGGGAATATGCTCAGTACTATAATAAGCAGTGAGGAGAGCAGGGGAATAAATTGGCTGACAAATGATAAAATCCGCACTGTAATTTCCGTGGATAATCATGATGATAAAATTACTGCAATGGTAAATAAATCTGATTATAGCATTAAAAGCAGTGTAATATCTGGAACAGCTGTTTATGATATGAAGCTTGATATAAGCTGTACGATAGATGTAAACCCCATACCAAAGCAAGATGAAATTGAGAAAATATCGGAGCTAATAGAGCAAACTATTCACCGAGAAATAGAAACAGCTATCAATAAAACAGCATATGAAGAGGGGTTGGATTTACTGCTTTTAAAGGAATATATGAGTAAAAATAATTATCACTTCATAGAGGAAAACGAAGAAATTTGGCAGGAAGTCACTGAAAATGCTGAGTTTTATTTGGAGATAAATGTAGAAATAGTTTGATGATGTCAAAGCACTGACTTGCCCCAAGGGGATAAAGTGCAATGAGGAGGAATTTGTACGGAGTAGCTTTTTCAAATCGGATTTTAGACAATAATAAAATAGAATAAAATTCAAAATAGCTGACTATTCATAAAGAAACATTATAATATTTTATGTTCTTCTAAAGATTAATAGGATGTGTAGGTATATATACTTTGCTTGCTTAAATTAATTTGAAATATTATTTTCTCTGTGTTATAGTTTACTAAAGATTATTTAGGCTAAGCCTAATATAAATTTGCCATTCGATTGTTTGTCACGAAGTGACGAGGGCGATGCTATGTCTATCACATTGCAAGGCATATAATGTAATAAACGGAGGCTATTTTGTGAAGTATTTATCTTATTTCATTTTTCCAAATGAAGATATGCAAGATGATTATTTATTTGACAGAGGAATTAATTTCTCATATTACCCTTTTAGAACATTATCAAAAAATAAACTTGAAAGAATTGATTTAGAAGATATCACCATTCTTTATGGCGGTAATGGATCGGGGAAATCCACTGCGCTGAATATTGTTGCAGAAAAGCTCAAAGTAAATAGAGATTCGATGTTTAATAAGACAATCTATTTTGACGATTTAGTTGATATGTGCAAAATAGATTATTTAGATAAGATTCCTAAAAGCAGTAAAATAATAACAAGTGATGATGTTTTTGATTTTATGATTGATATAAGAAGTTTAAACGAGGGAGCAACAGAGAGAAGAAGGGAAAAGCAAGAAGAATTTTTAAAAGCCAAATACTCTGATTTTAAGTTTAAGTCAATGTCTGATTATGATGAACTTAAGAAAGTTGTCAAGGCACGCACTAAATCACAAACAAAGTATGTTAACAGTGAAGTAATAAAACCCATTGAAACATGCTCCAATGGTGAAAATGCTTTTAAGTATTTTATAGAAAAGATTGAGGAAAACGGATTTTATATATTGGATGAACCAGAAAACAGCCTTTCTCCACAAAAGCAGATAGAATTAAAATCATTTATAGAAGATTCTGCAAGATTTTTTGGATGCCAATTTCTAATATCAACCCATTCCCCTTTTCTTTTATCTATAAAAAATTCAAGGATATATGATCTTGATGTAAACCCTGTTCGTGTTCGAAAATGGACAGAGTTAGAAAATGTAAAAATATATTATGATTTTTTCATGAGCCTACAAAAGGAATTTTAGAACGGTTAAATTTGTATTATGAGCATAACCTCCACAAATTAAAACTACCACTATCATTTTTTTGATAGTGGTAGTTTATTTCTTTATAGATAGCCATATTTTCGACTTGCAGTTTATTTCTTATAAATCAATCATTCATATTAATCTTAAATCTTTGGTGAGCAGGGGTAAAAACAGCATTCGTTTTACCTTAAAATAAATCATATTTAGCCTTAAAAGCTCTCATTACACAAACAAATTTTGCGGTTTATATAAGGCTGAGAATAATGCATCAAGCAAAGTTGCTTATAAAAGCTCCATACTCTCTATTTGCATATAACCATAATACATATCGCCATATTCATATGAACCTGCAACGGTATCTACTAAAACCATACTGCCGTTTTCGGGTTTTTCAGCGCCTTCAGAGAGCCTCACCTCTATACCCTGAGGACAGCATCCTGTCGCATCATTTACAACTACAAAGCATATCACACTGCCGTCATCAAGTGTAGCGGATTGGAATTGCCCCTGCACTCTAAAGGTTTTATCCACATAGTCATTTGCATTTGTGATGAAGTCATACACCTGTGCATAAACAAGCGTTGAGCTCATTTGGGTAAAGTCGAAATTGATATCTGAATCCGATGCCCCATCCTCAGCACTTACGCTTTGCTCCACTCCGGCTTCATCAAGGACTGTAATATCATATTCTTCATGCTGATTAACATTTGTGGCTGTTGGCTCGCTGATTTCCTCTGTGGAACATGAAACTAAAACTAATGCCATCACCATGGCTAAAGCTGTAATCAATTTGCTCTTCATACTTTTCCTCTCTTAGCGGGGTCTTGGTGCGGCATATAATCCAAAGTCACCTTGAATTTCTATACAGTCTTATTACTCTCCTCCGAGCAGTTCTTCAATATCCGTGAGTGAATTAATGATATATGTAGGTGTATATTCTTTGGGACATTCCTTAACACTCGGATTAAACCAACATGTGTCTATCCCATAATTCATTCCGCCTAAAATATCCGCTCCAAGGGAGTCGCCTATTATAAGCACACCCTCGGTAGAGGGGATATTGCACTGAGAAAAAGTGCAGTCAAAAAATTTGGCTTCGGGTTTTTCCGCTCCCACTTCTTCCGAAATTATAATATTGTCGATATACTCTTTTATCTCGCTTGCATCTATTCTTCGGTGCTGTGTGGATGCCACACCGTTAGTTACTATAACAATTTTATAGTTCTCGCTGAGCTCTTTAATAAGATGTGCAGCATATGGCAAAAGCTGTGAGCCATCCCCTAAATTGTAAAGATAATCCCTGTTAAAATCCTCGGCATTAACCGAAATCCCATAATGCGAAAACAATTCTTTAAAGCGCAAAACTACAAGCTCACTTTTGGTAATTGTGCCGAGCTCAAGCTCACGCCAAAGTGGTTTGTTGATTTTAATGTAACTATTTAACATCTCTTCATTTGCCTTTATATCGTACTGGGACGCAGTTTTATAAAATGCAACTTCTTCCGCTTTGTAAAAATCAAAAAGGGTATTGTCCGCATCAAAAAGCAAGGTGTGGTATCTACTCATATATTATCTCTCCCGATTGTGTTATAAAAGTGATTTTATCGCATCTTTATTGCAAAAAATAGTGTTTTTGCTGATGCTTTCTTTATAAAAAGCGGTTTTATTAGTCCAACTTTTCAATACAATTTTATCACAAAAAGCTATAATAAACAATGTGTTTTGCAAATAAACTTGATTTTTTCGATATTATAGCTTATCATATACTAAAGAATGGGCATAAATACTTAGGGGGCCTACATTCTTGTTTTTAAAGCTAAGGAGGCATCTAAATTTGGATAAATCATTATTTTCTCTAAATCGTTCAGAAAAAAGCAAGATCAAAGTTGCGTTTATTATAATACTGATTGCAGCATCTGCAGCTATTGCAGTGTTTTATTCGGCGAATGTAGCTTCGTTTTTCTCGAAAATCCAGTCGATACTATTCCCCTTTATTTTTGGGTTTGTAATTGCGTTTATTCTAAATAAACCCTGCATGAAGCTCACCGAACTAATCGGTAAAACTTCACTCGCACGCTATAAAAAGGCACTCGGGATACTTTTATCATACTTAATTTTCTTCTCGGTGATATCGCTATTTATTGTAATAGTGGTTCCACAACTTGTGGATAGCTCCGCAGTAATGATAAATGGTATTTCAAGTTTTGTTGCAAATTCAGGCGGATTGCTTTCCGAGCTTGAATTTTTGACACAGTTGGATGAAGAAATAATCCAAACAATTAACGCTGCATGGGCGGATTTATTCTCAGCTTTAGGCGATATAATCTCAAATGCAATACCTGCACTAATAGGGGTGATTTCTGGAGCTACTTCAGCACTGGCAAACACTATAATTGGCACAGTTGTCTCGGTCTATATACTTATAGAAAAAGAAAAGCTCATAGCACAAATCAACAGATTTATTCGTGCCTTTACTGCCCCTGTAATAGGCGATAAGCTAATATCCACAGGCAATCACGCAAATGAAGTTTTCAGCAAATTTATAGTGGGACAGCTTACAGTTGCAGGGATTTTAGGTGTGGTATGCTTTATTGCGATGACATTGCTTGGCATGCCCTATGCAATGCTAATTAGTGTAATAATTGCCTTTACAAATATAATCCCATATTTTGGCCCGTGGATTGGCTCCGTGCCCTCGGTGTTTATACTATTCACTGTAAACCCTCGCCAAGCAGGTATTTTCATCATTTTAATTTTAATTTTACAGCAGATTGAAAGCAATTTAATCTCCCCTAAAATTGTGGGGGGAAGTATCGGATTATCAGGTTTTTGGGTGCTTTTTGCCATTACAATCGGCGGTGGATTTTTTGGGCTTCCCGGTATGATTGTCGGCACACCCACATTTGCAGTGATTTATGGGTTGTTTGGCGAATTGGTCGAATATAGGATAGCAAAAAAGAGTGCTAACAATACTCAAGTCGATATAAATCAGTCTTAGCATATTTTTGCTCGGCGAGTATTTATTTCATCACATAAAAGGAATGATTAATTTAATGCAGTTAACAGGAATATTTGATTCCCATGCCCACTACGACCATGAGGATTTCGACAGCGACCGCTCAGAGCTTTTATCCTCGATGGCTGAAAAGGGTATTAGCCACATACTCAATAGTTCAAGCGATATTATTTCTTCCCGTGCCTCAGTAAAGCTTGCTGCCAACTATCCATTTTTCTACGCTTCGGTGGGGGTGCACCCACATGATGCCACCACATTAAATGACGAGGTATTAGAGGAGCTTAAAAAACTCTCGTCCGTTGAAAAAGTGGTTGCAATTGGCGAAATAGGTCTTGATTTTCACTATGATTTCTCACCCCGTGACATACAGCGTGAAGCATTTGAAAAACAGCTTATTCTTGCAAAAGAGCTCGATATGCCGATAATAATTCACAGCAGGGAAGCTTGTGAAGAGACTTTAAACCTCGTGAAAAAATATCGTCCCAAAGGGGTTGTCCATTGTTTTTCAGGCTCGGTGGAAACCGCACTCGAATATGTGAAGCTCGGAATGTATATAGGCCTTACAGGGGTTGTCACATTTAAAAATGCAAAAAAACCGCTCGAAGTTGCGGCGGCTGTTCCAATAGAGCATCTACTAATAGAAACCGATTGCCCCTACATGGCACCTGTGCCATTCCGTGGGAAAAGATGCGATTCGTCCATGCTCATATCAGTTGCAAACACAATAGCCAATACAAAGGGGATACCCCCTCAAGAGCTCTGCGATATTACAAGGGAAAATGTTTTTAGGGCTTTTGAGATTAATAAGTAAGCTAAATTCCCCCAAAAACTAATGCGGAGAAATTATTTATCACTGCCCACAATATTAGTTTGAGCGTATAAATTTAAAACACTGCTTTCACCCTTATCCCTGCTTTTAGCAGGTGATAAGGGTGAATTTAATGTTTAAAGATAGCTAACTTTGCATAGCATGAGCGACTACACAGGGAAAGCCCACACAATATTTGTACAGCTCAACCTCAGTGGGACATCCTATTATTACCATGCAAAAATCTTTTCGCAAGACAGAGCATATATGATATTATCTCATTCCAAATCTGCCCTGATTTTGGCCATTGCCCCTTGGAGTTACTCTTGCCTGTGTGGGTACTGCAGGCATGGTGGGAACACTTGTTTTTACCTGATAGAAGTTTACAAATTTTATTGAGAATAAATCACAGGTCATAAAATGCCCATCGGTGTCATTATAGAGTGTAACATAGCTCACACCAGTGTAAAATAGTATACCTTGTTTGCGCATAATCATTTCGGTGCCTATTAAAAACTCTATCATTACATATTCGCCGATATTTTCAGACAATAGCCTTTGTATCGAGCCGTTGTACTCCTCGCCGCTGAAATCGGTTGTTGCGGGAATTGTAAAGCCAGCAACTGTTACCGAGCCGTCGGGGTTTACAGTGTAGTTCATTGCATTTAGCTTTAATGCTTCAAGCAGTTTCATTTGTGTGGCGTCCGCCATATAATTCATATTATTTTCCATGCTTACCTCCAAATTAAATTAAGTTTCTGCATACTTAGCAGTGGGATTGTAAAAACAGTGATATCCAATCCTTATCACAAATTCCCCTACGGTGGAGGGAAAGTTTGGGATGCATGTGGGTTCAAAGGGATTGAAGTACCAGAGTGCATAACCTAAGTTTGTGAGCTTGTTTCCGGCTATCGCCCAATTGGCAATGTCGTAATGTATTTGCTCAGGAGCCATATTGTATACATTTTGAGGGTTATACACACTGCGAATTGTTTCCCTTGCGCAGTCAAACTGCCCTTGTTGGTAGATGGTTGTTCTTATGTCGGGGCAAGTTCTGCCATACTCGCCATATGTGACATTCACCCTATTCATCACCACACAAGCAACTGCTTTCATCCCTATGTCGCCCTCTCCCCCGGCTTCACACTGAATAAGTCTGGCAAAAAGCTCGAGTTCTGAATATCCCAGCGAAATCACTTCCTTTCCTTAGACTGTTTTAGCCATGAGTAAAACTCACCGTGTAAATCATTGTTCATTATATGTAGGCAAAAAATCAAAAATAGAGTTTTACTTATGGCTTTTGGCTGTATTTGCGATAATCAAAGCCCCTTTAGCTTAATGCTACATACAATATGGAAGATTGGTTTTGATTATATTTACAGACTGCTTTTACTTACAACTTAATATATGTAGGAGGCAGTTTGTCCTATTACAATTTTGTTCAAAAAAATAGGCTTGAGTACAATTTTTATTGCACTCAAGCCTATTTGTATTTTATCATTTTAAATTTTAGCAAGTAACTGCTGTGTTGTTTGCAAGCTCAGGATTATCTGATAGAATAGTAGGTTTTCTGTTTAGTACATCGCGTGAAGCGATTTCAGCATTGAAGTAGTCGATACCTTTTCTTGTTAGCATTGCACCAAAGCGCTCACCAGGTACACCAGCTTCTCTAAATAGAAGTATCAGCATTTCGATACCAACAAGTGCATCTTCATGGCTTTTAAATTCGTAGCTTAAAGGCTCGCCATGTTGCATTACATTGCCCCATCTGCCGCCGAGGTAGAATCTAAATGTATTGTCAAAAGAAGTGAGTACATCAAAATTACATTTATTTCTGCATCTGCCACAACCATTGCATTTTTCAGCGTCAAAAGTGAATTTGCCATCCACTATTTCAATGGCATTTTTATAGCAAGCTGTAACAACTCCACAAGTAGCGCAGTTTTCACATGCATCCGGATTGCAATTTGGTGTGTTGAGTGAAACTATACCGATATCATTAAGATTTGGCTTTGCACAGTTGTTTGGACATCCGCCAACTGCAATTTTAAATTTATGGGGGAGTTTCACTTTGGAAAATCCATGATAGAATGTTTCATGAATTTTTTCTGCTAAATCCAGTGTGTCGGTATTACCGAACCGACAGACTGTCCCCTTACATGATACCACTGGGCGAACTTTTGGGCCTGTCCCACCGATTGAAAGCCCTGTGCCTTCAAAGAAAGCTGCTGTTTCGGGAATTCTATCAAATTTAACGCCGGGGATTTCGAGTGTTAAGCGAGTGGTCATGGATACTGAGCCGCTTCCGAATTCATTTGCAAAATCAACTACTTTTTGCATTTGTTCTGCAGTGATGTTGCCGTTGCCTGTGATAATTCTCGCAGAAAATTCATCTTCTGTGCCCCTGTTTTCTAAAAAGCCCATGCCTTTTACCTTTGCAATTTGTTCCGCTGTAAGTTTAGCCATGAATATGTCTCCTTTTTTAAAATATAGATTTTATTTCCACCCAAGATTATAACATAATTATTTTTAAAAGTAAAATGCATTTTTGCTTATTACTTGGATATTGGGGGATGTATTGCGGACACCAATCAATAGAAAAACAGAAATGGCAAGTGAGTATGAGGGAGAAAACAAGAGAAAAACGGAGAAAAACGAAGCTCGAACAGTAGTAAATTAAAAAAATCGAAAAAACACTTGACATTACCCCTGCAAATTAATATAATATAACTTGTCGGTTTAGCTATATATGCTAAAGGATGGTAAAAGAGCCGCAGTTTTTGCACCGCTCCCATCCAAAAACCACCCGTCCGTTACTTGGGTGGGTTACACCGCTAAGTACATAGTCAAAGGCTATGAAAAGTAAAAAGAAATTAGGAGGTAAATACTATGTCTACATTTATGCCCAAAAGCGGCGAAGTAAGCCGTAAATGGTATATCGTTGACGCAGCAAATGCGCCACTCGGCCGTACAGCTGCTACAGTTGCTCACCTGCTCAGAGGTAAGCACAAACCTACATTTGCTCCACATGCAGATTGCGGAGATCATGTAATTATTATTAACGCTGCACAAGCAGTGCTCACAGGTAAAAAACTTGAGCAAAAATTCTATCGTCACCACTCCGGTTGGGTTGGCGGACTTAAAGAAGTTAAGTACAAATACCTTATGGAGCAAAATCCTGAAAAGGCTATGATGTTAGCTGTTAAGGGAATGCTACCAGACACAACTGTTGGCAGAAAGAGCCTAACAAGAGTAAGAATTTACGCTGATGCTAACCATGAAAATCAGGCTCAGAAACCTGAAGCTTGGTCTAAATAGTCGAAAGGAGGACAGATAAATGTATAATACAAAACCATATTACTACGGTACAGGTAGAAGAAAACATTCCGTTGCAAGAGTAAGAGTATACCCAGGTAACGGCAATATCACAATAAACAACAGAAGTATTGATGATTACTTCGGTCTTGAAACACTGAAATTAATCGTTCGTCAACCTCTTGAGCTAACAAGCCTTATAGAGAACTTTGACATTATCTGCACAGTTTCTGGCGGTGGTGTTACAGGGCAGGCGGGTGCTATCAGACACGGTCTATCCAGAGCATTACTTCAGCACTCCGACGAAATGCGTCCAATCCTTAAAAAAGCAGGGTTCCTAACTCGTGACCCTCGTATGAAGGAAAGAAAGAAATACGGACTTAAAGCCGCTCGTCGTGCTCCACAGTTCTCAAAGAGATAATTTTTATCTATTCAAAAGACTTCCCAACTCGGGAAGTCTTTTTTTGTGCTTATAATGGGTAGAGCATATAGAAAAAGCTCATCTCACACAGTCTATGTCCACATCCCTTTTATATTAGGTGTTGACATTGCATTATAGTTGCTTTATTATTATTTAGTATCAATAAAAAATGTGTATAATTGCGGATGTAATGCTATAAAATAGTTGTAATGCCGCACAAATTAAAGGAGCCTATTTTATGAAAAGCGCAACCCCAAAAACCCCACATATTGTTATTTTTAGCACAGGTGGCACAATTTTATCTAAGATGGATGCAGGAAGCGGTGTGGTCAAACCTGCACTAACGGGCAAAGAATTGCTAAACACTATGGACAGCGTTTATAGTCGTTTTAAAATAGAAACTATCGAACTTCTAAACATGCCGGGCTCTGATTTAACTTTGCGTGAAGGTCTTTTGTTATCAAAGGAAATTCAAAAAGCTCAAAATCGTGAAGAAGTTGACGGTATAGTGGTTTTGCAAGGAACTGACACCATGGACGAAATTCCTTATTTTGTCGATTTAACAGTTTCCACACATAAGCCAGTTGTTTTTACTGGCGCTATGAAAAGCATGCATGATGTTTATTCAGATGCTTCGGGAAATGTTTTAGGCGCTGCAATGGTTGCCGCCTGTCCAGAGTCGGCAAACAAAGGTGTTTTGGTTTTTTTTAATGAAACAATTTTTGCAGCTTCAGAACTTATTAAAGCACATGCAAGCCGTATTGATGCTTTCGAATCTGTTTTTGGTCCTTTGGGGAGTATTAGCAAAGATCAAGTGCATTATGTTCGTAGCCTGCCAACAACTAAAGTGTATGATGTTTCACATGTTGATATCGACATACCTCTGCTCAAAGTACACACAAGTTTAGATAATCGCCTGATAGAATACGCAGTAACTCAAGGCGCACAGGGTCTTGTTGTTGAGGGATATGGTTCTGGTAATGTGCCACGCACAATGGTTCCAACACTTGAAAAGATTTTGGAAAAAAACATCCCAATAGTAGTTGCAACACGATGCATTCGTGGTGAATCCTATGCATGTTACGGTTATGTTGGCGGCGGTGCTCAATTAGAGCCGCTTGGTGTAATTTTAGCTGGAGCTCTTTCCGGAATTAAAAGCCGTATAAAATTAGTCGTTTTGCTTGCTTCTGGTTGTTCCATAGACGAAATTCGCACAGCCTTTGCTGCCAACAAATAAGCGCTCACAAGCAAATACTCACTTTAAATCATCAATGAATTTTTTCGGTGACACCCCTGTTGTTTTTTTGAAGACTACACTGAAATAATGCTGGTTTTTAAAGCCTACCTTATATGCGACTTCATATATCTTCACAGAGGCGCTTTCATATTTAAAAAGCTTTTTTGCTTGCTCAACCCTTAATTCGGAGAGTAAATCGGAAAAGCTTTTTTCTGAATGCTTTTTTATCACCTTGCTCAAATGCCCCTCGCTAAAACCTGTTTCTGCCGAGAGTTGGGATAGGCGATAGTCGGGATTTTGATAGTTTTGCTGCATAATGGAGAGGATTTTACCATAGGTGCCACCTTTTTCCACATTGCTTTGTTGCTGAGCAATAGCCGCGGCTGATGTAATGGCATCTTTGAATTTTTCTGGATTTATAGGCTTAAGCAAATATCTAAAAACCGATTCTTCAATAGCCTTTTGTGCATAAGAAAAATCATTGTAACCGCTTATGATGATTTTAATTGTATTTGGGGATATTTCGTTTGTTTTCTTTATAAGCTCCATGCCGTTTAAAAAAGGCATATTTATATCTACAATTGCAATATCTATTTGATTTTTAGTTATTATTTCAAGCGCCTGAGCACCATTTGACGCCTCCAAAATACTATCAAAATGAATATCCAACATCTTAATTCTCTTAATAAAATTTTCTCTTATCAAATCTTCGTCATCTATAATTAAAATATTCATTCTTCACCTCTTATCACGGGATGCATTATCGTTGTTGTGAATAATTCTTCGTCATAATCCACTCTGACGCCGTAGTTTTCACCAAAATTAAGCTTTAGCCTCGCATTAATATTAAATAATCCATATCCTAAATTGTTTTGAGGGATGTATCTATCTTTTAGTTTTTGCTCTATTTCTAAAATTCTTTTCTCATCAATAGAAGAGTAGGTGTTGGAAATTTTTATAATAATATCATTGTTTATTTGAGAAATGTCGATAATCACTTCGCCTTTTTTATCGGATAATTTTATTCCATGATATATTGCATTTTCAACTATTGGCTGCAATGTGAATTTCATAAAGTCAATTGATAAATCCACACCATTTGTTCGAATATGATAATCAAATAGCTTCCCATATCTTAGAATTTGAATTTCAAGATAGCTACATAAATGCGAAATTTCTTCTTCTAAGCTAATTATTTGCCTATCATTACTTAGCCCTATCCTAAATAAAGTTGCTAAATTACCGATGGCTAATTGTACCTTTTCAGACTCTCCGTCAAATGCCATGGCTTGAATGGTTTCTAAAGTATTGTATAAGAAATGGGGCTTAATTTGAGCGTAAAGAGCTTTGTTATCCGCCTCGTTTTTTAGCTGCTCTGTATGACGAATTTCATCCATTAAAGTTGAGATGTTTGCAATCATCAAATTATACCCCTTTGTGAGGGCGTTAAACTCCGATATGTCCTCCTCTAAGTGAATTGGTTCTAATATGCCACTATCCACCTTTTCCATTGCGGCAGTTAGATTATCGACGGGTTTTGTAATAATTTTAGCTGAGCGATTTACACCGATTGCAAATATAATCACCATAACCGCCGAAGCAATGAGTAGTATAATGATAACACTAATCACGCTCTCGCTTGCATAATTATCATTCACTTCCATAACTAAAGTCCACCCAGTATTTAGAGAGATACTTTTCATTAATTTTTGCGTTGTTGGGTTTTCGGTAGAATTGCCGATAATAATTTCATCCGATATATTCTTAATATATGTATTTGTGTTGACTATTCCCACAGTTGCCTGAATAGTCTCTAAAATATGGCTGGTATCAATTGCACCTGTGATATAACCGATTACATTTCCGCTATTATCAAAAATTCCTGTAACAATGAGAATAATGCTCTCGCCATCCGCCCTTGAGATAAAACTATCGCTTAAAATAGTATTTTCGGGATTTCGAGAAATTGTTTGAAAATACTCTCTATCCGTAACATCAAAGCTTGTATTATTTGTTACAACGCTGTATCCATCCACCGATATATAGCTTAAACTGCTGTAATCAACATTGTTTAATCTAAATATTTCTAATATATCTAAAATTTCGTCTTCATTTTCAAGGCGCTCATGGACAAATGAAATTTCGTCAGAAAGCTGATTAATTGCTCTAATATTAAACTCCAACCAAAAGTCAATTTCGTGGAGTTTCGAATTAAAGCTATTTTCTACCCAATAATCTATTTCAGGCTCTATATTTCGGTTTATACTTATTATCATAGTAGCCGATATTAAAATAACCACCACAATAAACATAGCTATGATTGGTTTCACAATTTTTGAATATAAGGATACCATTTCACACCCCCATAATACAACATAATAGTCCTGCATATACTTGCAAGACTATTATATCATACTTCATTGTTAAGTATAGAAAATTTGTGG
Source organism: uncultured Oscillospiraceae bacterium (assembly GCA_964370185.1). Lineage (GTDB taxonomy): Bacteria > Bacillota > Clostridia > Oscillospirales > Ruminococcaceae > CAYJEQ01. The sequence goes on from CAYJIJ010000006.1 coordinate 46,529, forward strand.
AAGAAAATCTATATTAAGAAGAATTGCGCAAAAGGTACTGCTAACAATAGTGCAATTATCACACGCTCAAACCAAATAATAAGTATTTCTTTAATTGTTAGCTTTATCTCTGTGGAGAGTATGCAAGGAATGGATGCCGAGAAAAATAATATCTCTGCAACACATACTATTGCCATAGTCGCTTGCGCTAATGGTGATGAACCGCTGAGTATTCCCGAGGGAAGAAACATCTCTGCTAAGCTGATAGCACATCCTTTAGCAACTATCATTGCCTCCGCACCAAAGCCAAGCAATGTGGTGAATGGTAGGAATAGATAACCAATAATATCGAAAACAGGAGTAAATTCAGCCAAGCAAAGCCCGATAAAGCCTATCGAGAGAAGTGTTGGGCCGATTGAGAGTGCTAACATAATGCCGTCTTTAAAATTGCGAATAACTCCATCTAATACTGAGGGTGCATTGCTACATGCCTCAAGGCCCTCGTGCACCGCAGTTTTAAGTAAACGCCCTTTTTCAATTTCAGGCTCTGCGATGGGCTCTTTATCTCCATAAGTAAGGTTGGATTTTTTATTGAGTGGGTAAATTCTGGTGGTTATGGCAGTCACAATAAATGTGATTACAAGTGTGCCCCAGAAATATGCATTCCATTTATCGGAAAGTCCTGCTGTGTCGGCTACGATTACCATAAAAGTGGCAGAAACAGTTGAAAAACCTGTTGCAATTATAGAAGCTTCTTTCTGCGAATAATAGCCCTCTTTATACACCCTGTTAGTTATTAGTAAGCCTACGCTATAACTTCCAACAAATGAAGCAACAGCATCAATTGCCGATTTACCAGGGGTCTTCCATATTGGACGCATAACAGGCTTCATGAATACACCCACAAGTTCCATCAAGCCATAATTAATTAGAAATGCAAGAAAGACAGCACCCACGGGAACCAGTGCGGTAACAGGTATAACTACCGAGTTAAAAACAAAGGGTAACATACCAGGTGTGTGGATTGACTCAGGCCCCAAATTAAATAGCTGCAATACGAGCACTCCTAAGGCAACAACCTTTAGAATAGAAAACACTGTTGTAACCTTGTCCTTATTCCAACTTTTATTCACAAAAGGGAGTGCTGCGCCAACAACGACAATCAAGCTCGCATATACAGTGCCTACATGGGGGAGTGAACGCATATATTTTACAATATGGTCTACAGGTATGGAGCTTGCTCCATTAATGGTTATGGGTATAAAGAACATGAATATACCCAAGGCGTTTAGAAAAATAAACTTCAGTAGTGTGGCCGCCGAGATTTTTTTTGTATTTTGCATAAGAAAAATTCCTTTCATTGGTTATTGTGGCTTTAAAGCCCTGTGTTCATATGTTGTTAATTAAATTATAATCAATTGTACAAAGATAATAAATTCAAAATGATGTTATTTTTTATAAAATTAAGTTAATTTTAGTGATTTTTTGGGCATAATGAACATTTAGGCGATTTTTTTATATAAAATGACAGTCATATTTAGTGAAGGAATAACCAAATACAAAAGTAAAAACGGATAAACGAAACTTTTATAAAAAGTGGCTTTTCTGCGCTTTGTATTTTGTGGACTTTATATATTTTTCGTGCTATAATAAATAAAGAAAAATCTCTCCATCCCTCTCCGTTACAATGGAAGGGAATGCAGAGAAAAGAATATGCTATTTATCATTTAACAGAATTTGCTTTTTCGAATGAGAGCTGCATTAAAAAACGAACAATGTAATAATTTTAGATTGAGTCTAAATAAAATTCTACACAGATGTACAAGTATTGGAGAGCTATGAAATGAAAAAGATAAATAATAAAGGTTTTACACTTATAGAACTAATTGTAGTAATAGCGATAATAGCTATTTTAGCAGGTATTTTGGCACCGCAGTACACCCAGTATTTAGAGCGTAGTAGGGAGTCAAACGATTTACAAAGCGCCACAAATCTCTTGCGTGCGGCATCAGTGGGAGCGGCGGATGTGGCGAGCACAACCCAGATAACTGGCACGGGTGTATATATCATACATTGGCGCACTGATGAAAAAAATGTTGGTGGTCTTCCAAACTTTGTGATACAACCCGTCACTGTGGTAAACGCAGGCATCCCAAGCCAGACGGGACACGGCTCGCAAAATGACCCGATAGCGCTGAAACTCAAAGATGCCATTTCAAATGTTATGGGGTGGGTGAATGAGGACACAGGAGTTTACGACAGATATGCGGTAGCGAGTGCCGAGTCGAAAATCAGCGAGACTAATCGCTTTGCCTTTTATGTAAATGTCAACACAGGCGAAACACAGGTGAGTGAGCATTTTAGCACCGCATGGGTTGAGAATATTTTGTCGAGTGATATAGCCACTGTTGATGATTAGACTTAATATGCAGTCTGATTATAAAATCTATATAGGCAAAACCTTAAATTTATTTAGTGACAGAGTTAATATTTTTTGATATAATTAGTCAATAAATATTTCGATACGAAAAGAGCTCTGCAAAATTAAGATGAGAAAAGAGAATAGTAGTTTAACAGTAAATTTTAACATCCCTATAATATCTAATCTATTTTAATATAACAGTGTAAAATAAAGATTTTGGAGGACATAATGAATCATCAATTAGTTTTGGTTATTGATTTTGGCGGTCAATACAATCAGCTTATAGCTCGTCGAGTAAGAGAGTGCGGCGTTTATTGCGAAGTGCACCCATGCTCGATAACCACCGAAAAAATAAAGGAATTAAACCCGATTGGAATTATTTTTACGGGTGGGCCCAATAGCGTTTACGAAGAAAATTCGCCTAAAATCGACAAAGAGGTTTTTGAACTCGGGATACCTGTATTAGGATTATGTTATGGTTGCCAACTTATGGCACATACTTTAGGTGGTGTGGTGAAAACCGCACCGGTGGGTGAATTTGGTAAAACAGAAACTTTCTACAAGACATCGACACCTCTTTTTGATACTCTTAATGAAACAGACATCTCATGGATGAGTCATGTGGACTATATTGAAGCTGTTCCCGAAGGATTTGAAATTACAGCAAATACAAATGACTGCCCATGTGCATCAATGGCAAATACAAATAAGAAACTTTATGGAATACAGTTCCATCCGGAAGTTAACCATACTAATAATGGCACAAAAATGCTTCACAACTTCCTATATAAAGTATGTTGTGCTAAAGGTGACTGGACAATGTCCGACTATGCAAAAACAGCTATTGCGGATGTAAGAGAAAAAGTTGGCAACGGGAAGGTTCTGCTTGCACTTTCGGGTGGGGTGGACTCTTCAGTACTTGCGACACTTCTCGCAAAAGCGATAGGAAATCAGCTGACCTGCATTTTTGTGGACCATGGATTAATGAGAAAAAATGAGGGTGACGAAGTTGAAGCTGCATTTAAAGATAAGGGTATAAACTTTGTCCGTGTAAACGCTGAGGAACGCTTCTTGGGCAGACTAAATGGCGTAACCGACCCTGAAACCAAGAGGAAAATCATTGGAGAAGAGTTTATTCGTGTCTTTGAAGAAGAGGGTAAGAAGATTGGCAGTGTTGATTATCTTGCGCAGGGGACAATATATCCAGATGTAATAGAGTCGGGACATGGCGATGCGGCAGTGATTAAGTCCCACCACAATGTTGGAGGATTACCTGAACATGTTGATTTTAAAGATATAGTAGAGCCACTTAGACTATTATTTAAGGATGAAGTTCGCACGCTTGGTGAAGAGCTCGGACTTTCCCCCGTACTTGTTTGGCGCCAGCCCTTCCCAGGCCCTGGACTAGCGATTAGAGTAATAGGTGATATCACAAAAGAAAAACTTGATATACTCAGAGATGCTGATTACATATTCAGAGAAGAAATCGCAAAAGCAGGACTCGACAGAGACATACATCAATACTTTGCAGTGCTGACAAATATGCGTTCGGTAGGCGTTATGGGCGATTTCAGGACTTATGACTACACGCTTGCACTGAGAGGTGTAACCACAACTGACTTCATGACAGCTGATTTTGCTAAAATCCCATATGAAATACTGGAAGAGATTAGCAGAAGAATAATAAATGAGTGCAGTGGCATTAATAGAATTGTTTATGATGTTACTACAAAGCCACCGGCTACTATTGAGTGGGAGTAGCACTCTGTGGATGTTGTATGCAGAAAATATACAGAAAACACCCTAATTTTAGGGTGTTTTCTTGCTTTTTATGAGATATTATGCTAAGAAATGATAAATTATGCAGTGGTATGGTGCGACTGATAACAAAATGATAACATAATTTTTGTTGCCAAGAAGTATCACAGTAGTATCAAGCCTTGATAACAAGGGATTTTACTTAAAAAATGCTGAGTACAGACTGAGTACCACTGGCTACAAAATGGCTACATGTGTTGATTTTAAATTTTATAAATAGTAATTCACCTTTTTAAATTTGGGGATATAGTGGGTGTATAGCAAAAATAAAAGCTGTGCCAATATGAACTGGCACAGCTTTTACAAATTAATTGAGCTATTTTGTTTATATTTTTATAGTCGCTATAGGTTTGAGCAAACTGCTCATTTTACTGTGGGCAAGCAATTAGGCAAATAGTATCTGAGTTTCCGGTATAGGAACTACCGCATACATTATCAAACCTCTCCTTTACTTCAAATCCATTTGCTGACATTTCTTCTGTTAAAGTTTCGAGGTTATACATTGTATTCCAAATAAGATACTCTTTAATTTTAGTATCAGTAACAACAATAAATTGACTTAAAGACACTGTGTTATTTTCGTATTTGTGTACTGCTTCTAAACAGATATGAGGATTTGGGCTCCAGTACCCACCGTTTTCATAAAATTGCCAAGTAGGCTGAGTGTCATCGTTTTTAAACGACGAGATACTGAACACATCAAAAAGGAACACCCCATTTGGTTTTAAGGCCTTATGTATTTTGCTAAGAAGTGTTTTCCTTTCATCTTTCGTAAGAGCTGCGTAGTCACAGTAGATTAAAATAACTGCATCAAATTCACTATTAAAATCAATATCTAAATAATTTTGATAGATGTACTTTGTTTTGTTATCCTGCTCTTTTGCATAAGCGATGGAGCGTTTTGAATAATCTACTCCAGTGACATCATATCCTAAATCAGATAGCCTACTACTGTAAAGTCCAGGACCACAGCCTAAATCAAGTATTTTACTGTTAGATTTTATAATGGTAGACAACCACTGCACAGATTTATCTATTGTATCGTGGGTGCGACTTGCAAGTTCCAAGTTTGGATTTAAGTGCATTTCAAGCATTCCTTTTGAGATGTGATCATCATCCCAAAAAAGTTCTTCACTTCTTTGCCATAACACAGGCTTTTTTGCAAGTGATAATAGTGTATTGTTCATAATTGTTCTCCATAATAAGTATATAAACAATCCTCACATAAACACAATTTATCATGTGAAGATTATTAGCAATTTTCTTAATACTATTATACCAATAAATGTACGGTAGTTTCAAGGTATTACAAGATTTATTTTGACTGTTCTAATACGAGCATTAACTGGAAATAGTGAGCATATAGAAAAAATAATATCTGTGCCAAAATAAACTGGCACAGCATATATATTTTATTATTAGTTTTGTGACGGTCCTCGCACTGGTGAACTGTATTTATTTTATAGGATGGCGAATAATCGTTTTTAATTTTGTAATGTCTGTTTTTCTTGGATCACTTAAATAGATTTCGTGGTGGTATCTTGTATCACTTATATCTAATGAATATCCTTGTTCTTCTGTTAATTCTTCCATCTTTTTTGTTGTTGCTGGTTCATCATCATACGAACCCAAGTGTAAACATTGAACACATAAACCTTCATCATAAGTGAAAAACTCCACTTTAGAAAAGTCAGTTTTTTTCTTTATAGTAGCTGTTTGTATCGCCCAATCAAAATCTTTTTTAGTGATGAAATCAGGTAATCGAATAAGTGAAATCCATGAAAATTCATCTTTTTTTGTATTGTCATATCCTTTTATACCCTCTTGCCACCAAAAACCTTCAAGAGGTGGTACAACATATTCAAAAAAACCTTTAATTTTATAATCGCTTTTATAACTCATTTTAAGGGTATAAGCTATTGGATACAATAGACTTATGGCTTTTATATATTCACCATCACTGTCATTCGGGTTTCCTTTGCCACGAACTGCGAGAAAGTTCATTTTTGGTATGTTTACAATGGTAGGTTTCTTTTTAGGAGCATAAAATTCCTTATATTCCTTTTTAAAATCAAAAATCATTCAAGTTCTCCTATATTATATAAATTTGATTATATATCAGCCGTTTTTCGTTATTCCGAGATTGCCGAGATAATCTCCACTGCAACCATTATACCAATAAATGTATAGTGGTTTCAAGGTGTTTTGGGATTTATTTTCACTATTATAGTGAAAATGAAAACAAGAGTGCTTATAATGTTGGTAAACTTAATACACTGATACGTTTTATTTTAAAAAAACCTTATGGATATGAGACTATAGAAGTATGCTACAAGGTTGCAAGAGAGTTAGTTGCAATTTTAACGAAACAGAATAATGTATCTTTTGACTCGTATTTAAGCCAAAAAAATAGGAATGGACAGATGTTCAAAACTGCTGACTGCAAATTTTTTAATGGTTATAACAACTTAGCTGCAAAAAATGAGAATCAAGTTATTCCTATATGTAGTATTTGGAACTATATTCCAAATCTTTCTTTTAAAAACAATAATAGATGGCGAAGCAGAAATACTGTTAACTTTGTTACCAGATGATAATAAAGATGTTAAACGTATTTCGATAACAAATATACAAGACTTATGTACTGCCTTAGAGATAGCATATAGTTGGAGTGAAAGAGCAAAGGAAAGAGATCCACTTATAAAACTGTTAAAAAGCGATATTAAAAATACTATTTCAGAATTTAGCAAAAAACATGATGAAATAGATATACAAAAAGAAACGACAATAAGTAGTGCATTTCAATATCTTGACTATACGCTGAAAGAAAAAATCCTAACGCTATATGATGAAAATCAGGAATGTATAGATTCCATTATATCGAAGCGATCACTTTCAAAAATAAATGAATCCAACTTGGCAGCTTTTGTGAAAATGCGTAACGGAAAAACACATTCAGGTATGATTGAATGGGGTGATAATGCTAATTTGTATACAGCATTAGTCGCACTTATGTATTCTTGTTTTTTAAAATACATCGGGATGCCTAAAGAAGAAATAGAGTCAACGTTACAGCAACTTTTTTAAAAGAGTGTCTGAACCTAATTAGTAGTATTATTGAAATGGTGTATAATAATAGTTCGAGTCCGAAAAAATTAGACTAAAATATCTTTTTTGGACATGAAAGACATAAAAATCAGCCTTTAAGGCTGATTTTTTTATATCATTTTTTTAATTTTTACAATAAAATGCACAATGAATATAAACACAATTTAGATAATTATACAAAGTGTGTAATTTCTACTTGACAAATTGTACTTTAGTAAGTACGATGATAATGGTGTTGTGGATATATTTGGTAAGGGATAATATAGATGTTTCGCAAGCGGCATATAGGTATGCTGCAATAATTGAAAATGGAACAACAAGGGCAGAATTTTTCATAAGTCATACTGATATTGAGAAAATAAAGCATACCA
>CAYJIJ010000007.1:0-1368 GCA_964370185.1 uncultured Oscillospiraceae bacterium
CCTTATTAAAATAATCATATCATAAAATTTATTTTATCACAATAATTAAAATATCCATTTTATTCACTGTAAAATTTTTTGCAAATCTTCTCACACCACGCATGGGGAAGATATATGAGATGCTTTTTAGTGCTTATCATATTTATAGGCATCGCCTTTTTTAAAAAGCATAAAAGAAGCAAAAAATGCTTATAAATATAACAAATTCCCCATTTGCAAATATTAATATTATCGCCCGTGTTAATTCCTTGTAGCTAATTTAAAGCAAAAAAATAAAGCAAGAAAATAATAGAAATATTGACATTTTATAACAACAGTATTATTATAAAAGTAGAGTATTTTTTCCTTTATTTCTCATTATTTCAAAGCATATAATATAGGGGGGATATGATGGATAAAAAAAGAATAAAGTTTTCTCATAAATCTTATGGAAAAAATAGTGAACCAGGAAATGGTCTTGCTTTGTTCACTTTAGGACTGATAGTCTTAGTGTTTATAAGATTTACACTTTTAGACACTCAAAGCAATGAATTGTATTTTTGGAATATTTTATTTGTTTTTATATTTATTATAACTTTGGAAGAGTTTTATAGTAAATATACATTTGTTGAAATTCTTGAAGAGGGAATTAAATTTTCGAGAATTGGTATTTGGGTGAATTTGTATAAATGGGATGAAATAAAATCCATAGGATATGAAGAAATATATTTACATAATAGATTTGAACCTCAGATATATATGTATATATCATGTGACGATAAAATTACTCCAACGAAAAGGTTTATAAAAAAGCGAAATACTAAAAACTACTTAGCTTTTGCAGTGCCAAGTGAGGAAGTGTATTTGGAAATTGCGAAAAAATTTGACCAAGGGCAAATAAATCAGGTGAATAGTTATTGCCATTTACCTTCTGATTATACAATATCACCTATCTTGGCAGGTGAAATAGCAGTTCACTCACTTATATTGCTTGCTATAATACCATTGATTGCTTTAGGAGAGTATATTTATTTTATGATTTGGTTTCTGCTTTTGTATTTTACGGTTACATATTTTAGGAATACCATCTTCTACCATCAATATCAGATTGATAATAGAGGTATTAAAAGAATATGCTTTAACAAAAGTGTAGAAGATGTGCCTTGGTCGGAAATGGGAGATATAGTAATTAAAACTAAAAGGCTTGGCAGTGATTATAGTATGAGATATGAAACAAGAATATTTATCTGTTTTGAAGAGCAGGATGTAAGGGATGGTAAATTGCATATAAGTTGGTGGGCAGGGCAGGGAGAAAGCCATTTTTATATGGATTACAATAAGAGAAATCTTGATTTAATCACAAAATACTACCCCAAATACATGATTAAA
>CAYJIJ010000007.1:1378-4654 GCA_964370185.1 uncultured Oscillospiraceae bacterium
ATCAAAGAAAAGAGGTCACTTATGAAAAAAAAGATAAAATTCTCTCGTTATGATAGTTATAATCATCATGTTCACATACGCTTTATGAATTTTTATTATATTGCTTTGTTAGTAGCCATAATTTTTTTGATAAATAATGGGAGTGAAACTTGGGGTGATGATGCAGATGAAGTTCGTATATCTATACTGATAATTTTTATTATATCAGTAATTTCAACATATGTTGCAACACAAACTATACGCATTACTGAAGAAGGGATAAAATATACTACATTTTTAGTATTCGATAAAGTATATAAATGGGGTGAAATAGAGCGTATTGGATATCAAGAAGTATATGTAAAGAATGTATTTGAACCTAAACGATATATGTGTATTATTACAAATGATAATCCGATACCCGAGAAAAGTTTTATGTCAAAGCTTTGCACTAAAAATTATTTGGCGTTCGTACTGCCAGGGGATGAAGAGTATAATGAAATTTTTAAATACTACGATGAGCGAACAATAGTTAATGTGGATATTTATGCCGATTTGCCAGGTGATTATACTACATCGAGTTATGAAATGGAAGTATTATTTGTAATTGCAATAGCAATAGGGAGTTTAATATTTCCCCTTACAGGACATTGGGAATCAGTGCCGTTGTTGTTAATGTTAGCTTATGCGACATTAAAGGAAGTTATGGATAAATTTTTTTATGCACAGTATCAAATAAATAGTGATGGAGTAGGTAGGGTAGCATTTGGGGAAATAAAAGAAAAAGTAACATGGGATGAAATAAAAGATGTAGTAATAAGAGAAATTGAACAAAGCTCCATGGCGGCTGAATACCGACCCAACCACAAAATATATCTATGCTTTAAGGAGCAAGATATAAGTAATGGTAAAGCGGATATACATAAATTTGCACTCCAAGGGCAATCACATTTTTGCATGGAATACAATAAGAGAAATTTTGATTTAATCACTAAGTATTACCCGATAGAGAAGATGAAAAGAACTTATGAAAAAACAAAGTAAAGAAAGGATTAAACGAATATGATTATTAAAGAAAAAAGCAAAAAAAATATAATGCTATTAATCTTAGTATGCCTGCCTGTTCTTAGTTATAGTGGCTTTTATTATTTAAGCATTTTAAGCAGAGCGATTTTAGATGTAGAACATCCACAGTATTCCGCAATAATTGTACTAAGTATAATGGCTTTTTTTATAACCTTGCTTGTGACAGCATCCTATATAATAGCGTTTGTTACTAATTCTGCACAAATAATCGCAGATGAAAAAGGAATACGCAGAATATCATTAGGGAAAACACTATTTGACGCAAACTGGGAAGATATTTTTGATATAAGTGTTACTACCGTAACTATCAAAGATCAAGGAGGCAGACGGCAAATCCGCCAATACAATAAAGTGATGATGACACTAATGCCAATCGACGAATTAGAGCGATACAGCAAGATAAAGAGAGAACTAAGCGAGATGTTAAGTATGAGAGTGTTGGTTTTTGAAGAAACTACTGAAGCGATGGAATTTATATCAAGGCATTATCCTAAGACTATAATTAATACAACTACTTTGGATGTGGGCAATAATTAGCGAAATAGAGCGTTTTAAGATGATAAGCAGAGCTTATTATATTAACACTGTATAGTAATATAATCTAAAAGGATGATATGAATGGTTATTAAAAATGCAAATTTTCTTACCATCTTACTAACAATTCTTTTATTAATCCCAGTCTGTGGAGTAAATACGGTATTTTATTTTTTGCCTGTTATGTACAATTCGATAGATAATCTGACTGAACTCGCGTCGGTTTTAATAATTATACCATTTTTAATAAGTGTGGCTATTGGTTTTGACATATTGTATTTTACCCTGCTTAAAAACATGACTGAAAAAATAGTAATAGATGAAATTGGAATAAGGAAGATTAAATTAAGCACAGTGATGTTTCAGGCTACATGGGAAGAAATAATAGAAATAGGTGTTGACCAATCAACAGTAGCAAAGTCAATAGGTAATTATATATACATATCATTAGTCCCAACAGGAGCGAGAAGCGGTACTAAAGGCTTTAGTGGTAAAGATATTGGTAGCTTTGTTGATAACGAAGTGTTTATATCAATACCTGCAAGCCAAAAGCTATATGACACAATAACTGAGCATTATAGTAAAGAAAAAATTTTAATACTAAAACCACTGGATTATTTAAATGTGTTACAGAGTAAAAATTTAATTAAATTCTAATTTTTAAAATAATGATGAATTTTAAGCATTAAGAGGGTGATAAATTGACAATTAATTGCAACCCTATTTTAAGGTATACATACATTCTCATAATATTTATTTTCATTTGGGTGGGACTTGCTTCATTTGCTTTATTATTGTATGTTTTCTCCACTGAAAATGTAGATATGGAAACATATTTAGCCCTTATTGCTATCACTATATTGGCATTAATGCAATTTGTATTCCACGCCAAAATCGTACTGCCTTTAATTTGCAAAAAGTACTCTAAAATCATCATAAAGCAAAACGGAATATCCTCTGAAATTTTATTTTACAAACCTTTCTCCTCCTCTTGGGAACAACTTCATATAATTGCAGACCATGTCCCGAGAGGGGCTAATGGTCTGCTTACAATTGGATTTAGTAAAGCTAAAATAGACTACATAGACAGCGTAGATTTTTGGAGCAGGTTTAATAGTGTGATGGTAAAGACAAGCGAAATGCTAATACTGCGCCTTAGTCCAAAAGAATTTGAAGAAGTGCTGAGCTTTTGCCCTAAGGAAAAAATAGTGGACTTATACCCGAGCTTTAAAGAGAGGTATATGAGGGATGGAGCAAAGTGAGAGCTAAAAGTTAAAAAACTGGGGATGAAAAAGTATGCAACCAAATAAAATAAGATTTCCTATAAAAGGAGAAGCTGTATACAGAGAATACAAAAATGTTGTTTATGTGTTTGTATTGGCATTAATTTTAATTCCAACAGTTATTTATAGAAATAGTGCCGAGGGAAGTGTAGATAAGCAGTTATTTATCTATCTTTTTTTAGTGGTGGTATTACTACTGGCGGTAGCAATATATAATACATATATATTTGTAGAGATTTCTTCTGAGGGAGTAAGGCTTTTAAGATTAGGCATAAGTGTAAGAGAATATAAATGGGATGAAATAAAAACAGTGGGACATGAAGAGATATATTTAAAAACCAAATTCGAGCCGCAAATATATATGTGTATTTGTAAAAAAGATTTACCAGTAAAA
>CAYJIJ010000007.1:4664-12267 GCA_964370185.1 uncultured Oscillospiraceae bacterium
TAACTTTATTTTAAAACACAATACAAGTGATTACTTAGCTTTCGCCATAGAAAGTGAGCAAGAATATAATAAAATTATTCAATATTGTAATGAGGATAAAGTAATTTTTATAGATGGTTATGAGAGTATTCCAAAGGACTATACAACTTCAAGCTTTAGAAAATCCGAATTTATCAGCATGTGGCTATTGCTAATATTGGCAGTTGTGGTTGTTGTATGGATTTTTGCAGTGCTTAAAAATGGAATACTCATGAAAATTCTACTATCGTGCCTGTTCCCAGGAATATTTATTTTAATTTCTTTAAGGAATTTAAATTCAATGCAATCCTATGGTCAATACCAAATTGACAATATCGGAATTAAAAGAATATCACATGGCGAAATCGTAGAAGTGATTAAATGGGATGAAATAGGAGATATAGTTATTCGAAATCTTTATTTTGGCGATTGGAGGACGAATTACAAAAGGAGTGAATCTAAAATATTCATCTGTTTTGAAGAGCAGGATGTAAGGGATGGTAAATTGCATATAAGTAACTGGGCATGGCAGGGAGATAACCATTTTTACATGGAATATAATAAGAGAAATCTTGATTTAATCACAAAATACTACCCCAAATACATGATTAAAGGGCCTGTGAAGTGAATTGGTTTGGCAATACCATAGTGATATTGATTTGAAAGGATGAGTTATAAATGGTAGTAGTAAAGAGAAATACCTTCTTTCTTTTATTTACAATTTTCTTCATTCTTCCGATTGCAATTTCAGTGAGTTTTGTTACTGTTTATCTAATATTTCATGCGCAAAGTAGTGGGAATATGCTCAATCTTCTGCTTGTGTTTTCGTTATTCCCCTTAATGCTAATACTGTCCATCTTCTTAAATGCATGTGTTCTAATGCTTATTATAGAAAGTAATTCACAAGTTATCGCAAATGAAAATGGGATAAAGAAGACTTCATTTGGAAAAGTTTTATTTATGACTGAGTGGGATAATATTGTAGAAATAGGTGTGGATAAAATGCACCTTATGAGACCACGGCTTCATAAATTATATTTTTTTCGTTACACTGTAAATGAAATCTATATTTCTTTAGTGCAAACAAATGCACTTTCTGGGATGTATGGAATTATGGGGCAAGATTTAGTGGATTTAAGCAATGAAGTATTTATTACTCTGAAAATTACACCGCAGCTACTTGAAGCTATTAAAAAATATTATCAAAGTGAAATATTAATGCTGAGCCCTAATTTAAATAATCGTGAAAAAGAATTATTTGATTTGTAGGGGGGAGTTAAGTGAAAATAAATCGCAACACTTTTTGCAAAAATGCATATCTATTTATTCTCCTATTATCACTAATAATGAATTGCTATGCAGTTTTTTTATATATTAGTGGAATGCTTTATAAATCATTAACTGCTGATATATCGGCTATTTTAGGAGTAATAATGCTTTGGGGATGTACATTTATACTGCACTACTTTGTTCTATTTCCCATATTTATTAGAAACTACACATCGGTATATATTAGAGAAAATCGAATAATGTCACACTTTTTGTGGTGTGAAGTATTTTCAGCAGATTTAATGGATATAGAAACTATTGTGACAGATTATGTGCCCCGTGGATTTAATGGTAAACTGACAATAGGATTTAGCAAGCTACCCATCCAAAATATCAGCAGAGTTAAATTCTGGAGAAATTATTCTACCTTGATACATTTTTATAAAAACTGCAATCTACCAAAAGTAAGCCCAAGCGAAATGCTAATACTGCGCCTTGCTCCAAAAGAATTTGAAGAAGTGCTAAGCTTTTGCCCTAAGGAAAAAATAGTGGACTTATACCAGAGCTTTAAAGAGAGGTATATGAGGGATGAAAGAAATAACAATATTAAAAAATAAATCAGAGACTTGCAAAGAGCTTAAGCGAGTTAAGAACTTTATTGATATTGCACTAATTATTGTTGCATTCATTTTTCTTGGCCAGATTTTACAGTATGTTACAGGAATAATTACATATGAAAATCTTATCAATAAACAATCCCCTGAAATTTTAATTGGTGCAATTATCATATTGATTTTAAGGTGCTTAATAATAGTTTATATTAAAACAGAAATTGATATTTGTATTAATGGCATTGGACTTAGGCGTCGTAAATCGAGAAAATGCTTTATACCATGGGAAGATGTTAAGTCGGTATATTTTGAATATAAAGCTATGCCTAAATTTAGTAAATCAGGATACTGGATATGCGTATCCACATCCATAGAGGATAGCTTTATAAATTCTCACAAGTGCTTTAGAAGATACAAAAATTCATCAAATGGTATAGCATTTTTTCTAAACCAAGAAGATACTTATGATATAATTAAATCGTATCTACCCACTATTGATACAGAATTTGTCGACAATGGTAAGGTTTCGCCCGAAGATTATGCTACACCTGCAATTGATAAAGGATTTGCAGTTTTATTTTCGATAGGCGCTTTGATTTCAGCGTGTTTATCATATTACCTTTTGGCTGAAAGCAAAGAATATCTAATAGGTGCAATTATGTTAGTGGTATCACTGCTTATAATTATGATAGTGTATCAAACTTTAGCATATGAGCGGTTGCAGATTACAGAAAAAGGAATAAATTTAATGACATCCAATCATGAAATAAAGCAGTCCATACCATGGAATGATATTGGTGATGTTATAATTAGTAATATTAATTTTAAATATACAAATATACCAGTCATATATTTATTTAAGGACGAACAAGATGTATCGGATAATAAACTTGATATGTCGAATTTATCGTTGGGAACGGATTATTTTAGAATTATGAATGATAAGTCTAATTATAACTTAATCACAAAATACTACCCTAAATACATGATTAAAGGGCCTGTGAAATAGCGCAGAGATATTATATCCAATCCACAGCGCAAATTAAGCTTATCCATTTGTATCATATTAGATAGAAAAAAGGTGTGGCGAAATGAGAATTTCGCCACACCAAATTTTTGTTGTAGTATTAATTTTGTTATTAGAAGATAAGAAAACTCTAATTAGCTAAAATTCTTAGAAACAGATATGCATTCAAGCACGCCATTTTCTTCCTCAAATAAAAATGCAACACTGGCAACATCATCGTCGATAGCTGGATAGTGATATGAATTTTCACCATGATTTCCACCAGTGCTTAAGGTTGGTTCTTCTCCGAAAATTGCAGTAACTTCATCGTAAGTCATACCCAAGAAAGAGCCGTTTTGAGAACCTGCTGAGCCTGTGTGGGCAGCATAAATTTCAAGTAGTTTAGCCTTGGTAAGAGGCCCATGTTCAACTATAAGCCCTGTGGTTGCTTCTGTTTCAGTTGCTGGTGCGGCAGTTTCGCTACCGCTGCTTGTTCCATCTCCAAAACCATATTCTGCGGCATACTCAGCATAGCCCGGTGGCAGTGGATCATAGCTCTCGTCCCAAGGTGTGCCAGTTTCACGCAAGAAGATATACACATCAAACGATTCTCCACCATATTCATAGCCATATTCAAATTCCAAAGCGCCATTAAAGAAGAATGGTGTGAGATCATAAATATCATCCTCTGTGAGGTAGTAATCAAATGTCCATGCTTCATCATTGACTATAGGTGTGAAATAGGTGTCGCTAAGCTCTATGTACATGCTAATAGCGCCAGAGATCGAACCGTCATACACCTCAAAATATGTTTCATCTACTGTGCCGCCAATGGATGCGGTGACATCATAAACCCCGCCACGATCATATGGCCCTGTATAATTTTCAATAGTCATAGTGCCATACCACTCAGAGCCAAGCTCGAGGGTGGTGGTTGGTGATTCAAAAACATCTAATAATGACGCAAGTTCACTTTCTTGACTCATTATTTCATCCCAAAGAGAGCTGCCATCCTTGGTGAAAGTCATGCGTGATTCACCAATTTCAGGCTCGGTGGTTATAAGTACAAATACATCCCCATCCCACTCAAATGTCGCATCCTGTCCTTCAACTACAATAGTTTTTGCATCAAGGTCGTATTCCACTGAACCGAGTTCCGATTCTCCCTCCATGGCCATCGAACCAGTTCCGTCAGAAGAGAATTCAATATAAGTGCCTTCTGCCATCTCCATAAGAACGAGGTCGGCATAATTAAGCTCACTTCCCAAAACTTCCATTGATGAGAGCAAATATTTACCCTCAAGAGTAGTGGCTGCCGCACTTGAGGAAGTATCACCTTCGGCAGGAGCATCGCCTCCACCACAAGCTACCATCGAAATACTAATCATAATTGCCAAAGCTAAAATAAACCATTTTTTCATTTTTTTACACCCTTTCCTATCATCAAAGAATATCGCCGCTACTAAATATAGCGGACACAAAGAAATAACCTGTCTTGCTAAGCATCATCAAAACTAATTATCTGTAAAACACTTTCTAATGATATCACAATATCTACAACTGAAATTGCAAATAATCAATATCATCAGCTTAATTATAACAAATATTTCCTTATTAGGAATGTGCCAATAAGCACATTTACAATAAAAATTATAAAAAATGGTAATTAAATGGTTTTTGTATTTAATTAAATCGGAGATAAAATATTACTTTTTCATTTTGTAGGTGATTAATACAGCTCACCATAAAAATCGACAGCCTTGTGAAAATCCTCTTCGGTATTTATATTTATAAGTTCTGCCGAAGTAAGCGGTATATAACAAGTGTTAATCTCACGGAACAGTGATATAAGTTTAAACCTCTTTTCTTCTATTGCTTTTTTAAAGAGTGGAAACGCTGTCCTTTTCACCACACAAAAAAGTGGGTGTATTTTACCATCCTCGTCGGAGGATAGTGCTGCATCGAATTTACCGCTGTTAATAGCCTTGAAAAGCAAAATGCAACTTTCCCTTTTAATAAATGGCATATCGCATGGGAGGAATAATATCACTTCTGCGTCCGTTTCCTCAAACGCTGTTGCAATGGCACCAATAGGCCCACAATCCTCATAATTATCTCTAATAATTTTATAGTCTTCATATCCAGTAGGAGAGTTTTTAGCAAGCGATATTACCACTTTGCTTTTAGGCGGTATTTCTTTTAAAAGTCGTTCAATTATACTTTCTGCTCCTATTTTGATAAGTGCTTTGTTCTTTCCGCCAAAACGTCTTGCTTTGCCACCTGCAAGAATTACAGTAAGAATATTTTGCGAAGGCTTATCGAAGTAGATATCAGAGGCGGTAAATAGCTTAAATCCACTCTCCTGTGCAGTAAATTCAGCCATATTCTTAAAAGAAGGTTTTTTGCTGTATTCTCCATTTGTTCCACTCATTTTTCACACTGCCAATTCTAATTTAAATTCATCTTTTATCATGAAATTTGCCATGGGATATTGTATCATAAAAATCTGAAAATGTATATATTTGCATTTTCTTAATCATTTTATAAAGCTTAAAAAATAATTTTTCATTTAAGTTAAAATTAATTGAAATGTTTATGGATTTCTTATATAATAATGCTTGTATAAATAGATTTAATTATAATATGACGAAAGAATAGGGGTAATTATTTATGACATGGGGAATAATAGGAGCACTTAAAGAAGAAATAGAAGCAATAAAATCTGCAATGCAGATAGATGATGAAAAAGATATAATGGGTCAGAGATATTACAGCGGCAGTATAGATGGGGTAAAGCTTGTGCTTGTTTGTGCAAGTATTGGTAAAGTAAACGCCACCTGTTGTGCTGTTACACTTGCGAGGGAGTACGGCGTGGACGCAATTGTAAATACTGGAATTGCAGGTGCAATGGCGAAAAATCTGAAAATGCTCGATGTAGTTGTATCTACAACAGTGAAATATCATGATCACGGCGACTTTTTTGCAAATTACGCACCCTATTCAAATGAATTTGCAGCCGAGGAAAGACTGATAAATTCAACACTTAAGGCATGCGAAAAAGTAGCTTTAACAAATGGATTTAACTACTATAAAGGCAAAATAGTGACTGGGGATTTATTTGTTTCGGCCACAGAGGATAAAGAGCGCATAGTAAATCTTCACGACCCAATGTGCACCGAGATGGAGGGGGCGGCAATAGGGCAGGTGGCATTTATGTGCGGACTCCCATTTGTTGTTATCCGCTCAATGTCGGACAGTGCCGACGATGATGCAAAAGAAAGCTACGACAACTTAATTACCGACTCAGCAAATAATGCTTCAGCAATAGTACTTGAGCTTATTAAATTATATAAATAATCCGTAGGATTATTTATATCCTCGCAGGGGCGATTATATTGCCTTGCTCTCGTCACTTCGTGACAACCGAGCAAATGGCAAATTTATATTAGGCTTCACCTAATATAAATAATCCGTAGGATTATTTATATCCTCGTAGGGGCGATTTAGATTGTGCATAATCCCACGGTGGTAGTATAGTATTTCCCACTTAATTTAAAATTCTGCATAATCTCCGCTCTTTTGCTTTGCAAAAATTGCTACATTATTTTTTGGGCTTTGCCTTTATGTTTATGGGGCTTTGCCCCATACCCCACGATTTTTTGAAAAAAATCGAGTAAAACTTTATTTTTTACATCTACACAGGGGCGATTTTAGATTCCCCCACTTTCGTCACTCAGTGACAACTGAGCAAATGGCAGATTTATATTAAATTTAATATAAATAATAATTTCACGGAGGCAAAATGGGTATTAGTTTGATTGAAATTTTTGAATATATCGGAGTGGCAGCTTTTGCAATATCCGGTGCATATGTGGCTATACAAAAGCGTATGGATATATTTGGAGTATATGTAATTGCGTTTATCACCTCATGTGGGGGTGGTATTATTCGTGATGTGGTAATGGATGAGGGAGTGCCTTTGTTTTTTAATAGTTACACAATTATGATAATAGTTATTATCTCTACCACAATTGCCATTGCTTTTAAAAGTGAGAGCAAAACTATGCATATGTTTATGATTACATGCGATGCATTAGGACTTGGAATATTTGCTGTCAATGCAGGGGTTAAAGCAATAAATGCAGGGTATAATTTTCCTCAATTTCTTTTTGTGGCTTCAATTACAGCAGTGGGAGGGGGAGTTATGAGGGATTTGCTCTGCCAACGTGTACCTGTAATACTGAGAAAAGAAATTTACGCCATGTGGGCATTACTTGGAAGTGCACTGCTGTGGTTTATTCACCCCTTTATAGGGATAACACTTTCTATGTATCTATCACTTGCATCTATAGTTGTACTAAGGCTTATAAGTGCATATAAAAATATTAATCTTCCCGTGCCAAGGGAAAGCAAATAATTTTAAGGAGAAATCATAATATGGATGAAAAACAGATAAAAAAGAAATCATTTATATGTAGTCTGAAAATGGCATTTGTAATTGCCTTTATAATTTCACCCATATCAGATATTATAGCCACAGCGTTAAATATACCACTACTCGATTATATTTTATCCGCTGCAATGCTATACATTTTATTTACGCTTATGGACTACAAAAGAAAACAAAATTTAAAGCTTAATAAAGTTTTGATTTTTTGTGGATTTGTGATGGGGATTTTAATTGCAATTGTAAGTGGAG
>CAYJIJ010000007.1:12277-52438 GCA_964370185.1 uncultured Oscillospiraceae bacterium
TGTAAATTAGGACCGTGCAATTATTTAAACATTAGCTTAGGTAACTCACCATAGGCCAACCCTTTATTAAGTCACACTAATTGCCTAATTTGTTAAAAAATGAATAGAGTTTTCCCCCATCGTAGTTAAAAAAGGTAATTGTTTTAATAATTTATTAATAACTGCTTGTAAAACACATCTTTAAGTGCTATATTAAAAGAAAGAATAAATGTATTTTAGGAGGTATAGTGTATGAAATTATTTATAGATACAGCCAATGTGGAAGAGATAAAAAAAGCCAATGATTTAGGAGTGGTATGCGGTGTAACCACAAACCCCTCACTAATAGCAAAAGAGGGCAGGGATTTTAAAGAAGTGGTAAAGGAAATTACCACAATAGTGGACGGCCCGATATCCGCCGAAGTTATTTCAATGAACGGCGATGAAATGGTAAAAGAAGCTTTAGAGCTTGTGAAAATCCATGAAAATATAGTTATAAAAATTCCAATGTGTGCAGAGGGATTAAAGGCTACAAAACAGCTTAAAGCAAAAAATATCAAAACCAATGTAACACTAATATTCTCCGCCGCACAAGCACTGCTTGCAGCAAGAGCTGGAGCCACATATGTAAGCCCATTCGTTGGCAGGCTCGACGATGTGGGGCAGGAGGGGATAAACCTTATAGCAGAAATTAGTGAGATGTTTTCTGTGCATAATATAGAATGTGAAATAATCTCTGCATCAATAAGAAATCCAATTCATGTTACAGCGTCCGCGCTTGCAGGTGCAGACATTGCCACAGTGCCATATAAAATAATAGAGCAGATGATTAAGCATCCACTCACCGACATAGGCATTGAAAAATTCCTAAAAGATTGGGAAAATGTACCCAAGTAATTTTTAAAAACTAACTATTAACAAAATTTCTTAATATTACTCACTGCCACGGTGGGGGAGTAATGGAACGAAAAAATGTCGCTAATTATTGGCATTTTGAAAACTGAATGGTAAATACAGCTTTTACCGGCAACGGCAAATCCGTGTATGTAGATTTATCTGCTTATGCGGATTTTTTGGGCAAAAACAAGGAGGAAAAAAATGTACATCTTACTATTTCTTTTGTGGATTGCATTAAACGGCAGGCTAACACTCGAAATCGCAATATTTGGTGTAGTGATAGCGGCGGCAGTTTATTGGTTTATGTGTAAATACTTAGAATATAGCCCCAAAAGCGATTTTAGATTTTTAAGAAATATTTTCAGGGCAATAATTTATTTGGGAGTTTTATCGGTTGAAATTGTAAAATCAAGCCTTACAGTGGTGAAGTTTATCTTTGCCAAAGAGATGGACATACAGCCGCAAATTGCCTTTTTCAAAGTGCCGTTAAAGCAGGAGTTTACAAAGACAGTTTTAGCAAATTCCATCACACTTACACCTGGCACTATAACTGTAAATGTGGAGGACGATGTATTTTGCATACACGCCCTTGACTACACCATGCTTGAAGATTTTGAAAATTCGGTATTTATAAAGCTATTAATGAAGATAGAGGAGCACTGATATGATGGACAACCTTTATGAAATAGTATATTCGGCCTCCCTTATATATTTTGCATTTTTAATATTTCTCTACCTCCATCGTTCGGTGATAGGGCCAGGATTTTTTGACAGAATTTTAGCGGTAAACAGCATTAGCACAATAGTTATAATGATATGCTGTATAATCGCAGTACTACATGGGGAAAGTTATATTGTTGACATTGCGCTAATTTATGCGATGCTCGGATTTGTTACCGTTGTTATTGTATCGAAAGGCTATTTAAGGAGCCACAAAAAAGAGCGTGCACAGGACTTTTCCAATTTAAAGGAGGATGCTCATGATTAGATTTGTGTTTTTTGCAATTTGTATGTTCTTGGGCATGGCACTATTCACGGCTTCGGTGGTGGGCAATTACAGATATGGCTATGTGCTAAACAGAATGCAGGCAGGCTCAATTGCCGATACACTCGGCGCAATGCTCATTATAATTGCGCTTATAATTGCAAATGGATTTGACATCACCGCATTAAAGCTGATACTTGTAATACTGTTTTTGTGGTTTGCAAATCCTGTGGCTTCCCACTTCTTAGCTAAAACAGAGATTATTTCCGATGAAGATATAAGAGAAAAATGCGAGGTGGTGCACAATGATCATATTTGAAACAGTACTGCTCACATTTCTTTTAGTGTGCGCCATTGCGGTATCGGTCACTAAAAATCTTTTGTCGAGTGTAATAATATTTATGTCATACAGCCTCGTAGTGAGCATTTTATGGCTACTTCTCCGTTCTCCCGATTTAGCTATAACCGAAGCAGCAGTTGGTGCAGGTATTACAAGCACACTGTTTTTTGTCACACTTCAAAACATAAATAAACTAAAAGAAGAGGGGGAGGAAAGCGAAGATGAATAAATTTTTAAAAAAACTCTCGCATTTTGCAGACGGTGATATAACCATCACTACCAAGCGAAAGAAAAAGGTAGAAAGACGCCCCTCAAATCACCATGAATCCACCCTAACAGAAAGATATATGCAGTGGCACGACACAAAGGCAAGCCACTTCTTTTCGGTTGTATATAGGACAGCAAGCCTTATTATATGCGTGCTTGTAATTTTGGTTTTGCTTGTTACTGTATCCTTTTTGCCCGAATTTGGAAATCCTAACAACCCTGTTAACAACGAAGTTAGTAGGAGGTATATAGAAAAAGGCCTTGAGGAAACAGGTGCTGTAAATATAGTCGCAGGGATGATTTTAGATTATCGCGCATTTGACACATTTGGTGAAAGTGCAGTGCTTTTTGTTGCTTCGGGATGTGTGATGCTGCTTTTAAAAAGCGGCGACGAAAAAAGCGAAGAAAAAGAATTTGCAAACCCCAACTATCGCCCACTTCCAAGGGATCCAATTGTAAAAAATGTTGCAAAGCTGATAATTCCTTTCCTAATGATATATGGAATTTATCTTGTTTTAAACGGCCATATTTCACCTGGCGGAGGCTTTTCAGGCGGAGCAGTAATGGGTGCAGGGCTGATACTCTACTCTTCAGCATTTGGATATCGTGCCATAAGAAAAGTAATCACCGAAAGGCTTATTAAAAGAGTAACTTTCTGCTCGCTCTTCTTCTATGCAGTGGCGAAGGGGTATTCCTTCTTTACAGGTGCAAATCATATTCCCACGGGAATACCGCTCGGAGAGCCGGGAGCAATACTTTCAGCAGGTCTAATTCTACCGCTTAATATATGCGTGGGACTAATAGTAACATGCACTATATACAGCTTTTACTCGCTCTTTACGAAAGGGGAGGTGTAGTATGGGGCCTAATTTACTTCACAATTATTATGAAACAGTCGCGATGATACTTTTCGGAATAGGGTTTACAAACCTATTTTTGCAACCAAACCTTATTAAAAAAATAATAGGCCTAAATATAATGGACGGTGCAGTATATCTTTTCCTTGCATCTAAGGGGTATATCGAGTCGAGAATAGCGCCGATTATAGTGGACGGCGTAACCGATATGGATATGTATATAAACCCAATACCGAGTGGACTTGTGCTCACGGGTATTGTTGTGTCGGTGTCCATTACTGCGGTTTCTCTTTCACTAATACAAAAGCTATACAAAGAGTACCACACCCTCGACCTTGATGAAATAATCACCAAGGTGCGCAAGGAGGTGCATCAGTAATGCCTTTTGTAGCTAATTTTCCTTTTTTCACCATACTGCTCACTATGGCGGGCGGTGTAATTTGTAGTATATTAAAGGGTGAACGCGCCTATAAATTAAATCTAATAATCACCACTTTGTGTACGGCACTCAGCCTAAGTCTGCTCATATATATGCATGGGAATGCGGAGCAAATTACATATTTGATGGGGCATTTCCCTGCACCTTGGGGTAATGAAATACGATTTGGCCCACTCGAAGTGCTTATTGCCACAGTGCTTAGCTTTGTTATGCTAATGGTAGTTATAGCAGAAAAAGACAGCGTGACTAAAAATGTAAATCCGCACAAAGTAAATCTATTCTACCTAATGATGAATATGATGCTTTCAAGCCTTTATGCACTCATCTATACAAACGACCTTTTCACAAGCTATGTGTTTATAGAAATAAATACCCTATGTGCCTGTGGATTTATTATGGCTAAGGAAAATGGAAAAACCATTGCCGCTACTATTAAATACTTGATTATGAGTTTGTTGGGTTCGGGTCTTTTCTTAGTTTCTATAATACTTCTCTACGACCTCACAGGGCATCTTCTCATGCCCAATGTCCATGAAACCCTAATACCGCTTATAGAGTCTGGAAGCTATCAGCTGCCAATTACTATTATTGCAGGGCTGCTTGCGGTGGGTATAGCGATTAAAAGTGCTCTATTTCCCTTCCACGCATGGATGAGCCACGCTTATAACAATGCCATGAATGCCTCAAATGCAATCTCCTCGGGGCTTGTGGTAAAGGGGTATATTATCCTTTTGATTAAAATCTATTACCGTGTTTTTGGGCTTGATACAGTTTCCGACCTCGGTATAAACAATGTTCTACTCATTTTCGGGGTTATGGCGATTATCATAGGCAGTGTGGACGCTGTGAGGGAGGACAATATCAAGCGTATGCTTGCCTACTCCTCGGTGGGACAGATAGGCTATATATACACGGGAATTGCCTTTGCCACTTCGGGTGGGATGCTTGCCGCTTGCTATATAATAGTGTATCACAGCTTGGTAAAATCAATGATGTTTATCTCCTGCGAAGGGCTTATGACTGCGTCAGATAACAGCAAGTACACCGAAGATTTAAGAGGAAGTGGCTACCGCAATAAAATAGCTGGTATAGCCTTTACCGCAGGTGGACTTTCAATGATAGGCATACCGCTTTTTTCAGGCTTTATGGGCAAATATCTGCTAATACTCGGCGCACCTGTCGATTGGAGAATAGCTGTTGTAATAATTGCAATAGCGGTAAGCACGGTGCTAAATGCTCTATACTTTACAAAATACATTCTCTGCATATATGCAAAGCCCGATAAAAAGCATGAAAAGCATATAGTCAAAGGCAATTACAAATTTTCGCTGGGGCTATTATTAATTGTAAATATTTTATTAGGATTTATGTTTGATCCTATAATTAATATAATAAATACTGGCCTAAAAGTTTTATAAGGGGGGATAAATATTGCTCAGTCTGATAGCGGTTTTCTTGCCCATACTGGCAGGGGGACTAATACTTATAGCAAATACAAAAGATGAGAAGAAAGAGCGTTTTTATCTGCTCTCATCCACATATATAACAGTAGCATTTACTATAATAACTAATATATTTTTCTATGGTGAAAAAATAGTGTTTTTACCGCTCATGCTTGATATGGATTTAGCATTTGAAGTTGATGCCTTAGCGGTATTTTTTACCACCCTCATAGCGCTTATATGGTGTGCAGTAACTGTTTATACACCCTCATATATGACGCACTCAAAAGAACAAAAGCGTTTTTATGCCTATCTGATAGCTTCGCTTGGAGCTACGCTCGGAGTTTGCTATGCACAGAATTTAGTGACGCTTTATATGTTCTTTGAGATTGTTACATTAACAGCATTTATGATGGTTATACATGAAAGAAATGCCGCTTCACTGCTTGCAGGACGAAAATTTTTGTACTATTCAATTTTTGGTGCATGCATGGGGCTTGTAGGTATTATATACCTTTACACATATAGCGATTCAGTGAATTTCATCCTCGGCGGTTCACTTTCTGCCGATAGTCTGCCATCGTATGAGGGGTTTTTGGTGATAGTATTCATTACCATTATAGGATTTGCCTGCAAGGCAGGGCTCTACCCTTTGCATAGCTGGCTTCCAACCGCCCACCCAATTGCACCTGCACCTGCAAGTGCTCTGCTTTCGGGTGTAATTACCAAATGCGGTGTAGTGGCAATTATCAGAATTATCTATTATACTGTTGGCAGTGAGTTGATAAGCGGAAGTTGGGTGCAATTTGCATTAATCTCACTTGCCACAGTCACGATATTCATGGGTTCGCTCCTTGCCCTCAGAGAAAAGGTGCTTAAAAAAAGGCTTGCCTATTCCACGGTGAGTCAGCTCTCCTATGTACTGCTCGGCCTATTTACATTCACACAGGTGGGATTTGTAGGTGCACTTTTACATGTGGTATTCCACGCTGTTTCAAAAACACTACTCTTCTTATCGGCAGGTGGAATAATTGTCAGCATGGGTATTACAAGGACGGATGAGCTCTCGGGAATAGCAAAGCGAATACCCGAGATTTTACTGCCCTTTACGATTGCTGGAATTTCCCTTGTAGGTATGCCACTGACGGGCGGATTTGTCTCAAAATGGTACCTTGCAGATGGCGCTTTTAGCATGGGGAATACATTTGTAGCGATATCATCAGTGGCAGTGATACTCATATCCGCACTGCTCACAGCAGGATATCTCTTCAGTGTGAGCATATCGTCATTTTTTGAGGATGAAGTTGCAAGACATGACCTTCACAAACCAGCAAAAAGTATGACATTACCGCTTTACATACTCGCAGCAGCGGTGGTGATATTTGGCATATATCCAAAACCGCTAATTGACTATATCACTGCAATAGCTACTGCAGTGATGCTTTAGGGGAGGGAGGATTTATGAATACAATTATTTTATTACCAATTCTGCTATCTTTCTTCTTTGGAGTAAGGCTGATACTAATAAAAAATATCGACACACAGAGGTGTGTGAAATATTCGCTAATATCAACTGTCTTAATAGCGATTTCAACAGTGGCCGCAGTGGTTTTATGCTATGGTAAAGAAATTGAAGTGCTTAGATTTAATGATACACTCCACCTCTCATTTAAGGTGGATGCACTCGGTGCTATTTTTGCCCTAATGGTAAGCTTTTTATGGATACCTGCAAGTGTATATGCCTCACAGTATATGACGCATGAGGGCGGCATGAAGCGCTTTTTTGAGTGCTATATCATAACATTTGGCACAGTTATAGGCATTGCATTCAGCGGCAATATGCTGAGCATTTACCTCTTCTACGAAGTGCTTACATTCGTCACCCTACCGCTTGTGGTGCACAAAAATGAGCCTCGTTTTACCTACGCAGGCAGTAAGTACATCATGTATTCCGTGGCAGGGGCGTCGGTTTCCTTTGCAGGAATGATGATATATATGCTATCTGTGGGGGATTGGGAGTTTACCCACACTGTTATGGATAGTACTGCACAGAGTAGTGACATGTATTTGGCATATTTCTTAATGTTTATCGGATTTTCGGTTAAAACAGGGCTTTTCCCAATGCATGGATGGCTTATTTCAGCAGGGGTTGCCCCCACACCGGTTACCGCATTGCTCCACGCCGTTGCAGTGGTTAAATCGGGTGCATTTGTAGTAATGCGAGTGACATACTACCTATTCGATCATAGCGTTTTAATAGGCAGTTGGGCACATTATGCCGCAATGGCAATGGCTATAATAACAATATTATTTGGCTCGTCAATGGCGATGAAGAATAAGCATTTAAAGCGTAGATTTGCCTATTCCACCGTAAGTCAGCTCTCATATATACTACTTGGCATTACTGCAATGTCTTTCGGTGGGCTTGTAGCGGCTGTATTCCATATGCTCTTCCATGCGGTGATAAAGATAGTAATCTTCTACTCAGCAGGGAATGCATACTATGCAAACCACAAGGAATATGTAAGCGACATAGAAGGATATGGCAGTAAAATGAAGCTCACATTCATCACATTCACAATTAGCAGTATAGCACTTATAGGCATACCTCCTTTCGGTGGCTTTTACAGCAAATTTGCGGTAGCCGAAAGTGCGGTAGCGGTGGGTGGATATATGGGATTTTTTGCAGTGGTGGCACTAATGATATCCGCACTACTCACGGCAATGTACCTGCTACAAATAGCAGTGCTTGCATTTGTGCCACATGATGATTTCGATAATAGCAGGCTAAGCGAAGTAAAAGAAGCACCGAAAAAGATGACAATACCCATGGTGCTTATCACTGGCACAATGATTTTGATGTCACTTTTTTCAGCACCGCTTTACAATCTTATACACGACTTATTGATGGGAGGGTTTTAAATGAATTACAGCTACTATTTAATACCTCTCTCGGTAATTCTTCCACTTATTGTTGGCTTTGCGCTGTCCATGGTTAAAAAGCCAAGAGTGGCATGGATGATAAGCCTTGCCACAGCTTTAGCTGTACTCTGGAGCACATTTCACATATTTATCGAGTGGGACAGCAGTATAGAGATAATCACCATACCTATATTTAGTGGGATGGGAATTAGCTTTGCTAAAAATTCATTCGGGCTGTTTTACGCCTGCCTTTGCAGTAGTGCATGGCTTGTCAGTACTATTATTTCGCAGGACTATCCCTCTGCAATAAATAAAGGATGCAATAGATATTTTGGCTCGCTTATAGTGGCACTTTCGGCAACACTTGGTATATTCTACGCCGCGGATTTGCTCACACTTTTTATATTCTTTGAAATTATGTCATTATCAAGCTTTCTATGGGTGATACAAATAGGGGATAAAACCTCCATCGAAGCAGGTAAAAACTATCTAACATACGGTGTAACAGGCGGACTTTTCATCCTCATGGGGCTATTCATGCTCTATTCACTCACGGGCGATTTAGTTATAGAAAATTTAGCCGAAAGTATAAAAACACAGCAGGACAATCCACTTACACTAATAGCTTCTATTATGATGCTAATCGGCTTTGGAGCAAAAGCGTGTGTCTTCACATTGCACGACTGGGCACCAAGGGCATACCGTGCGGCACCTGCACCGCTTACGGCACTGCTTTCGGGTATGCTCTCTAAGACGGGGGTATATGGTATACTTATCATTACTGTGAAGCTGATGTCGTACAGTCAGTCATGGGCGTATTTTCTCCTCACACTCAGCGTACTAAACATGATAGTGGGTGGAGCACTTGCCTTTATGAGCGGAAATTTAAAGCGTACAGTGGCTTATTCCTCTGTGTCACAGATAGGTTTTATACTATGGGGTGTGGCACTTACAAATTTACTCGGAGACCACAATACCTATGCCGCATATGGGACAGTTTTTCACATGATAAATCATAGCCTTATAAAACTACTACTCTTTAACTGCACAGGTGTAATATATAAAAACACTGCCACATACGACCTTAATAAATTAAAAGGATATGGCAGGGGTAAACCATGGCTTATGGCAGTTTTTGGAGTAGGTGCTGTTTCACTAATGGGTATACCATTCTTCAGTGGCTATGTGAGCAAGACACTTTTGCATGAAGCAGTGGTTGAGCTTATGCACATAGAGGGAACAAACACCCTGCTTTTAACAGCCTATGAATGGATGTTTTTACTTGCGGGTGGGCTTACATTTGCATATATGCTAAAGATTTTTATCTGCCTCTTTATAGAAAAAGGCGAGGATGAAAACACATCTTATACAACACCGCTCAGCAAAGTGGCACTTACCTCGGTAGCGATTCCGCTATTACTTCTCGGTGCTACTCCAAACTTGATATTTGCGGCAATAGGTGAATACACAGCCCCATTTATGAATGCCCATGCCACGGGGGAAATTCACTATTTCAGCTGGGTGAATTTACAAGGAAGCCTTATTTCGATAGCAATTGGTTTGATTTTTTATTTTGTAGTAGCACGAAAAACTGTACTTACCGCTACGGATGGATACAAGGACTACAATACCGCTAAATTTAACACCGAAAGAATTTATAAGCCGATTATATCCGTAGCTTATTTTATTCTTTCACTAATATTTAGAATTGTTGATATTAGCCTCGATTTGCTTATAGTTGTTGTAAATAGGCTTTTCTACAAATCAGTAAAAATCCCCAAATCATTCTTTGAAGGCAAGAAAATCATTATGGATAGCACAAAATCCGAAATTCACATCACATATTCGCTTTCATATAGCTTACTTCTTTTTGGGATAGGCTTTATGTTCACAATTTTATATCTACTTGTTATCGGTACGAGATAGTATTTTTAAACTTAAATTTACAGCCCTACTCCACTTTTAGGTGGGGTAGGGCTGTAAATTATTTCTCTATATTATCTATACTCTTCACAGATTGCTCTAAACTTACTGGAATAGAATCTATAAGCTATAATATTATACAAATAAGCCCCGAGCAACCATCATTAATTATGCGCTCAATTGTTTCTTGCATCTTCATTCTTGCATCCGCCGGCATACGATAGAGCTTATTGTGAAGCCCTTCGTTAACTAAATCATGCAAACTCTTACCAAATAAATTGCTCTCCCATATCTTTTTGGGATTTTCTTCAAACTCATTGAGCAAATATTTAACTAAATCTTCACTCTGCTTTTCACTGCCAACAATTGGTGCAATCTCGGTGTCAATATTTGCTTTCATTAGATGTATGGACGGAGCACTTGCCTTTAATCTCACTCCATACTTACCACCTTGTTTTACTATTTCAGGCTCTTCAAGACTGAGCTCTTCAATTCCAGGTAGTACAATGCCATATCCAGTGGCTTCCACTTCCTCGAGTGCACCTTTAAACTTATCATATTCTTTTTTGCTTTCAGAAAGGCTTATGAGAAGCTCCATAAGTACACCCTCATCGGCTATTTCCATGCCTGTCGACTCCTCAATAATCTTGTAAAAGAGGGAGGGATCAAGCTCGATATTGAGCCTTCCTGTGCCATCGCCCAGTGATATCTCCTCAAGCTCAGCATGGCGAATATTCGGCTTTTCCGATAGACTATTGCTCACACCATTTATTTCCCCAGTGCAGGTGATGTCTTTAACACAGTTTCTTATGGAGTCAAGTATGCCACATCTCAGCCAGTGATCATTTGGAAGTGCACAAAGCCAAGCGGGAAGTTTTGCTTCAAGTGAAGAAATTGGGAAGCGATAAAGCACTTCTTTGAGCATATCCTTTATGTCTTCTTCGGATAGTTCAATACAATTTACAGCTATTACAGGTACACAGTATTTCTCCTCTAATTCGGTGCGAAGCTGTTGTGCCATTGGGGAATTTGGGTAAACACAGTTTAGCAGTACCACAAATGGTTTATTAAGCGCAGTTAATTCCCTTATAACCCTTTCCTCGGCTTCTGCATATTCCTCACGGGGAATATCGCTTATACTGCCGTCCGTAGTCACAACAAGCCCTATGGTGGAATGCTCGTTTATAACCTTCTGCGTACCTATCTCAGCTGCCATATTAAATGGGATTGCTTCATCAAACCAAGGTGTTTGCACCATTCTTGGCATTTGGTTTTCAATATAACCAAGGGAGCTTGGCACAATGTAGCCAACGCAGTCTATCATTCTTATATCAAACGAAGCAGTGGGGTCTATATTTATTCTCACTGCTTCCTCGGGTATGAATTTTGGCTCGGTTGTCATAATGGTGCGCCCTGCCGCAGATTGTGGCATTTCATCCATTGCACGCTCCCTGCGGAAATCCTCTTCTATGTTTGGGAGCACCATGGTTTCCATGAATTTTTTAATAAGTGTTGATTTGCCCGACCTCACAGGGCCGACCACCCCTATATATATACCGCCATCGGTGCGTTTAGCTATATCTTTGTAAATATTTGAGCTTTCCATCAGTATTGCCCCTTTCAAAAATCTTCTTTAGTTTAAGCGCGCTTTTTAGGTGTAATAATCAGTACATCACCTTTATTTACATAATTTGACTTTAAATTATTATCCGCTTGAATTTGTGCTACGGTGGTACCGAATTTTTTAGCAACTACCCATAGTGATTCATTTGCGTATGGATAGTAAATATACACACTATTCCTACTCATGATGGGAACAGCTAAATCTTCAATAGTTACAGACTCTATAAGCGAAATATCATTACTGTTTAATGTATAGCCATTTATTATGCAGTCCAAATGAAATTGGCAACTATTTGGTGAATTAAGGTTGACACTGCATTTTTTCACCCCTACGCAAAGGCACTCCTGAGGAATACCGTCTTCACAACTGACATTTAACGGTATCTGCGCCATAACAACTCTCTCAAGATGTTGCATGTCATTTGCAATAACAGTCATTCCAATAACTATCTTGCAGTGTGCTGTCAAATCACCTTCACAGTAGGGGGCATAGGTAATGGATTTAATCCAGTAATCACAAATTTCAGTAGTGTTTTCAGGGAGCTCGATTGTTTCAGATATATGTACATCTTCATCCACTAAAGTAGCTGTATCACAAACACTTAGCTCTTTAAATGTTGGAATAACATTATACTCACTCGAATAGCAGTCCTCTAAAACACTGATGTTTTCGGTTTTAATAACTGTTAAATCACAGCAACAAGTTATTTCTGTAAGCAGCGATTTTATAGTCACTTCATCATCGGTAACAGTTTCTACTGCGGATGAAATAATCCTAAAATTAATACTGCAAAGTGAGTTTTCATCCACAAATCTACAATCAGCAATTTGGCTAAATGGCAAAGTATAATGCATATTCTCTATTACATCCGTCTCTTCATTTGTGTATAATAGAGTGAGGTATATCTCACCTTTGATAACCGCCTTGCCGGAGATTAGCTTTACATCGGTGGCAACAGCCGAGCAGTGTTTGCGTAGTATGCGGCTAATAGCTGGTTTTCCTGAAACAGGGGAAAGCTCTTCTTTCACAGTAAACTGCTTCATACACTGCCCACTTAAATAAACATTCTCAAGCTCGCTTATTTTTGTTTCAATATACTGCTCTTCAATATCGGAAACAACTAAGCATTCCTTAGGAATATCAACTTTCACAGGTATGTTAATTGCACCCCTCACATCGAGTCGTCTACCAGATACTGCTCTGCAGTTGACATAGCTTACATTTGCATCCACACAAACAATCGGGTCACTCACAGCAGTTTTTAATTCTACCACCTTTTCAAAAGGCACATTGCCTTCATAGGCATATAGCTCATCCTCGGCATCGGCATATACAACACACACCAAAGCCCCGCCCTCTAATACAATTCTATCGCCGCTATTTCTCACCATTCCAATTGCGGGGGTGATTACACAGCTCACGATTTTCACAATATCTGGGTAGTAGTCGGGTAGGGTTGCATCAAGCTCTATCGACTGTTCAAGCGTAGAACTCATCAGATTTTCGTTAATTATTACAGGTTGCTTCTTTAAAGTTAGCTCCATTCTCCACATCTCCTTCAAAATATATACTGATAAACTATATTCATTGGTTGTCTTAAATATTCTATAACTGCAAAATAAAATAATCTTCTTTACTTAAGGGACGCATACATAGAATTGTTATCCTCCGAAGTATAATTGGTTTACTATATCAAATAAATAATTGCCATAAATTTGTCCAACAATAAAATAATTAAGGTATTCCAACCTGATTAATAGGATGAAATACCTTAAAATTATATATAGTTATATTTTAAACAGTGCCACTCACGGTGATAACAGTGTAAGAAGGTGTTACTTCCCAATCACCTGTAATCGTATTCTGTGTAAACTGCGCCGCATCAACTATTATATAGCCAGCGTTAGTAGCAAATTCACCTGTCAAAGTGTCGTAGCTGTATTCTACACCACTCGTCCATGCAGTGCCATCATTATACACCGAGATATCACTGAGAATTGGCAAAAATGTGTCGGTAAGAATAGCCCCTAATGCCGCATCAGCATCTACATTTCCAGTGTTTTGTATCGTAAATGTATAGGTTATAACTTCATTTTCCGAAACCGTTGTAGGTGATAGGCATTTTGAGATTAATAGGTCTGCAACTTCACAAACCGATATGCTAACATCCGCACTCACTTCTAAAGCAGAAGTGCAATCCACTGCGGTCGAAGTAGCGGTAATGGTAGAGGCGCTTTCGAGTGGAGCAAATTCATTTACTTTAACAGAATAGATTAGCATTGCGGATGCATCTGCCGAGAGTGAGAGATTATCAAAAGTCACCACATCGGTAAGAGTCACTGTTGGTGATGCCTGAAGGACACCATTAATATAATAAAGCACACTGCCATCAATGTAACTGAGGGGAATAAGTGTTGTATAATCAAATGTATATCCTCCTAAGTCGTCGGTGACTGATAGGCAAGCACTGCTTTCAGATGAATTATTTACAACTGAAACAACAAATGTAATTTCGTCACCAAAGCTGTAACAAGAAGCTGTAGTAGATTTACTGATACTTATATCATAAACTATTTCGCCTACGGTAATATTAGAATTTATTGTATTTTCTCCATAAGATAAAGTTGCTTG
This sequence comes from uncultured Oscillospiraceae bacterium, assembly GCA_964370185.1. Taxonomy (GTDB): domain Bacteria; phylum Bacillota; class Clostridia; order Oscillospirales; family Ruminococcaceae; genus CAYJEQ01. The sequence goes on from CAYJIJ010000007.1 coordinate 26,584, forward strand.
ATTAGTAAAAGTCGCCATATTATTCCTCCTAAATTTAAGTCTTCTTATCCTTATCTGTATATAATATGAAGAGGATTATAATTTGACACTTACACAATAGAAATGCTTGCAATACAAAGAAAAATTATGATATAATAAACACATCAAAAACTAATAAAAAGTTTTACTATAAAAGTGTTTATTATATTTTGTGCCCTGTTTCTCTCCACCCTATGGGTAGAAACCGAAACAGATGGCAAATGATATCAAAAATCTTATAATTTTTGATATCATAAACACATCAAAAACTAACAAAAAGTTTTATCATTTTCCTAATTTAATTAAATCGCATGGAGGCAAACATGGATAAAAACACAATCGAAGCCAAACGCATATATGACACAATTTGCACCTTGTTTGATGAGTGGGGATGTGAGTTTAGAACCGATGCTAATCTATTAACAATCGTAGCAGAGGATTTAGGTGTAAATTCAAAGAGCACGCTTAAATTTGTAATAAATGATGATAAATACACCTTAAATATTCTCTCATCCACTAAAATTAGCTTACCAGAAAGCTTGTTTGACGATGTCATAGAGCTTTTATGCGATATAAACAGCTCACTTAAATATGGCAACTTTATTATAGAACTTACAACGGGGGATATAAATTATAGCTATAATTTAGTGTATAAAGAGAGCATAATTTCAAAAGAGTCGCTCGAAAAAATGCTCAATTATATCATAGCCACAATGGAGGAATATAAGCCTAAGCTGAGTATATTTCTCAGATAAACAAACTAAGTAATTAAAATGAAATGAGGATTTATCCGTGCTAAATAAAGAAATAATGCTTAGTGAACACTATCTAAATGAGCTTTCTAAAACTGCAGTGGGCAGGAAAGAGCTTATGGAAAAATATAAACTATCACTGCTAACAGGGGATTGGGAAGTGTTTTTGCTCTCGGGAATGAGTGGGAGCGGAAAGAGCAGTGTGCTCGCGGTACTTGCAGAGTTTTTAAATGAAAACGGATATAATACACTGCCATTTGTGGCTGGAAGCAGTATATATAAGAGCAGAGTGGAAGACTTTCTAATGCAGGCAGTGTTTTATCTTGAAAACCGTCTGTGCAAGCCGATAAATTCCGAAGCCCTTTTATATGCAGGCATAACTGAGGATGAGGACGCAAATATACATCCCATGGAGTGGTGTGATTATCTCTATTCATTATGCACTGAATATATAAATAATAAGGACATGCCACCGCTTGTATTTATACTTGATGGGGCAGAAAAGCTATGTAAAACAGAATTGCTTTCAGAGCTATCGTTCATACCGCATACTTTGGGCGGTAAAATTAAATTTATTATCTCCTATGATAATTTCTTTGAGATGCCACAGATCAGCGCACGCTATAAAATGGTAAAATATTATCTCCCACAGCTTGAGAGTGAAGAACAAATAAGAGATTTTATCCAGAATGTATTTGCTTTAAATAATTCTGACATATCCGAAGAAACCGCTATTTATGCAGTGGGAAAATCTACTGGGAAATCGGTGTTTGACACAGCTATAATTACCCACATTCTAATGATGATGTCAAAATATGATTGTACGGACGAATTACTAAAAGACATTTCAGCCACACCCCCAACGCAGACTCTTATTAAACTCGCCCAAAACATTATGGGAGAAGAATTTGTAGATGCATTTTTATCTCTTATTTCGCTAACAAACCATGGGATTTATGCAGAGGATTTACAACCGCTGATCAATAATATGGGCATTAATTGCACAGGGGAGAATGTATCGGAAATCCTAAATATACTCGCTCCATTAATCATACAAAAACCCGATGGTAAAATAGATAGTACCCAAAATGTCAAAACAATATATACAGAGAAAAACAAGGAAAAGAATATATATCTTCTGCCGCTTTTAGAATATACAAAATCACTCGATGCAAAATGCGAATTTATAACCTCGGAGGGAGTGTATCTCGCGTATCAAAGTGATGATAAAGAATTCTTCCTATCGTTAGCAAATGCGGATGTAGGCGGTAATACAGCAATAATACGTAGCATTAGCGATATTTGCGAAAAATATGGGGTTAATTGGCTTTTAGATGTTTGCAGTGAACAGCTACATCCCGTTGATTACCGTGTAGTGAGTAATCTAATAGGAAAAAGCATGCTCAAAGAAGTGATATTTTCACAGCCCACTACCGCACTTCTTTTAAATGAACAGCTCGGACTAAGGGCGGAGAATGTATTCACCGAGGTTAGCTTTCAGCAAAGGATGTGGCTATCCGAAGAATACAGGCGTGCAGGTGTTATATTTAAAGAAAATCATAAAGTGAGCGAGGCAAAATACTACTTAGACAGAGCCGCTGAAATATTTTACAATCTATATTTAATATCGGGGACACCGCATATAGTGGAGCGTTATTTAAGTGCAGTATATCATTATGCAGACCTTTGCAAGGAAAATGGGGACATAATGGATGTTTGGCAGATAACTACCGATGTTATAGAGCTTGCAAACACTGAAATGCACTCCGAAAGAGAATTAGCGGCAACTTTATTTAATTTTAACACACTCGGAAAAATAGTGCTCTACCGCGCCCATGCGGCAATGGCATTCAGGCGCTTAGCACAGGCGGAGATTTATGCTAATTTTGCAATAAATGTATTTGGATCAAATCACGACAGTGCCATTTCATACAAAAAGGACACTGCCTCAATAGGGATTGCTGGGGCAAAGCGTGTAATAGCGGAGATAAATCGCAGGAATAATGATCTCCCAAGTGCTGTGTTGGCTCTTGAGGAAGCGGTGGAAAGATATAATGAAATTTATATGGAAACCAAAAGCCTAAAATATGCATTTGCACTTATGAGTACCAATGCCGAGCTTATTGTGATAAATTCACACCGAAACGAAGTGCGTGGAGTTGTTAAAGCGGCGAGAGCTTGGTGCAATCTTTATGAAAGAATTCGTTATGAAAATGATTTTGCACAGTATCTGCGAAGTGCTGTTTCGGAAATGCTTGGTGCAGTAATTGATTATCTGAATAATCGCTTCTGTGATATAAATGATGGAATTATCAGTGCGAGTTACAAAAATGAGCAGATGGAAAGTGCTGAGCTGCTTTACAAATTATGCATGATAGCACAAAAGGACACACAAGCTAATTTCTATAATGAATATATGCGAAAAAAAGGGGAAGAGGAATTTGAAAACAGCAAAGAAACTACCGAGAGCTTAAACAAAAAGCTGCAAAAGATAGTTTCTGAAAACGATTGGAAAAGCCTTCAAATTGAGAATACCCATAATATCCATGTGTCGCTAAATGGGATGAACGAGCCGATTTGTGTAACTGCAAGTGTGGACAAAGATGAGTTCTCACTTTCGCTTACATCGATGGCGGACTTTTTAGTTCCCTCCGAGTATAGGGCAGAAATTGCAAGGGCGGTATGCTATATTAACTCCTATGCAGAAATAGGTAGCATGGATTTTGATATTCACTCAGCAAGGATAAAATATCGTTACGCTTTTAATTATAAAGACTGTGCAATTTCTGAAAGTTTACTGAGTAAAATAATTAGCAATGCGGCATATTTTGCCGATGCTTTTATCGCGAAATTAAAGCTCATCACCGAGGGCGAATACAGCAGTGATAAGCTTGAAAAATTTGTGTTTGAAAGCTATATGCACAGAAAATCATTAAATCAGTAAGCGAATTTTAGAGCAGCAATCTTATAAAAAAGCAAAATAAAATCTTTATATGCGATAAATTATATTAAGTGTTAGAATATAGAGGAGTGTAGAAAAATGAGCGAAATGAAAATAATTAATAAATGTGTAGAAGTTATTAAAGAAAGAACAAACACAGTTCCCGAAATAGGAATGGTGCTTGGAAGTGGACTTGGCGACTATGCCGACAAAATCGAAAATAAGGTGATTATCCCTTATAGCGACCTTCCCGATTTTCCAGTGTCAACAGTGCAGGGGCACGAAGGGCAATTTGTAATAGGAAGTTTATTTGGCAAAAACATTATAGCAATGCAGGGAAGAGTGCATTTTTACGAAGGATACACACAACGCCAAATAACTATGCCGATAAGAATCATGAAATTACTTGGTGTGAAAAATATGATTATTACAAATGCGGCAGGTGGAGTTAATCGCACATTTAAGCCCGGCACACTCATGGTGATAAACGATCATATTAATTTTTCAGGTGCACATCCTCTAATAGGCGAAAACTTAGAAGAATTTGGTACAAGATTTCCCGATATGACGACTGTTTATAATAAAGAGTATACTAAAAAGATAATGCAGTTAGCGGCAGAAGAGAATATCGAGCTTCGCCAGGGAGTATATATGATGTTCTCAGGGCCGTCCTATGAAACACCTGCTGAAGTGAAATTTGCTTCAATTTGCGGTGCGGATGCTGTGGGTATGTCCACAGTGCCCGAAGCAATTGTGTGTGCACATTCGGGGATATCCGTGCTTGGAATTTCCTGCATAACAAATTTAGCGGCAGGCATACTTGATCAACCACTCAACCATAAAGAAGTTGTAGAAACTGCGGCAATGGTTAAAAAAGAATTTATAAAAATCGTTGATTTAGTTATTGAAAAAGTAATGTAGAATAATTTTTTATGGGTAGTTTTTCGTTTTCAACGAAAAACCACCCATATTTTAATTTATAAGCCTATTTTAACTGCTAAAGAAAACTCATCGCTTAATCTTATTACTTAAGGGTAATCCCTATAAGCTTCACTGAGTTTTCATAAAATCTTCGACCTAAAACTCATTAATTAGTAGATAGAACTCTGCTGAGGACGAGGGCATACTCAGCGTCTGCTGAGGACGAAGATGACATTATATCTGCTAATTCATAAGTTTTAAGCGTGTTCAGATTAAAGGGGTTACCCTTGGGTGGCAATACTCGAACACACACAGCCGATAAAAGCATCTTTTTGGCATTTTTTAGCCTTCTCTCCTCGCCTTACACGAGTAAGGCTTCGTCACTTAGACGAAAAACTGCTTAAAAATCTACTCTTATCGGTGGGGAGCAGTTTTAGTGGAGAGAATTTTTGCTAAAACAATGAAAATGCCGCAGGTAATACTTGCGTATAGCTGGGGTATTTGAAGCAGTATTAGTGAAAATTATTCCACTAAAACCTGTGCGGGTTCGAGTATTGCCACCCTTAGCAAACTATATCTTTGAAAATTCCATGCAATCAATATAATTATCCATGAAAATTTTACTTGAGGAGAGATTTATATTCTGAGCAGCTGCTATTTTCTCGCCAATGCTATCGTAAATACCATTATTGCACAGAATTTTGACAGCGCCATCCAAAGCGGCATTGCCAACAACTTTCGCACAGCTAATAAGAGCAGAAGGGATTAGCCCTATATTTACTGCACTATTAAGATTTATAAAGCTTCCAAAACCTCCAGCTATGAAAAAATCTTCTATTTCACTCACTTCTATTTTAGAAACGCTTAATAATGTAAGCACCCCTGCGGCGATGGAAGCTTTAGCGAGCTGTACTTTGCGCACATCAGCTTGAGAAAATATTATCCCACCAAGGGTTACTGAATTAGAGCTATCAGAAGTGTCTAAAATGCCATATGATTTTAGCACATCTTCATCAAGATATCCGCTTTCATCCATTGCAGAGATATCAAGCAGTACACTGAGTAAATCAATCACACCGCTTCCACAAATGCCGAGTGGTGATATATCGCCGATAACACTAAAGCAGACTTTATTATCATGCAAATAAACTTTGTCAATTGCGCCATCAGTGCCCGACATACCACTAAAAAGCTCGGCACCTTCAAAAGCAGGGCCAGCGGCAGTGGAGCAGTTTATGAGCTGATTATCAGAATAGAGTGCGATTTCGCCGTTTGTACCTATATCGAGGATTAAACTCTTTCTTTCGCTCAAAAGCATATCGGTCGCAAGGATTGCAGTGGTAATATCAGCACCAACAAATGCTTCCATGCACCTTGGTAGATATATCTCTGTATTAGGTGCAAGGCAGAGACCAAGCTCGTCCGAAACTGCCGTGTAGCCAAAAAGGCAGTCTGATTCAAAAGGTGCGGTGGCTATGCTTTGCGGAGTTTTATTCGTTAAAAAATAGAGCATTGCAGTATTTCCTGTGAAAACAGCGCCGTCTATCTCGTTTTGACTTATAGAGCAGTCGTTACTGAGTACTTTAATCATAGTGTTAATTTCGGCGATGATTAATCTGTGAAGTTCTCCGAGCTTGCCATTTATTGCGGCATCTATTCTGCTTATTACATCCGCTCCAAAAAGGCGTTGTGGATTTTTAGCGGTGGTAAATGCAAGCATTTTTTCTTTATTAAAAAGCTTCATTACCATTGTTGTAGTGCCTATATCGAGTGCAATTCCATAGTTTTTATATATCGGATTATTTATTACCACTATATCACTGCCCGAGTTTACAACAAGTTTTGAGGTATGGATATTCGATAATGTATTAATAACCATTCCATCCGACAGAGTGTTTGCACAGGCGAGGCGATACCCATCGCTGATTTCTTCGCCAGAGAGCGTCTCACGGTCAAATTCCGAGGGAGCAGAAGCATGCTCAGAAATTTTAACAAGGCATTTACCACATTTCTTTTTGCCCGAGCATGGCATATCGATATGTATATCATTGCTTCCAAGCATTTCGCTTATTAGCGGTGGGGAAATACCATCATAACTGCAAATAACAGGATTTCCGTTAACAACTATATTTATTTTTTTCATAAATTAGTCCATCAAAAGCAACATCCCGAAATATGTAACCGTATCCTTCCCATTTATATAATTCATCCCCGAAGCTTCGGCAAGAGCAGTTACATTTACACAATATGTATCTATTGAGGGGATTATCCTTTCGGGGAATAGACATGGTTCATTCGTGATAGCTTTGCAGGTGGCGCATATTTTGCAGCTGCCGGCAGTAAGGCTTAAAATATTATTAATTCCATTCTCATTGCAGTAATCAAGCATTTTCTGAGCTATTTTATTATGCCTATTGCCCGCTTCTATCATGCCCTCATAATCGTATGAATCTTCGAGAGTACTTACAGTTTGATAAACGATAGCTTTTTTATAAGTTTTTGCCTCGGCAATGAGCACTTCTGGCTCCCCAGCAAAGGGTGGGCAGGCATAGCTTCTGCCATACTGTCCACAAGCATTTTGAATACAAAAATTTCTAAAAGATGGCTCATATTGTACAGCTTCTGCTGATATAGTAGCTACTTTATCGGCGCCAAATTCGTATAAAAGACTTTTAAGCTCCATAATAAAAATTACCTTTCTAAAAACTAAAATTGTCGTGGTTGGAGGCTGCACATAGCAAACTTCCATTAATATAATTATCTACTCCATAAAAGAAAATGTCAATACTAATTACTGCAAAAAAATGTTTCTAAAACTTAAATCAAAAAAAATTGATTTAAGTATTGACATTCTTTGGATTTTTGTATATTATATAAATAGAACAAAAAAAATTGATTTGATGATTGTTTGAAAATAAATTCAAATAAGATACAAAAGGAGTTGCTAAAAATGACTATGGATAAAGTATTTATTGCTAAAATATTTAAAGCGCTCTGCGATGAAAACAGAATTTCAATTATAGAGCACTTGCAAAGCGGTGAAAAATGCGCCTGTAACATAGGCGAAGCGCTCGGGCTTGCACAGTCGAAACTTTCCTATCATATGAAAATTCTCTGTGATAGCAAAATAGTGGAGAGTTGGAATGTAGGTAAATGGACGCATTATCAAATCAGCGAAGAGGGCAGTAAATTTGCCGCCTCTGTACTGAGTGAGCTGACTAAAGTGGATGCAAATGCAGAAAACTGTATAAGCTGTAAAGAAGCAGGTTAATTAATATTTTTAAGCCATCTAAGGATGGTTTAAAAAATAAATAATACATCAAAAAAAATTGTTTTAAGGAAAGGCTGGATATAATATGGAAGCGTTATCAAATGTTTGGGATTTTATCCAAACACAGATTTTAGGAATGAAGTGGCTAAATGATGGAGTTGGAAATCTGCTAAGCGATGTTGGGGTTGATATCACATCGCAAATGGGTGGGAGCTTACAATTTTTCATCTATGATGTAATAAAAATTACTATCTTACTTTGCAGTTTAATATTTATGATTTCATATATACAGAGCTTTTTCCCACCTGAGAGGAGCAAAAAAATCCTCAGCAATTTTAAAGGCATATGGGCAAATATTGTCTCAGCACTCCTTGGTACTGTTACACCGTTTTGCTCCTGTTCATCAATACCTCTCTTCATGGGATTTACCAGTGCAGGCCTACCAGTTGGGGTTACATTTAGCTTCTTAATTTCCTCCCCAATGGTCGACCTTGGAAGCTTAGTGTTACTTATGAGTATCTTCGGTGCAAGAGTTGCGGTGGTTTACGTAATAGTTGGTCTTATAATCGCCGTTATCGGTGGTACATTGCTTGATAAAATGGGCATGAGCAAGCATGTGGAAGACTTTATTTTAAACGCAGGAAGCGTGGATATAGATTCCCCCGAGCTCACAAAGAGGGACAGAGTTATTTTTGCAAAGGAGCAGGTAGAATCCACTTTTAAAAAGGTGTTTCCATATATACTTTTCGGTGTTGGTATAGGTGCGGTTATCCACAACTGGATTCCACAGGATATTATAGAAAGCGTACTTGGAAGCGATAATCCCTTCGGTGTAATACTTGCCACACTTGTGGGTGTGCCAATGTATGCGGATATTTTTGGAACAATCCCCGTAGCAGAAGCACTGCTTTCAAAAGGTGCACAACTTGGCACTATCTTAGCATTTATGATGGCCGTTACAACACTGAGTCTACCCTCTATGATTATGCTTAAAAAAGCTGTAAAGCCAAAGCTTTTAACCGCCTTTATAGCAATATGTACGATAGGCATTGTTACAGTTGGATATTTATTTAATATTTTTCAGTATTTATTAGTATAGGGAGGATTTAAAGATGGCAGAAAAATGGTATCCAGTAATCGACTACACACTTTGCACCCAAGGGTAATCCCTATAATCCGAACACGCCTAAAACTTATGAATTAGCAGATATAATGTCGTCTTCGTCCTAAGCAGACGCTGAGTATGCCGTCGTCCTTATCCTAATTCTATCTACTAATTCATGGGTTTTAGGTCGAAGATTTTATGAAAGCTCAGTGGGGATTAGAGAAAGGAAAAGCCTTGCAGTAATGCTCACCGCCTTACAAAAGGCTTTGACACAGCTATAAGCTCCACTGAGCTTTCATAAAACGCGTTCGGATTACAGGGATTACCCAATGCACTGCTTGTATCCAAAAATGCACACACGGCGTTTACGACACATCAAAATCCCCCACCCCCGTGGTGATAAACCCTGTCGGGTGTATCGACAGATGCCATGGCTGTGGCAATCTATGTCCCTCTGGTGCAATCTCCTATGTCGGAGAAAGCGCTGAGGGAAATAATGAAAATTGCGAATGCTGTGGAGGTTGAATGAAATGAAGAATAGTAAACTTGTCAAAATAATGGTACCACTCCTAATGGTGGTGGTGGTTGCCGGAATATGGTTTATGCAAAATGGGCAGGAAGAAGAAATCGTAGTTGATACAGAATTCCCACTCAATGTGACCGAGGTTAACTTAGACATCCTCACAGAGCACAATATGCCGATAATTGTTGATTTCGGTGCGGATGAATGTGTGCCTTGTAAAGAGATGGCACCTGTTCTTGTGAGCTTAAATGCAGAAATGCAGGGGAAAGCGATTGTGCAGTTTGTTGATGTATGGAAAAACCCAGAGGCATCACAAGGATTTCCAGTGCAGGTAATACCCACACAGATTTTTGTAAATGCTGACGGCACACCATATACACCGAGCGAAGGCATTGGCATTGAATTTACAATGTATGCAGATAGAGAAACAGAGGAGCACCTATTTACCACACATCAGGGTGGGCTTACCGAAGAACAGATGAAATTAATTTTATCCGATATGGGAGTGAGCTAATGGACGAAATACTTAATAGCTTATCGGAGATGATTTTAAATAGTAGTTGGATAGCTCCGATTTTAGCACTTCTTGCAGGAGTACTTACTTCTTTTACCCCCTGCGCACTTTCGAGTGTGCCTCTAATTGTGGGCTATGTGGGTGGAACAGGTGAAAAGACTACAAAAAAAGCTTTCTTACTTTCACTTACCTTTGCATTTGGCTCTGCAATTACATTTACAGCACTTGGTGTATTTGCTACTATGGCGGGAAGCCTAATAGGGACACAGGCTACATGGTGGTATTTAATTTTAGGTGTACTTATGATGCTGATGGCACTTCAAACATGGGAAATATACGAAATTATCCCCTCGAGCTATTTGATTTCTAAAAACACAAAAAAAGGATATTTAGGAGCTCTAATAGCGGGGATTTTGGGTGGGATTTTTTCCTCCCCTTGCTCAACTCCTGTTTTAATCGCACTGCTTGCAGTGGTGGCAGGTAGGGGAAGCCTTATGTGGGGCATACTGCTACTGCTCTTATACTCCATAGGACATGGGATACTCGCAGTTGTGTGCGGTACTTCGATAGGATTTGTGCAAAAGCTTTCGCAGAGCCAAAGATATGGCAAACTAAGCAAGGTACTTAAAATGCTTATGGGCACAGCAATTTGCCTAATAGGATTTTACATGTTTTATTTAGCGTTTTAAATAATGCTATTTATATAATTATTAACTAAATTTTAGGAGGATTTTTTTTATGGGACTATTTGGATTTGGAAAGAAAAAAGAAGAAGCTTGCGGATGTGCACCTGCACCTGCTAAAGAAGAAATGGCAATGTGTGATTGTGGCAATATGTGCAAAGTTTCCGATATAGAGGCTAAAAAAGCGGCAGAAGCTAAAGCAGGCGAAGAGGGTGCTCCTGTTAAAGTGCTTGGCTCTGGATGCAAAAAATGCAACGATCTCGAGGCATCAACAAAAGAAGCCCTTGCAAACCTTGGCATGGATACAAATATAGACCATGTCACCGATTTTGCAGAGATTGCAAGCTATGGCGTAATGAACACACCCGCACTTGTAGTGGACGGCAAAGTAGTATCTTTTGGAAAAGTGCTAAAAGTAAAAGAAGTGGAAGATATTCTTACTAAAGTGCGCGCATAAGGAGCATAAAATGGAAAAAGAAAAAGTAGGGGGTATTAGCTTTTTTGAGCGGTACCTAACTGTTTGGGTTGCCCTCTGTATGGTAGCTGGGGTGCTAATGGGCAAGTTTTTACCACAGATACCAGAGTTTTTGGGGAATTTTGAATATGCAAATGTGAGTATTCCAATTGCAATATTAATTTGGCTTATGATTTACCCCATGATGATGAAAGTGGATTTTCAAAGCATTAAAAATGTCGGCAAAAATCCAAAAGGACTGTTTGTCACATGGATTACCAACTGGCTGATAAAGCCTTTTACAATGTTTTTAATAGCATGGGTATTCTTCTTTGTGATTTTTAGTGGACTGATAGAGCCAGAGCTTGCAACAGACTATTTAGCAGGTGCAGTACTACTTGGAGCGGCACCTTGTACGGCAATGGTTTTTGTATGGAGCCACTTAACAAAGGGAAATCCAGCATATACCGTGGTACAGGTAGCTACAAATGACTTAATAATCCTAATCGCATTTACCCCGATAGTAGCATTTTTGCTCGGTGTGAGCGGTGTGGCAGTGCCATGGGATACACTGATATTATCGGTGGTGCTTTTTGTGGTTATCCCCCTTGCAGGCGGAGTAATTACCAGAAGCGTAATAAGCAAAAACAAAGGCGTGGAGTATTTTGAAAAGCAGTTCATACCTAAGTTTAATAATGTTACAATAATAGGACTTCTTTTAACATTAACTTTAATATTCTCTTTCCAAGGGAATGTTATTTTAGAAAATCCACTCCATATTGTCTTAATATCAATACCACTGATTATTCAGACATTTTTGATATTCTTTATCGCATATTTAGCATCAAAAGTACTGAAATTACCGCATGATGTAGCGGCACCTGCTGGTATGATTGGGGCATCTAATTTCTTTGAACTTGCAGTAGCGGTGGCAATAGCACTCTTCGGAGCGGATAGTCCTGTGGCACTCGCCACAATAGTGGGCGTGCTCGTGGAAGTGCCCGTTATGTTGATACTTGTAAAGATAGCAAATAACACAAAACATTGGTTTGTAAACACAAAGGAGAATAAAAGTAATGAGCAATAATTTAGTAACTGAGTTAAAAATAGAAGGTAAACCTAAAGTTGCATTTGTCTGCAACCACAATTCTTGCAGAAGCCAGATGGCGGAAGCGTTGGGTAAGATGCTCGCAAGCGATGTGTTTGAGAGCTCTTCTGCTGGGACTGAAATTAAAAGCCAGATAAATCAAGATGCAGTAAGGCTTATAAAAGAGATTTATGAGATAGACATGGAAAAAACACAGTTTAATAAAACAATATTCGATATACCAAAACCTGATATCGTTATTTTCATGGGCTGCAATGTGAGTTGCCCAAGCTTGTCTTCTAAATATTCTGAAAACTGGGGACTCGATGACCCAAGCGGCAAGAGCGATGAAGAGTTTAAGCTAATAATAAAAGAAATCCATGAAAATGTGATTAAATTAAAAGAAAAGCTGAAATAAAACAATTTTTACATTGTAAAAAAACAGATGTCCCACCTAAGATGGGGCACCTGCTTTTTATTAATTATTGAATAAAATTTACTCTTTCACAGTGATGGAATTGATTAGAACATCTTCGGCTGGCATAGCGCTTCCGTCAACTTCTACCTCGGATATAGCCTCAACCACATCCATGCCATCAATTACATATCCAAATACGGGGTGAAGTGTGTCGAGATGGGGAGTGCCACCGTATTCGCGGTACATATCAAGAACGGGTTCGGGGAAACCACCAGCAGCAAGGTACTCAAGTGTAGCTTCATCAGCAACTTTTGAGTCAACTATAAAGAACTGGCTACCATTGCTGTTTGGCTGACCCGTATTAGCCATTGACAGAGCACCATAATAGTGGAAGAGTATACCCGAAAATTCAGTTTCAAAACCGCCACCCCAAATGCTTTCACCACCGGTGCCATTGCCAAGAGGGTCGCCGCCTTGAATCATAAATTCGTTAATTACACGGTGGAATTTCACGCCGTCGTAATATCCGTTACCTGCGTGTGTGAGGAAATTTTCTACTGCTTGTGGAGCATATGAGGGGAATAATCTTATAGTGATATCACCCATAGTAGTGCTCATTACAACATCAACTGCATCATCGGGTATGATAGTGCCATCATAAACACCGTTGATATCCGCTTCATACTGCGCAAGATCCTCTTCGGTCGGTGCGTCAGGCTCTACGCTTTCAGCCGCCTCGGAAGACGATGAAGCCTCGGAAGAACTTTCTGTACTACTACTGCTCTCCTCAGCTTCGCTACTGCTTTCAGCAGTGCTTGTACAAGCTGTGAATAGGAGTATTGAAGCAAGGGAGAAAACTATTAATTTTTTACTAATGTTCATATTGATTACCTTTCTTTTATATAAATTATTCTACTAAAACCTGTGTGAGTTCGAGTATTGCCACCCTTATTACTAACGACTATAATTTGCAAGTGCAACTTGCGTTGTATCGCAATTTTAAAAAACAATTTCACTTTTAGCAACACTCTAAAGTCCTTAGCTATTAGCCACTATCAATCAATTTAGAGCTGGACGGTTAGCGACTTTTAAGAGTATACACCAAAAATATTATTTTTACAACCGAAAAGTTATTAAATTTATAAAAATAGTGCAAATATAGAGTAAAGAAAAATAGTGCTTGCATTTAATATTATAATATGGTAAAATAAATTCCGCTAAGTCTGAAAATGCTTGTTTCTGGGTATGGCGCAGATTGGTAGCGCGCTACCTTGGGGTGGTAGAGGCCGTGGGTTCAAATCCCGCTACTCAGACCAAAAAACCAATCGGTTTACCGATTGGTTTTTTATTTTAATATAAGAAAATCTATTTAAGCAATTTATAGATTATAAAACTTAACATTTATAATTATAGGAGATTTTATGATAAAAAAATCAGGTTATCCATTTATATTTTTGGCAGGGGTTTCATGGGGTTCACTCGGCATATTTGTTACTCAGCTCTCTTCACTTGGGATACCCACAGCCACAATAGCTGTTTTGCGTTTGTTTTACAGTGCAGTTATTTTATTTCTTATCCTCTTTATGCGCAATGGGAAAGACTATTTTAAAATAGACAGAGTAGGCTTAATGGCTTGCATAGCACTTGGTGTATTTGCCCAAGGGCTATTTAATTTTTGCTATAATATAGCTATAAGTAATCTTGGGGTGGCGGTTGCTGCCGTGCTTTTATACACTGCTCCAGTATTTGTTTGTATTGCCTCCATATTCTTATTTAGAGAGAAAATGAGTGCAAAAAAATATGTAGCATTAATAATAAATTTATTTGGCTGCTTTTTTACAGTTACAGGAGGAGTGCTCGGGGAAATTACCTTCTCGATTATCGGAGTAATATTTGGAATTCTGAGTGGCTTTTTATATAGCTTAATAACAATTATAGGGAAAATGTATACAAATAAGTATGATCCATTTCTAATAGTGTTTTACAGCTTTGTTTTTGGCTTTATAACAATGCTTTTCATAGCAAAACCATGGGAGCAGATAGAGCTAATAGTCATGCCACAAAGCATTTTTTGGGCAATTGCTTTTAGCGCTTTTGCTACTATTTTGCCATACTCTCTTTATATGTATGGTATGTCGAAGAATGTGGAAGCATCAAAAGCACCGATTATTGCATCGGTAGAGGTTGTGATGTCTGCATTGCTGGGCTTTTTCGTGCTCAGTGAAAACCTTTCTTCTGGAAAGTTTTTAGGCATTGCACTTGTTTTATTATCAATATTTGTAATGAATACCAAATTTAAAATGGAAACTACCCATTTAAAAAATTAGCAGCAATAAAAAAGTTACATAGCGTAACAAAACTCTAAACCTTATCATACTTACTAAGAATATCTTCGTATTATCTGTGGGAGGCAATGAAGAAATTATGAAAAGATATCATATCTTAATATTATCAAATCTTGTAGGCAGTGGTCTAAAGGATGATAATATTTTAAAAAAATCATTTGAAAAAGATGGCCATCATATCAGTATGGACAGTGTTTCTTATGATGAGCAAAAAGATGGGGATTACGATGTAATTATAAGGCGAAATACATGGGTGAGCAAAGAGGAAGATACCTCTAAGCTCTCAGAAAAAAATAAAGCATTAGTTAGTAGGCTTAATAAAAAAGGCATAAAAACGGTAAATTTAGAAGGGCTTGACTACGCGGGAAAAGGCTATCTAACCGAGCTTTATAAGAAAAAGGAAAATGTTATACCCACCATCAAAACACTCGATGATTTTCATTTAATCAAAGGCGCTAAAAAATATGTTTTAAAAGACATTAAATCATTTGGAAATGGTCTTTACCAGAAATTTGTCTCTTCTGAGGAGGTTTCAGACTTTTATAAAGAAGGGGATATTATCCAGCCTTTCATGGAATTTAAATCCGAACTTCAATGCTATTATGTGGCGGATAAATTTATGTATGCTTATCGGTACACACCATCTAAATACCCAAATTACCCAGAACCAGAATTAGTTTCTCTAACAGAAAAGGAAAAAGAATTAGCAGATAAATTTGCAAAATACTCAGGTCTAAAATACGGATTTTTAAGGATTGATTTTCTAAGGCTTAGTGACGATAGCTTAATGCTTATGGAAATTGAAGACCATGCGGCATTTATGAATTTGCAAAGATTGCCAAAAGAACTGCTCAGTAGCGTTGTAGATGAGTTTAAAACTAATATATATACTTTATTAACATCAGAATAATTCTAATTTATCCATTGTCGATTTATTGACATTCATGCGAAAATATAGTATCATAATAGCCATAAACAACACATATTGTAGAACTTAGTTTTTATTATCTATAAGAGCTATATTCTGTGGAGAAATTATCTTTTGCTCAATATGTTTTGCCTTTAAATCGGCTTTGAAATGAGCCGATTAATTATGTGTAAAAAAACAAGAATGATAAAGCGTTTAGGAGGGGTTAATATGCGTCATCTACTTAATTCGGTGGATTTAACTACCGAGGAAATTGACCAACTGATTGAAAAAGCTGTTAAAGTTATGAAAAATCCAATCGTATATGCCAACAAAGCAAGTGGTAGGATTTTAGCAACCTTATTCTATGAGCCAAGTACACGCACAAGGCTTAGTTTTGAAACAGCTATGTACAGGCTTGGGGGAAATGTAATCGGATTTGCCAACGGCAGTATCAGCTCTGCGGCAAAGGGAGAAAGCCCTGAGGATACACTTAGAATGGTGAGCTGTTATGCGGATATATGTGCAATGCGCCATCCAGAGGAAGGTGTGCCACACAAAGCTTCACTTAATTCGAGCATACCACTGATAAACGCAGGTGACGGCGGACATCAGCACCCAACACAAACGCTCACAGATTTATTTGCTATAAAAAGCTTAAAAGGCGAACTAAATAATCTTAAAATTGCTTTTTGCGGAGATTTAAAATATGGTAGAACAGTCCATTCTCTTGTAGAAGCTATGAGCCGTTACAGCAATATAGAATTTGTATTTATTTCCCCAGATGCGTTAAGACTTCAAGACGATATATTGGAAGAATATGTTATTAAAAACAATATTCCATATACCATTGTGTCCACACTTGAAGAGGGTATAGTGGATGCTGATATTCTCTACATGACCCGCATACAAAAAGAGCGCATCAAAGATGAAAGTGAATATGAAGCACTAAAGGATACATATGTGCTCGATATGGACAAGATGAATCTTGCAAAAAAAGACATGATAGTTCTGCATCCACTGCCAAGAGTGAATGAAATTGCCTTAGAGGTTGATGACGACCCAAGAGCAAAATATTTCTATCAGGCAAATTGCGGTGTGTATATCAGAATGGCTTTAATTATAAAGCTTTTAGAAATAGACTAAACATATCATAGGCATAAGAAATAACATAATAAGCATAGGGGCTTTTCCTATGTGATAGCCCGAAGTCGGTGGGAAATCCCAAGATTTCGGACAGTCACATAGGAAAAGCCCCTTTAGTCGTTTATAAAAATAATTTTAGCGTGATTATCTATATTGCGAGAGGAATAATCAAAAAGAACAAGCTGCTTTTTAATACTTTTGCAATCAGAAATGATATTTAAATCAAATGTTTCCAGCGATATATTCTTTATTATCTCATTTTGAGAGAGAAGCTCAAAATGGGGGAGATGTTTTTTGATAATAGAGTCCGATTTAATCAAAGACAAAAATTCTTCACGACTCATAGGATTGCTATTTGCCGCCCATTCGGGGAATTTTTTTGGTTTTGTATGGCACAGCATATCAAATCTGCACAACTGAGGAAGCGTGTTTTTTAATTTAGGGTGTAAATCACAAGCGAAGTGATAAAGAAAATCGTACCACCCAATTTGAGACAGCGGTGAAAGATGGTGCCCCTCACTGAAAAACTTTATTCCAAGCTGCAAATAGAAATCAAACGGACTGCTAAAATATGGCAATATAGCGCCAAGCATTTTATGATACCTACCACTGTTGTAATAATGGTCGATCATCGTTTCGGCTTTTTTAAGATTTGAAATATCGTCATAAGATAATGAATTAGTTGAAAGCACCTCATAGGGTGGATAGTTGCGAATGTTTATCCCAAATTCTAAGGCTCTATCTATGAGTGAAGTGCCTTTGAGCAATTTTAAAAAGCCGAGTTGTAGCTGATTTGGATGATGTGCATAAACATCATCAAATGATTTTTTAAAGCTGCTTAAATCCTCATGCGGCAGGCCTGCTATGAGATCGAGGTGAAGATGAGTATTCTCAAATGATTGCAGTTTATCCACCACGGCGAAAAGCTTTTCGGTATCAGGGTTTCGGTTTATTGCCTTTAAAGTGTTTTCATTGGTGCTCTGCACACCTATTTCAAGCTGGATAAGGCCACTTCTTAAGGTGGGTATAATAGTTAAAGCTTCATCCGATATAAGGGACGCCGCAACTTCAAAGTGGAAATTTGTAATCCCATTATCACTTTCCTTTAAAAACTTTAAAATCTCTATAAAAAAATCGTTATCCGCATTGAAAGTCCTATCGACAAACTTAACTTGCATAACCTTAATATCCATAAATATTTTAAGCTCTTCTTTAACCCTTTTAACGGATTTTATCCTCACTCCTTTTGTAGCTGAAGAAAGGCAATATGAGCAGTTAAAAGGGCACCCACGGGAAGCTTCGTAATAAACTATTCTATGGGCTAAATCTTCCTTTTGAAAGTCATAGGGGAAAGGAAGGGAATCTAAATCTTCCACAGGTTTTCCGATGATTATTTTTTCTGTAGGAAATACCCCCTCGGAAAGTGATTTTAAGAGCGCTGGGATTTCAGTTTCCCCCTCTCCACAAACTATAAAATCATATGGGAATTCAGGAAATGGAGGATGCGAAACCTCAGGGCCACCCAAGATAATTGTTATATTAGGAAGAATTTTTTTAATATTGTGGCAAAGCTTTTCAACATATGAAATATTCCATATATAGCATGAAAATAAAAGTGTGTCTGGGTTTAGCGTGAGCAGTTCATCAAGAATAATCTCGGGGCTCTGATTTATAGTAAATTCTACAAATCGGGTATTACAAACAGAAGAAGAAACGGCATTTAAATACCGCACTGCAATGTTTGTATGGATATATTTAGCGTTAATCGCACAAAAAACAGTATTCATTAAAAACTTCCTTAAATAAAATTTATTATCATTTTATCATAAAGCAGAAAAATTATAAAGTGTGATTGTATAAAAAGCGCAAATATGATAAACTATTCTCAGAAAAAACTTAGCAAGTGTAGCAAAACATAGGAGAAGCAAAAAATGTACATAACTAAAAGTAATAGAAAAGCACATAATATAAGGATGCTCATTTTGATTTTTTTAATATCACTTTGGGTTTTTGCGGCTATATATGCACTGATGGAGAGAAATAGTGAAAATGTGGGCGGTAGTATGCAGACGCAACTTGATGATACATCCCAATCAGATGCAAAATTTATATATAATTACAATGATATCACTGAGCTTAAAGATGGGAAAATTGATATTTTTTTAGAAAATCCTACCGATAACATCTATGATATGCAGATTGAAATTATTGATGAAAGCGATGAAATTATATATAAATCAAGCGTAATAGAAAATGGATTTCAGCTTCAGTATTGCACACTTCAAAGAGATTTTTCAAGTGGTGAACATGAAGTTAAAATGAAAGTGTATGTTTTAAATAATGATGATATTATCGGAAGTAATGAGCATCAGGTAATAATTAATGTAGAATAAGGGAGATTACAATATGAATACTTTTATAAATAAACATAGAAATTTGTCAATGTTAGTTGATTTTTATGAGCTAACCATGTCCAATGCATATCTTGCACACGGTCTTGGGGATAGAGAAGTTGTATTTGATATGTTTTTTAGGAATGTGCCTGACAGGGGTGGCTTTGCAATATTTGCCGGACTTGAGCAACTAATAGAATATTTAAATAGCTTAAAATTTGATGATGAAGACATTGAATTTCTCAAAAACAAGTATGAGTTTTCACAGGAATTTTTAGAATATTTGAGGGATTTTAAATTTTCTTGTGATGTATGGGCTATGAAAGAGGGAACACCGATATTCCCAAATGAGCCAATTGTCACGGTAAAAGGCCCAGCGATACAAGCACAGCTCATAGAAACAATGATACTGCTCAGCATAAATTATCAGTCGATGATAGCTACTAAAGCCAACCGCATAGCAAGAGCGGCACAGGGTAGGGCTATAAGTGAATTCGGTTCAAGAAGAGCTCAGGCATATGACGCTGCAATACTTGGGGCAAGAGCTGCATATATCGGTGGAGTTGCAGGAACTTCCTGCACAATTGCGGATGAAATTTTCGGAGTTCCCGCAACAGGTACAATGGCGCATAGTTGGGTTCAACTCTTTGATAGTGAATATGAGGCATTTAAGTCATATGCCATGGTGTATCCGTCGGATTGTGTGCTACTTGTGGATACATACAACACCATATCCTCTGGAGTTCCAAATGCGATTAAAGTGTTTAATGAAGTGGTAGTTCCAAGTGGCAATAGGCCTAAAGCGATAAGAATTGACAGTGGCGACTTAGGATATCTTTCAAAGAAATCCCGTAAACTACTGGATGAAGCAGGGTTTGAGGATGTGAAAATAATAGCATCAAACGCCCTTGATGAATATATAATAAGGGACTTACTAATACAAAATGCGAAAATAGATATTTTTGGCGTTGGTGAGAGCCTTATCACAAGTAAATCGGAGCCTGTATTTGGTGGGGTATATAAATTAGTTGCGGTTGAAAATGATGGGGAGCTAATCCCTAAAATAAAACTGAGTGAAACAGAAGAAAAAGTGACAAATCCACATTTTAAAACTGTTTACCGCATATATGATAAAAGCAATAACATGGCGGTTGCCGATTATGTAACCTTGCATGACGAAGCAGTGGACGAAAATGCTCCCCTTGAGCTTTTTGACCCTAAAGCACCATGGAAGCGAAAAACGGTTGAAAACTTTAAGGCAGTAAAAATTATTGAAAAAATATTTGAAAATGGCAAACTAATATATAACCCACCTACTACTGAAGAAATAAAAGCCTATGCAAATGCACAGCTTGATACACTTTGGGAAGAAGTGAAGAGGTTTGAGTACCCACATAAATACTATGTGGATTTGTCGCTCAATCTCTATAATATTAAGCAGGATATGTTAAACAGCTATATAAAAAATGATAAATAGTTTTACAATACCACCCACATATAGGGCAGAGTATAAACTGTGAGCATAAACTTAAAACCTAAAACATAAAAGTATAATAGTAAAGGAATAATTCTTTTGCTATTTATGCATTTGGAGGTTTTAGGATGAAGGCGTTTGTTGTGAAAAAGAAAGGTCTTGCAGTAATACTTGCGGCATATGTGGGCATTGTTTTTTTAGCGGGAACACTCGGTGCAATGACTATAAGAGAAGTTGTGTCACATGAAAGTAGATTACTCCCCATATACAGTGTGCACAGGGAGGATGCAGTGGTATCACTCGGCATAAATTGTGCATGGGGCAATGAAGATGTGGGCGAAATAATTGATGCACTAAAAGAAGCGGATGTGAAAGCAACCTTTTTTCTCGTTGGAGAATGGGCGGAGAAGTACCCAGAAAGTGTGCTTGAAATATATAGGGCAGGGCACGAGATAGGAACACATTCACACACTCACCCCGATATGAGCAGTATATCGGTGGAAGAAATACGAGAAGAGCTTTTAGATTCTGCGGAAGCGGTGAGAAATATCACGGGGATTTCTCCAGAGCTTTTCAGGGCACCATCGGGTGCATATAATGATACACTCCTCAAAATAGCAACCGAAGAAGGTTATTATACAATCCAGTGGAATAAGGACAGCTTGGACTGGCAGGATAAAAGCGCCAATGAGATAATCTCCCGCACAACCGACGAAATGGAAAACGGGGATATAATGCTTCTCCATGCAGGTGCTAAAAACACCGCAGAAGCATTGCCGTCCTTGTTAAATGTTATCGAGGAAAAGGGATACGGAGTAGTAACTGTGGGAGAGCTAATCTATAGGGAAAATTTTAAAATGGATCATGAAGGAAAACAATGGCTCGCTGATTGATGGAGCACTACTAATGTCGAACAAATTTATAATTTTAGGGGTATTTCCCCGCAATCTGCGGAGAAATACCCCTAAAAAATAAAGATGTTATTTATAAAGAATATAAGCTAAAATTTTATGAGACTATCGGCTTCAGTATCTCTAAAAAATACACTTGGAACTTTTATGCCATGTTTTATAAGTGCTTCCTTTATAGCTTGTGAAGTAGCGACTTTCATTTCATCACTTCTTTTTAGCCACCAACAATGCACAATAGCAACATCATCAATTTGAGTATCAGCGCAGTGAACAGTAGCTTCTGTGGTAGCGATGAAAATATGTTCAGGTTTAAGCCCGATAGCGGCAGAAACATTTTCGCTTATTTCCTTATAAGCAGGCATAACTTTTTCAGTTTTTTTAGTATAGATTAATATTTGTGGCAATGTAAAAGCCCTCCTTAGTTTTGTAATATAATTATATATATTTTAGATAAAAAATCAAGTGTATACAAGGAAATATTTAAGTAAATTTAATACTGGATTTTTTAGCAAGAAGTGTGGTAGAATAGTAAACATACTAAAGTATACTAAGTAAGTAGACAATAAGGAGGCTTATATTATGAATGAAATACTTAAAGGCAGATTTAAAGAACTTGAAAGTTTGGTGGGGAATACACCAATGCTTGAAATTCACTACGAATATAAAGGCATTAAGGACATTATATATGCAAAGGCAGAGCACTACAACCTTACAGGAAGCATCAAAGACAGACCTGCACTATATATGATGAAAAGAGCCTATGAAAGAGGAGAAATCTCTCAGGGGCAAGTTATTACAGAAGCTACTTCTGGTAACGCTGGAATTTCATTTTGTGCCATGGGTGCCAATCTTGGAAACCCATGTGTAATATATATGCCCGATTGGATGAGTAAGGAGCGCATCTATCTGATGCAGAGTTTCGGTGCCGAGGTAAGGCTTGTAAGCAAAGAAGAGGGTGGTTTCTTAGGCTCAATTGAAATGACAAAGGCCTTAAATAAAGAAACAGGAGCTTTCCTACCAAGACAATTTGAAAATGAGGATAATTCAGCTGCACATTACCATGGAACAGGCTATGAAATCGCTGCAATTTTAGAGCGTTTTGGGCTTAAAGTGGATGGATTTGTTGCTGGAGTGGGCACGGGGGGGACAACTGTCGGCGTGGGTCGCAGACTCAAAGAAGTAAACCCCAATGCATTAATTATGCCATTAGAGCCTAAAAGCTCCCCAACCTTATCGGTAGGGCATAAAGTGGGAAGTCATAGAATTGCAGGGATTTCTGATGAATTTATTCCGCAGATTATAAAAGATGCACCAAAAATGGATAAAATAATCCAAGTGGATGACGGCGATTCGATTAACATGGCAAGAAAATTAGCGAGAGAACTTGGCATTGCAGTGGGTATATCTTCGGGTGCAAATATGATAGGCGCAATTATGGCGAAAATTGAAATGGGCAGGGACGCAGTTGTTTCAACTGTCTTCTCAGATGATAATAAAAAATATCTTAGCACGGATTATGCGCATGAACAGCCGATAAAAGAGGGATTTATTACACCCGATATAAAATTAATCGGCATAAAAACGCATAAAATGTAAAAAATAAGCTTGTCCAAAGATAAATCCTTTGGGCAGTCACCACAGTGAGTGAAAACTTTGCTTATTATAAATCATTAATCCGACCCCATGCTTGGGAGAGGAACATATAGATTAAATTGCCGTATGTTAAGGATCTACCACAAGGATTATTTGTATTTGGCTTTGCTAAGTACAAATAATCCTATCATTTTATCAAAAAATATGGTAAAATGACTATTATATTTAGAATGTATTAACTATCGGAGGGCATAACATTGGCATTTGACGCATTGTTTATCAGCAGACTTGTTGCTGAAATAAACGCTTCTGCATTGGAGGGGCGTATAGATAAAATCCATCAACCATCGAGGGAGGAGCTTATAATATCGCTGCGTACACGAAGCGGTGGGAAAAAACTACTTCTCTCGGCAGGCGCAGGTTCACCAAGATTTCATTTTATTGGCACAACACGGGAAAACCCAAAATCTCCTCCAATGTTTTGCATGCTCATGAGAAAACATCTCACGGGTGGCAAATTTTTAGGAGCAGAACAAATTGGGCTTGATAGGGTGGTGCATTTTAAATTTGAAGCTACAAATGAGCTTGGGGATAAGGTTAATATAACCGTTGCCACCGAAATAATGGGCAGGCACAGCAATATAATTGTCTTTGACCAAAATGGCAAGATAATAGACAGCATTAAAAGGGTGGATGAAGAAATGTCGGGAGTGCGCCAAGTGCTTCCAGGGATGAGCTATACTCTGCCACCCTCAAAGATGGGCATTAATTTACTTCAGGCGACCACTGAAGAGATGACCGAGGCGATATACTCCGTAGGCGGTGAGACACAGCTTCACAAAGCAATAATGTCACAGCTTATAGGGCTTTCTCCTTTAATAGCGAGGGAGATAGCACATTTTGCCACAAGGGGTACATTTAGAAATGTAGCACAGCTTACAAAGGATAATAAAGAACGACTGAATTTTTATCTAAACGGTCTTGCAGAAAGTCTAAAAAATAATGATTGCACCCCAATAATGCTACTTGAAAATGGAGTGAAGCCAAAAGAATTTAGCTTTACCGACATTTCCCAGTATGAAAATTTGTACTCAAAGAGAGTGTATGAAACATATAGCGAACTGCTTGAGAGCTTTTACGGCGAGCGCGATACAATCGACAGAATGAAACAGCGCTCAAATGACCTTTTAAAACTCCTCAGCACCCTCTCAGAGAGGACAATGCGCCGAGTAAACACCCAGAAAGAGGAGCTAAAAGAAAGTGCCGACAGAGAAAAGCTAAGGTGCTATGGGGATATTTTAGCGGCAAATCTTCATATGATTAAAAAAGGGGACAGCTCTGCTACGCTTGATAATTTTTACAGCGAAGAAAATGAAAAGATAGAAATAGAGCTTGATATAATGCTAACCCCAATCCAAAACAGCCAAAAATATTACAACGAATACAAAAAAGCGGCAAATGCCGAGAAAAAGTTGATAGAGCTTATAAAAAAAGGCGAAGAAGAAACTGAGTATATCGACACAGTGTTCGACTCACTTGTAAGGGCAAGAAGCGAAAGCGAACTCGATGCTATAAGGGTGGAGCTTGCAGGGCAGGGTTATATTAAAAATTACTCTTCAAAATACAAAAAGCAGGAAAAATTGCCACCGCTTAAATATATATCCAGTGATGGTTTTGAAATTTTGGTGGGAAGAAATAATATTCAAAATGATTCATTAACACTGAAAACTGCAAGGAATTACGATATGTGGTTTCACACCCAAAAAATCCCTGGTTCACATGTTGTTGTAGTGGCGGAGGGCAGGGATATACCAAATAAAACCCTCGAAGAGGCAGCCATAATAGCCGCATATAATAGCAAGGCGAGAGAGTCGAGTAAAGTGGCAGTGGATTATACAATAATTAAAAATGTTAAAAAACCTACGGGTGCAAAGCCTGGAATGGTCATATACGAAACATATCAAACAGCTATTGTTAATCCTGATAAAGAACTTGTAGACAGTCTTTTAGATAAATAATTATTTGATTAAGGGGACTTTTATCCGCCCACGGCGGATAAAAGTCCCCTTAAAAAATCATCTTACACAAATTGTAGCCTATATATAGTTATGTAAGATATTCGCTATTTGCTGGTAAGTCATCAAGCCCAAAGCTTACAAAAAGCCCCTTGTCAATCCTATTCATCAAATCGTCGTCAAGCTTACCCATTCGCTCTTTAAGCCTTTTTTTGTCTATCGTGCGAATTTGTTCAAGTAGTACGACTGAATCCTTAGAAAGTCCGCAATCGTCGGAGTCCAGCTGTATATGGGTGGGCAGTTTGGTTTTTTCTCTTTGGCTTGTAATTGCGGCGGCAATTACTGTTGGGCTAAATTTATTGCCAACATTATTTTGCACAATAA
>CAYJIJ010000008.1:0-50053 GCA_964370185.1 uncultured Oscillospiraceae bacterium
AGTATATAGCCTCACTTATTTATTAATGCTAATTTCTTAAACATTTTTTTTCAAAACATCCCCCGACATCGGTGAAAGCCTTTGTTGGGGGATGTTTTGTTTTTTGGAAATGGGATTAGTATTGTTTTAAATTCTGCGTAATCTGATGGCATTGGGGGCTATGCCCCACAGTGTAAATCTAATGTGCAGTGCAATATAAAGATAACCATAAATCTAAAAGAAAGCGATGGGAGCATAAATCCGCCTTTTAAAAGGTGGGGGCATTAGGAAGTGTGTATAGGAGCAAAAATAAAGAGCGGGGGATTTTAAAGGGGGGCACAGACCCCATTTCGTCGGAAGGAGGGTCTCTTAGGGAGGGTATACGAAACCTCACCCTAATCGTTCTTTGGCAAGGGGTGGGATTGCCTTAGTAAAAAAATATATTAAATCTGCTTGGGGGCAAAGCCCCTTAATATATCTACGATACCGCACAACTTATTGAGCTGGTTTTAGATTGTGCAGGGTCTGCGGTTGCATTTGTAGGGTCACGGCTTGCCGTGACCGCTTGTGTTTAGATGTTTTTATGCTTTCGCTATGTCCTCGGGCATGGAAAACCATGCCCCTACAATGGGATTTCTGTTTTTGTTTTGGGTTGTGCGAGGTCTGCGGTGGTGGTGTAGGTTTTCCGCATTGGTTTGGGTTGTGGTAATCCTTGGGCGAACACACAGGTTCGCCCCTACAATGGGATTTCCCACAGCATTTAAAATTCTATATAATCTTCGCTCTTTTGCTTCGCAAAAATCGCTATATTCTTTTATCGGCTTCGCCTTTCCGTTTATGGGGCTTTGCCCCAGACCCCACGATTTTTTGTAAAAAATCGAGTAAAACTTTAATTTGTTTCGCCAAAGGCGAAACCCCATAACTTTTCATTTTTCACTATTCACTTTTCACTATATTCTATGTTATAATCATAAAAAAAGGAGGATACTCATATGAACATAAAAGAATTTATAAAGGCAAACGAAGCAGGTTTTTTAGTAGATTTAAAATCACTGATAGCGATAGACAGCGTGGCAAGTGAAGCCACCGCTGATGCACCCTATGGAGAGGGCAATAAAAAAGCGATTGACTTCATGATGAAAAGGGCACAGGAAATGGGACTCTCAGTGGGCAACTGCGATAATCGTGTTTGTTATGCATATATTGAAGGTGAAAGCGAAAAGGAAATAGCCACCATTACCCATTTGGATATAGTGCCCATAGGCAATGGTTGGGACAATGACCCATTCGTCCTCACCGAAAGAGAGGGCTATCTCTTGGGCAGGGGTGTAATCGACAATAAAGGCCCCTCGATAATCTGCCTTTACCTGATGAAATATTTTAAAGAAAAGGGCGAAAAACTTCCCCATACATTAAAAGCACTCTTTGGCACGGACGAAGAGAGGGGAATGAGCGATATAGTGCATTATTTAGCAAATAATAAAGCGCCCGATTTCGCTTTTTCACCCGATTCAAGCTTCCCCGTATGCTGTGGTGAAAAGGGGATTGCAGGATTTGATTTGATAGGAGAGCTCTCCTCAAACAGCAATATCATCAGCATAAACGCAGGCACAGCCGCAAATTTAGTGCCGGACAGAGCCGAGGCAGTAATAAAGGCGGAGGCGGAAGATCTTTTAGATACTGAGTATGTAAAAGTAAGCAAAACCACCGACGGCATAAAGCTTATGGCGAGCGGAAAAGGTGGACATGCGGCATTCCCCGATAATACTGTGAACGCCATTGCAAAACTTGTGGCATATTTAATAGATAATAAGCTGATAAAGAAAGAGGACGAAGCCTATTTTGACCTACTGGGCAGAATGCATTCGGATACAAGCGGTAAACTCATCGGTATGGACTGCGTGGACGAGGTGTTTACACCGCTTAGCTGTGTTGGTTGTATGATAAAAACCGAGGGTAAAAAAATAAGCCAAAATGTAAATATCCGCTTCCCTGCAAAGGTAAACGGCGCATGGGTGGGGGAAAAAATAGAAAAAGCGGCGGCGGAAGTCGGTGCAAAATCTGCCTGCATCATGATGGACGAGCCATTTTATTTAGAGCCAACACTCCCCGAAATTGCAGCACTCACAAAAGCCTATACCGATATCACAGGCAAGGATGGCACACCATATACAATTAGTGGAGGCACATATGCAAGGCATTTCCCAAAAGCGGTGGCATTTGGGCCCGATGTAAGGGATATAAATCACCCTGATTTTGTTGGTACAGCGCATGGTGCAAATGAGGGTGTGAGAAAAGATACACTCCTTAATGGACTGGAAATTATAATTACTGCGGTAGAAAATTTAATGAAGATATAAGCGGTTTTTATTATATTTTCTAAAAAATTAATTTCCCTATTGAAAAGTATACGAAAAGAGTGTATAATATCAGTTGAAAAAGGGAAAATAACAAAAAATCTCTTGAGAATTAATAAAGCCATGCCAATATGGCGGAATGGAGTTTAAAAATGGATAAACTTGTTTACTTAGACAACTCAGCAACCACAAAAGTTTCTCAGTCAGTGCTAAATGCAATGTTGCCATTCTATGCTGAAGCGTATGGAAATGCGTCGAGCGTTTATAAATTAGGCAGAGAATCAAAAGTAGAGCTTGAAAAAGCGAGAGCTAAAGTTGCAAAAGCATTAGGTGCACAGCCATCTGAAATATATTTTACAGGATGTGGAACAGAGTCGGACAACTGGGCAATTAAAGGCGGCGCGTATGCTATGCGCAAAAAAGGCAAAACCCATCTAATTACTACAAATTTTGAGCACCATGCAGTGTCCCACACAATGGAAGCTCTTGAAAAGCAGGGTTTTGAGGTAACATATCTGCCTGTAAACTCCGAGGGGTTAATAACCGCCGAAGATGTGGCAAACGCAATAACTGATAAAACAGCACTTGTTTCTTTAATATATGCAAACAATGAAATAGGCACAGTGCTTCCAATTGCTGAAATAGGCAAGGTGTGCAGAGAAAAAGGTGTGCTATTTCACACCGATGCAGTGCAGGCGATAGGCAATGTAAAAATTGATGTAAACGAGCAAAATATTGATATGCTTGCACTCACAGGCCATAAAATTCACGCACCAAAGGGCGTTGGGGCGCTCTACATCAGAAAAGGTGTGAGAATAGACACATTTATGGACGGTGGCGCACAGGAAATGAGCAAGCGTGCAGGCACTGAAAATGTGGCAAGTATCGTTGCGCTTGGACAAGCTATGGAAGATGCGTATGAAAACTTTGAAGAGAGCTATGCCGCTAAAAAAGCGCTAACCGATAAGCTGATAGACTCGCTCACACAAATCCCACACAGCTATTTAAACGGAAGCCGTGAACACAGATTACCAACAATCTGCAATATATCCTTTGAGGGAATTGAGGGAGAAGCACTTCTTCTAATGCTCGATATGAAGGGCATAGCAGCATCTTCCGGCTCTGCTTGCACCTCCGGTTCACTCGACCCAAGCCATGTACTCATGGCGATAGGTAGAACACACACTGTGGCGCATGGTTCGCTCAGACTATCGGTGGGCAAATACAACACCGAAGAAGAAATCGACTATGTTATAAAAACACTCCCCGAAATAATAGAAAAGCTAAGATCAATGTCACCTATCTGGGAGAAGATAGTGGCAGGAGAGAGCTACGAATAAAATTAGTTTAGCTTACCACCTCGAATTTATGCATTGTAATCAGTGTGTGAATTCGAGGTTTTTTGCTGTGGATATGCAATAAAATTTGCTACTTTGGGGTTACCCTTCACAAAACTCGGAAAAATAGGAAGGGGCGCTCGGCGTTTAAGTACCGAGCACCCCAAAGGAAGAAAGAAATAATCAAATTTAAATGCTATGCAACCTGTGTTTTTGCCATAGCTGATTTTAGTATTGGTGCGCATAAAACTGCACCGAGTGTGGTTATAAAAATCTCAGGCCCCATGTAGCTCACATTGTATGTGAATGAGAATGCCACTGCGGCA
This sequence comes from uncultured Oscillospiraceae bacterium, assembly GCA_964370185.1. Classification (GTDB taxonomy): domain Bacteria; phylum Bacillota; class Clostridia; order Oscillospirales; family Ruminococcaceae; genus CAYJEQ01. The sequence goes on from CAYJIJ010000008.1 coordinate 4,000, forward strand.
AAACCGTCGTTTGCAATAGAGCCCCAGAGTAAAAATCCAGAAAGAAAATGGCAAACAAATCTGCCGAGTCCGCCTATAAATGCACCTGCTGCAAATCCAAGTGCGCTGGGGTTTTTGCTATTTTTTGTGATGCCTGCAAGGCCTAAAGCGCCAAATGCAATGATATAATCGAGGAAAACAGCCGCAATAAATGTGGTGAGATCAATTCCTCTGAGTCCACCAATGCCTATTAGCATCTGCAAAAGTCCATGTGTCATACCGGTAAAAATTCCCCAAGTTACGCCATATTTATAGGCGATGAGGGCAATTGGTACCATCGAAAAGAGTGTTATTGAGCCACCGTTAGCCCAAGGTGCGGCAAACTGCACAAAGCTTAGTACAGTTGCGAGTGCAATCATCATAGCACTTTCAGTTAGCCTTCTGTTTTTTGCTTTCTGTGTCATCTGTAAAATTCCTCCATAAAATAAAAAAAGTTGTGTAGGCAATACACAACAGCAAAGAAAGATACACTAAATATTCTTCCTACGCCGGCATTACCCGGATCAGGTATAAGGGTTACACCGATATTTACGGTGACTCTCAGCCGAGTTAAACTCAGCTCCCCCATCTTTTATCCACAGCCATTATAATATTATTGGCTAAAATTGTCAAGCCTCTTTAATGCTATGGTGTGGATAATGGCGCTTAATTATTTTGAATATTTGCACCGTCCATGCATGGTGAATATAGTGGGCGATTATATTATGCTTATAATATTTTCATCTATAAATCAATACTTTTTCTCCATTTTAAAGTATCTTGATAGAATTTTATGTACAAAAAGTAATATAATATATATATTATACAAAATGATATTGAATATTAATGTAATTATACCCATTAAATGCATTAAATTAAATTTTACCTCTTTTAAAATTTAACCAAAGGTGGTATACTACTACTTAGAATTAAGAAGGCAATCTTGCCTTTAAGATGCTTGGTAGCCACCTTTTAAGGATGAATGCTGTCAGGATAGGTCAAAATAGTGAGGTGAATGATGAAATTTGAAAAATCATGTGGGGCACTCATAGTGCGCAAAAGCGGCGAAGACTATGAAATGCTTCTTTTAAAACATAAATACGGTGGGCATTGGTCATTCCCAAAAGGGCATGTTGAAGAAGGCGAAACCGAAGTGCAGACCGCACTGAGGGAAGTTAAGGAAGAAACAGGGCTTTCAATAGAGCTTTTCGACGGATTTAGGCAGAGTGTGGAATACTTTCCAAAGCCCAATGTGAGAAAACAAGTAGTATATTTTTTTGGATACACCCATGATGGCAACACAAAAATGCAAGAAGAAGAGATAAGCGAGATACGCTGGGTACCGTTTGTCGATGCACATAAAGTTGTTACTTTCAGAAACGATAAATTTCTAATCAACAAAGCAAGAACACATTTGAAGGCGATTGGTGGAATTTAATTTTTGTGCTTTACAAATGATAGAAACAACGGAGAATTTTTATGCCGATTAAAAAGCAAGAGAACAAGGGCTTCCTATCTTTCCCTGCACGAATGATAGCCCTGAGTTTTATGATGGTTATTTTAGTGGGAACAATACTTCTCACTTTGCCGATATCCTCTAAAGACGGCAATTTTACAAATTTTTTAGACGCACTTTTTACCGCCACTTCGGCAACCTGTGTGACGGGGCTTGTGGTGTTTGATACCTATACAAAATGGACGGTATTCGGGCAGGTGGTAATACTTGCCTTAATACAAATAGGCGGCCTTGGCCTCGTAACATTAACCACCTTCTTCTCAGTAGCAATGGGCAAGAAATTAGGGCTTCGAGGAATGAAACTCGCACAGGAATCTATAAACTCAATTTCGATAGCGGATGTGAGCAGGATTATAAGATTTGTTGTTACCGCCTCGATATGCATAGAGCTTATAGGCGCTGTAATGCTGAGCTTTACATTTGTTCCGATATATGGCAGAGAGGGAATATTTATTTCGATATTTTTAGCCATTTCCGCTTTCTGTAATGCAGGTTTTGATATACTTGGTAGGGAAACTGCATATATTTCTTTAGTAAATTATGCCGATAGTTTCAATGTGAATTTCACAATAAGCATGCTAATTATCATAGGTGGCTTGGGATTTGTGGTGTGGAATGATTTAATAAATTACCCAAAGAAAAAAAAGCTACTCCTACACACTAAAATAGTGCTGAGTGTAACAGCCTTTTTAATTATATCTGGCTTTTTAGGGATACTCATTTTAGAATGGAATAATCCCTACACCATAGGCTCTCTCTCAACACCTTCAAAATTTGGCGCGGCAATGTTTCAGTCGATAACCACCCGTACAGCAGGCTTTAACACGGTGGATATTGCATCCTTTAATGGATTTACAAAGGTGTTTTGCTCCATACTTATGTTTATAGGTGCGGCACCCGGCTCCACTGGGGGTGGTATAAAAATTACCACCGCAACAATTATAGTAATGACAATAGTCTCGGTAGTAAGAGGATATGACGACACCATCATTTTAAAAAGACAGGTGAATAAAAACCAAGTTTACAAAGCACTTTCAGTGCTTGTTATAGGTATCGTAGCGGTGTCGGTTTCGGCAGGGATTGTCAATGTAATGTTATCCTCTCTGGGTGTAAGCGGAATAGATAGCTTCTTTGAATCGGTGTCCGCCTTTGCAACGGTTGGGCTCTCGGTGGGGGTTACTTCGCTTGCGAATAGTCCCGCTAAGATAATATTTATACTGCTGATGTTCTTAGGACGAGTAGGCCCTGTTTCATTTGCACTTTCGCTTGCTATGCGCAGTGCAAAAAATAAGATGGAAATTATACCCGATGCACAAATTATTGTGGGATAGTGATGGAGTGATACTCTTTATCCCCACTTGAGTTAGCTGTAAAAATAAATACCAATTAAATAAGAAGCTCCAAACCCCACAGGGCTAAGAGCTTCTGAACTCAATTTGCAGATGTATACATTATGTATATTGAATAAAAAATATAAAATTGAAAGGCAGAGAATATTATGAATTATCAGTTTTCCTCCCATTTTGACGAGCTAAAACCCTCCCTAATCCGTGAAATGCTAAAGCGTGCCAGCCAACCTGGCATCATCCCATTTGCTTCGGGAAATCCTGCGATAGACGCATTCCCAACCGACATGGTAAAAGGTGCAATGACTGAAATTATGGAAGAAAACCCAATTTCCATGCTTCAGTATTCTGCAACAGAGGGCTACGCACCTCTTAGAGAAACACTTAAAAAATATCTCAAAGAAAAAGAAAATATAGGAAATGCAAATGATGAATTAATCACTGTTTCAGGCGCACAGCAGGCTATACAGCTCGCTTGCCAAGTTTTCTGCGAACCTGGCGACAGCATTATTTGCGACAGTGTGTCTTTCATCGGCTCGCTAAACTCCTTTAGAACCTATGGCGCAAACTTAATCGGTGTACCAATTGAAAATGACGGTATCTCCATTGAGGGTGTAAAAAAAGCTATTGCTGAAAATAAAAGAATTAAGCTAATCTATGTAATACCAAATTTCCAAAACCCAACAGGTATCACAATGAGCTTAGAAAAAAGAAAAGCGCTATACGAAATCGCTAAAGAAAACAATATTGTAATCATAGAAGACAACCCATACGGTGTACTTCGCTTTGCAGGCGAGCCACTCCCATGCATAAAGAGCTTCGACACTGAAAATATTGTAATCTATTGTGGAAGCTACTCTAAGATGGTATCCCCAGCGCTTAGAGTTGGTTTTGTTTGTGCGCATAATGAAATTATATCTAAAATAGTAGTTGCAAAGCAGTGCGGAGATGTACATACAAATACACTTGCACAGCATATCTGCCACAGCATAATGAGCAGTGACAGTTTTGATGACCATATAAGCCGCATCAGCAAAATCTACGGCAGAAAATGCAAACTAATGATGGACACAATAAAAGAGCATTTCCCAGAAGTTGAGTATACAAAGCCCGAGGGCGGTATGTTCATTTGGGTAACACTCCCCGACGGTGCCGACATGCCTGCACTCTGCGAAAAAATGCTTGATAATAAAGTGGCAACAGTGCCTGGAAGCACCTTCCTTGCAGACACTAAGATAAGCACACAATGCTTTAGAATGAACTACTCCACCCCAAGCGACGAGCAGATAGTAGAGGGTGTAAAAATAGTGGGCAAGATACTGAGAGAAAGCCTATAATAGTTTTTCACAATTTAGAGAAGTTTGCTTGTAGGAGCATGGCTTGACGTGCCCGAAGCTTATGTAGAATTAAAATATACTCACACCTTCATCATGGCAAGTCGTGACCCTACAAGCCCTCAACAAAATACACAAAAAAGGAATGATTACATTATGCAGGAAAATACACAGGTGAAAAAACCAATAGTTTTTTCAGGGATACAGCCCACGGGAAGCTTTACTCTCGGAAATTATCTTGGAGCACTAAAAAACTGGGTTAAAATGCAGGATGATTACCGCTGTGTATACTGCGTGGTGAATCAGCATGCAATAACTGTTCGCCAAGAGCCTGCACAGCTCAGGCAAAAAACAATAGAAGCCTATGCAATGCTGCTTGCCTGCGGTGTTGACCCTGAAAAATCGGTGGTGTTTATCCAAAGCCATGTGCCGGCACACGCTCAGGGTGCATGGGTGCTAAACTGCTACACCCAATACGGAGAGCTCTCAAGGATGACGCAGTTTAAAGATAAGTCCGACAGGCACCCCGAAAACATCAACGCAGGGCTTTTCACCTACCCAACACTGATGGCGGCGGATATTTTGCTCTATCAGGCAAATTTTGTCCCCGTGGGCGACGACCAAAGACAGCATTTAGAGCTTTCAAGGGACATTGCAAACAGGTTTAACCACAACCACGGCAAGGTGTTCACTGTGCCCGAGGGATATTATAATAAAGTTGGTGCAAGGGTGATGTCATTGCAAGAGCCTACGAAGAAGATGTCGAAATCCGATGAAAATAGCAATGCATATGTCACACTTACCGACACCGACGCCCAGATTATGAATAAGTTTAAAAGGGCAGTGACCGACTCCGACACAAAGGTGTGCTACGGTGAGGACAAGGCAGGGATAAATAATCTAATGTCGATACTCAGCGCCATCACGGGCGAGAGCTTTGAGAGGATAGAAAAGCGTTTTGAGGGTAAGGGCTACGGCGATTTTAAAATAGCTGTGGGCGAGGCTGTTATAGCGGAAATTGCCCCGATAAGGGATAAATATAATGCGATAATGGCTGACAAGGAATACCTAAAATCGCTATATCAGAGCGGTGCGCAAAAGGCAGGGAATATCGCAGGGCGCACAGTTGAGAAGATGTATAAAAAAGTTGGGTTTGTGCTGTAAAATAATCCCAATACACTTTAATGATATATCCCCCCGCTTATGGCGGGGGGATATATCATTATTTGTTTTATTATAAATTAATTTAAGTGGATGCCATATAAAAGCGCTTGTAAAATTTGCCTATTGATAGCCCCTGTATAAGAGTTGTAAATAGCACAACACCGGCGACTGATATAACCGCTGTATTAAAGCCATCTGTAGTAAAATACTCGCTTGCGCTTAATACAAGTGCTAAGCTAAGTGCCCCTTTTATACCGGAATATGTCATTAAATTAGTGAATTTTATAGGGGGGAGTTTTTCGGGCAACGGTCTTAATAAAGGTGTGGATATAAACACACTCAAATACCTTGCCAAAATACTTATTATAACAGTAAATACAATTGCTAAAATATTATGATTTATATAAACAAACAGATTTATAAATGTAAGTCCTAATATTATGTATAAAAGCCCATTTAAAAGGTTGTCCGCTATATTCCAAAAGACAAAATAGTTTGATAGGTGTGCTCGATCCTCTTCCATTGTGGTTTTGCTTGCAAAATACATTCCACAAATAACACTTGCAATGGCGCTTGAACAGCCTATTGCTTCGCATATAACATAACAAGTAGAAACAGCTAAAATGCTCGTGAATATTTGTAAATTACAATCATTTGTTTTGCTAAAGAGCTTAAATAGTACAAAAGAAATTGCCAACGCAATCGCCACTGCAAAACATATTTCATAGGTTAGAGTCGAAAAAAACTCACCTATATTTATTTGGTTTGAGCCACTTTTTATCGCCGAACCAACAATGATAAACAAAGAAATCCCAACACCATCATTAAATAAAGATTCACCCTCAATTACTGTTTCGATTTCTTCGGATATTCCTATTTTTCGTAAAATACTCATAGCTGCTATTGGGTCGGTTGGTGAAATTATACAACCTATTAATAAATGATGTAAGAAATCGATCTCTACAAGTGGAATTAAACTAAAAACTAAATAGCTTAATGTTCCATAAAAAATTGCCGCTAAAAGAGTTGTCACTATCGACATTGTGAAAATTGTCTTCACGGATTTTTTTACCTTTTTAAAGCTAAAGGTGCAAGAACCTGCAAATAAAATAAAGCAGAGTACACCCTTTACTAAAAAATCATCGAGAAAATGAGTCGGCAAAGGATTCGGTGGCAGAGTATCTGAGAAAGCGGATATCCCACTGTAAATAAGAGCTATCAAAATTGAAGCAATTAACAGCAATATTTCATTCGGCAATTTAAATAGCTTTTCATTTAAAAAGGATACACCTACCAATACCGTTAACAATAACACAAAATATTCTAACATAAATGATCCCCCAATCCTAAGTCCATGGTCTTTAAGTATTAGCATTTAAGTTATATATCCCCCCGCCAAAGGCAGGGGGATATAAAATTATTACTTCTTAAGCATCATAATGCCTTTTTCAAGTCTATCGAGTCCCTCGGATAAAATTTCCCTGCTTGTAGCAAAGCAAAGCCTTACAAAGCCTTCAGCGCCCTTGCCAAAGAACTGCTCACTGCCTGGAACAAGCGCAAGTTTTGCATTTTCCATCATGAAGTCGGTGAACTCGGTGGAGGAAAGCCCTGTTTCTCTCACATCTATAAACACCACAAATGTAGCCTCGGGTCTTCTGCAAGAAAGCATCGGCATTGCGTTTATCCTCTCGCAAACCATATCACGGTTTTTTGTGAGATGCTCCACATAGTTTTTAACCATGTAATCAGCTTTATTTAGGCAGGATATGCCCGCTATTTGTGAAATGGAAGCGATACCGCCTGCGGTTGTCATCACATCGGAAGCGGCTACGAGTTTATCAAAAATTTCTGCATCATGGGCGTAAATACAGCCAATTCTAAGCCCTGCCACACCGTAGCATTTTGAAAAGCCATACACCGAGAGCACTCTCTTATTTAGCTCAGGATTTACCGATAGTATCGAGATGAAATCACGCTCGGGGTATACAATATCCGACCATATTTCGTCATTCATTATATAGAGATTGTATTTTTCGGCAAGTTTTAATATATGCAGTAAATCCTCTTTGCGGTAGAGTGTGCCAAGTGGGTTGTGAGGATTGCAAAGGCCTATCATTTTTGTTTTTGGAGTGATAAGTGCTTCAAGCCCCGATAAATCAATATAGCCCTCTTCATCAAGCACCGATGGGAAATATACTGGGGTAGCCTTAGCGGATAGTGCCGACTGCTTAAAGAGATAATCAACAGGGTCGAAAATAATCATTTCGTCGCCTTCGGAAAGCATAGCCTGTGCGATAATATACATACCTCTTGCGGCACTGTCTATCGGAAGCACGAATTCGGGGTTGATATGCTCATCTTTTCTGCGGTTGATGCTTTCTGCAATGCTTTCTCTAAACTCTTGCAAACCGAGCTTAGGAGTATAGGAAAGATAACCATCCTTAACATAATTGATAATATCCTCTATGATTTCTGGAGCTGCAGGGAAATCTGAATCGGCGGCGGTAAGGGGAATAACACCCTCGGGTATCTCCGCCCATCTGTAATTAAAAGCTTTCTTTTTTAAAACATCAAAATTTACATTTTCATGGGAAAAATGGCTCATAGGTTTTTTTCCTTTCGACTTATAAAATTTAGGCAAAATTATTTGCACTTATGCCTAATATATGTTAATTATAGCTTTCATTGCGCAGTTTGTAAAGAAGATTTTACCTATATTGTGCAATTTAAAAATTGGAAAAGTGATAGAGTTTTACCAAACTATAATAAAGAAATGCATAAATATTGTTATATTATTCACAAAGAAGCCTCCTGGATTAATATTTTACACACATTTTTAGTCATAATTTATGCACATTAACATTAAATTTTAAATATTACACATTTTGATTGATTTTTTATTCATAAAGTAGTAAAATATTGTCTATGAGTATGCCAAATTCACAACTTTTTTAGAGAAAGGCGAAACTAAATGCACAAGTATATTTTTAAAAGGCTCCTAATGATGATCCCCGTACTGCTTGGGGTACTATTCATAGTATTTTGCATCATTGAAATCACTCCCGGAAATCCTGCGGAAATAATGCTCGGAGAATCTGCAACCGCCGAGGCTGTTGCCACGATGGAAGAAGAGCTCGGGCTTAATGACCCCTTTTTCGTGAGATTTTTCAATTATGTTATAGGTGTCGTAACAAGATTTGACTTCGGAATTTCTTTCCAATCAAAAGCCTCAGTAACAGAGGTTATTCTCGAGCGTTTCCCCACAACCTTTACACTTGCGGTGCTCAGTGCGAGTATATCGGTTACAATGGGCATACTGCTCGGAGTTATATCCGCCACAAGGCAGTACTCGATGTTTGATAAAATCTCCACAGGTGTTGCACTTGCTGGGGTGTCGATGCCAAACTTCTGGCAGGGACTAATGAGCATCATTGTATTCTCAGTTTGGCTTGGATGGTTCCCCGCTTCTGGCTCCTATGGTTGGGAATATTGGGTGCTTCCTGCATTTACAACGGGCACAAGTGCGGCGGCATCAATAATGCGTATGACACGCTCAAGCATGCTTGAAGTTGTAAGACAGGACTACATAAGAACAGCACGCGCTAAAGGACAATCGGAAAGAGTTATAATACTGCACCACGCACTTAAAAATGCGCTCATGCCGATAATCACAGTAGTAGGTATGCAGTTTGGCGCAATGCTCGGCGGCTCGGTATTGGTTGAATCAGTTTTCGCAATCCCAGGGCTTGGCAAATTTATGATTGACTCAATTAAAAATAGGGACTTCCCAGTAGTACAGGGTGGAGTATTATTCTTAGCACTTCTTTTCTGCTGTGTAAACCTACTCATAGATATTTTGTACAGCTATATCGACCCACGAATTAAATCCCAGTACAAAAATGATAGAGTGAAAAAAGTTGCAGTAGCGGAGGGTAAATAAATGGCGAAGAATAATCCACAAAACACAAATAAAAGACGCAGTCTGTGGCTTGATGTATGGCGCAGACTAAATAAAAATAAAATGGCTATGTTCGGGTTTTATGTAATTGTTGCATTGGTTTTCATTGCAATTTTTGCAGATTTCATTGCGCCCTATCCATATGATGAACAAAATCTTCAAATAGTGCGCAATCCGCCAAGCTGGGAGCATCCATTCGGTACGGACAGCTCAGGGCGTGACATACTCAGCCGTGTAATATATGGAAGTAGAGTATCGCTGACTGTTGGATTTATCGCTGTTGGCGTAGCAGCACTTATAGGCGGTACACTCGGAGCTATTGCGGCGTTCTATGGAAAAAGAACTGATAATATCATCATGCGTTTCATGGATATAATGCTTGCAATCCCAGGCATGCTTTTGGCAATAGCACTTGCTTCTGCACTCGGCCCAGGTCTTAATAATATGATGATTGCAATAGGATTTGGATCTATTCCTTCCTATGCGAGAATTGTAAGGGCTTCAGTGCTCACCGTTAAAGAGCAGGAATACATAGAAGCGGCAAAGAGTATTGGCGTAAGCGATAGAAGAATTATCATAGAGCACATTCTACCAAATGCAATGGCACCTATTATAGTACAGGCTACACTCGGTGTGGCGGGGGCTATTCTATCGGCGTCGGCGCTTAGCTTCTTAGGTCTTGGTATCACACCTCCAGAGCCAGAATGGGGCGCAATGCTCTCCTCAGCGAGACAGTATCTGCGCAGTGACTGGTATATGGCTACCTTCCCAGGCCTTGCCATAATGCTTACCATTTACGCACTCAATATATTTGGTGACGGACTAAGGGATGCACTCGACCCAAGGCTTAAAGACTAAGTGATAATATATAAACATTAATACTAAATAATAATCTCTAAGTAGCCGCTATACGGAGATTTTATCTAAAATATATCAGTAATACAAAGCGGTAGAATGGAGCTAACTGTGAGCGAAAAGATACTTGAAATTAAAGACTTAATCATCCATTATGTTACGGATGATGGAACTGTGGAAGCAGTTAATAATATAAGCCTTGAGGTAGCTAAAGGGGAAACACTCGGACTTGTTGGCGAAACAGGTGCAGGAAAAACCACCACAGCACTCGGGATATTAAATCTTGTGCCAGACCCACCGGGGAAAATAATAAATGGCGAAATATTCTTCGAGGGAGAAGACGTTTTAAAGCTGGGTAAAAAAGATATTCGTGCAATTAGGGGTAATAAAATCAGCATGATTTTCCAAGACCCGATGACCTCACTAAACCCTGTTGTAACAGTGGGAGATCAAATTGCCGAAGTTATAAGACTTCATGAGCAGCTTAGCAAAATGGATGCGAGCGCAAAAGCGGTGGAGCTTCTCCAGTTAGTTGGTATACCTGGGGAGCGTTACGGCGAATACCCACATCAGTTCTCGGGCGGTATGAAGCAGAGGGTGGTTATAGCGATTGCACTTGCTTGTACCCCATCACTCATCATAGCGGATGAGCCTACAACTGCACTCGATGTTACCATACAAGCTCAGGTACTCGATTTAATGAGCAATCTTAAAAGCGAGCTTAATACAGCGATGATACTGATAACTCATGACCTCGGCGTTGTGGCTGAGGTATGCGATAAAGTGGCAATTATGTATGCAGGTGAAATAGTGGAGAGCGGAACACTCGAGGACATATACGAAAGAACCAAACACCCATATACAATAGGTCTTTTTGGTTCAATACCAAACCTCGAAGAAGAGGTGAGCAGGCTAACTCCTATCGAAGGACTTATGCCCGACCCAACAGCCCTACCAGAGGGATGTAATTTTGCACCGAGATGTCCACATGCAACCGAGAAATGTCACAAAGAAATCCCAGCACTTATTAATGCAAGCGAAACACATAAAATAAAATGCTTTTTGTTTGAAGAAGAGCTTAGCGGAGGTAAAGAGTGAGTACCTTATTAGAAATTAAAGACCTTAAAAAACATTTTTACACACCAAAGGGCACACTTCATGCCGTTGATGGTGTTAGCTTTAAACTTGAAGCAGGAAAAACCCTTGGCGTAGTTGGCGAGTCAGGCTGTGGTAAATCCACACTCGGCAAGGTAATACTTCATCTACTTGAGCCCACAGCAGGGAGCATTCATTTTGAGGGCAGGGATGTAACCAATCTTAAAAATGCCGAGCTAAAAGATTTAAGACGCAATATGCAGATGATATTCCAAGACCCATTTTCTTCGCTCAATCCAAGAAAATCCATAAGTCAGATTATAGTGGAGCCACTAAAAACTTTTAATGTTTGCAATAGCAAGGACGAATACAATCAAAAAGTTTCCGAAATAATGGAGACTGTTGGTCTTGCAAAAAGGCTTGAGCATGTCTATCCGCATGAGCTCGACGGCGGTCGTCGTCAGCGTGTCGGCATAGCCCGTGCACTTGCACTAAATCCGAAATTCATCGTTTGTGATGAGCCTGTTAGTGCGCTCGATGTTTCCATTCAGGCGCAGATACTAAACCTCATGCAGGATTTACAAGCACAGAGAAATCTCACATTTGTATTTATCACCCACGACTTAAGCGTTGTTAAACATATTTCCGATGAAATCTGCGTTATGTATCTCGGGAATTTGGTGGAAAACTGCTCGTCGAGAGAGCTGTTTAAAAACCCAATTCACCCATATACAAAAGCACTTTTATCGGCTATTCCCGTGCCTAAAATTAAAAAAGACCAAAAGAGAATTATACTAAAAGGTGAAATTTCATCTCCGATAGATCCAAAGCCGGGATGTAGGTTTGCACCGAGATGCCCAATGACCACCGATATTTGCAGAAATGAGCAACCACAGCTCAGAGATATGGGCGAGGGGCATTTTGTGGCATGCCACAATGTATAATTAGGCAATATTTATTAGCTTTAAATATTGCTTAAAAGAGAGGAATAGAGAATGACAAGCTATAATTTTACCGCCTATTACGAGCGCAGTAAATCGGCAAATCCCTACTACACCCAAAACGAGGGGCTAAAAAATGCTACCGCAGCTATAAAAAAGCTCAGCACAGAAAATTGCCTGCCAGACGCCGAAGAGATTAAAATCACTTCATTTCGGGGAGGCAATCGCAGTGGACTCATTAATGAATGTGAATTCGATATTGAGGTAAACTCTGCATCGGAGGCAAAAGAAGAGCAGATACAAAAAGCTTTAGCAAATTATTTTAGTCCGTATTCTGTGAAAATAATGATTAAGAGGTGATAGCTATGCAACTAAATCAATACGATATTCCAATGGAAAAAACGGCACAAGTAGTTAATTTACTAAAAGATAAAAATATAGATGCACTACTGATTATGTCACGCGATAATACCGATGGCAATCTGCCCTTTATCACGGGCAACAGAAGTGAAAAAACCTGTGCGGCTTTTATAGATGCAAATAATGCCCATCTTGCGATAGTGCACGAGAGCGAAAAGCATCTTTTTGAGGGTTCACCGCTATTTAAAACCAATATAGTTTCTTATAGTGAGGACATTCTCCCAGTATTAAAAGAAGAATTCGCTAAAAGGAATATATCCAAATTAGCGCTCAATATCTCGGTGGATGAAAATCTTTGCGATGGCTTAACACAGGGTCTTTACGAGACTTTAAAGCTTGCTGTCGGCGAAGAGAAACTCAGCGAAATCGAAACTTCCTCAGAGCCTATTTTAATGGAAATTCGAAGCCAAAAATCGGATACTGAAATTCTCTGCCTAAGAGAATCTGTAAAATACACACAGATGATTTATGCAGATGTGTTCAGTAGCATTAAATGCGGTATGACCGAAATAGAAATTGCCGATTTATTTATAGACGGCTTAAAAAGATACAATGTAGTAAATGGCATCGGTGGCGATTACGATTATCCGATAGTTTGCTTAGTACGTGCAGGGCTTGCTCATAGAGGCCCTGGGGAAACAAAGTCGATACCGGGCGATATTCTCATTTGCGATTTTAGCGTGAGATACTGTGGATATGTTTCCGACATTGCAAGAACTGCCTACTTCCTAAAAGAGGGCGAAACAAAAGCGCCTGCGGATGTACAGCATGCATTTGAAACCGCACACAATGCAATCACAAAAGCGATAGAAGTGATAGGCACTTCACTGCGTGGATGCGATGTGGATTTAGCGGCAAGGACTGTTATCGAGCAGGGCGGCTACCCGACTGTTCGTCACTCGGTAGGGCATCAAATTGGACTCGAATGCCACGAAACAGGCACAAGACTCTCCCCCGAGCGTCCACAGTCGATAACATATATAAGAACAAGGGAAACCTATGCAATAGAGCCAACTGTAATACAGGACGGCGGTCTGCCCTGCATGTTAGTTGAAGAGGATGTTGTAATCAGAGAGCATGGCGCAGAGCTACTCAGCGTGCGTCAGGATGAGCTTGTGCTTATAGGGTAATCATATGAATAATATATGGAATAGCGAGATAGAAAAGCTTGCACTGAATATGCTCACGGACATTGTAAAAATCAAAACCATCACCGAGGACAAATGCGAAACTTTGGCTGTGGAGTATATTAAAGAAGTGCTTGCAAAAGAAGGCATTGAGAGCAGGATTATAGAATCAGCACCCGGTAGGGGCAATTTGATTGCAAAGATTGAGGGAGAGGGAAATGAGCCACCGCTTGTCTACATATCGCATATTGATGTTGTAGCGGCTGATGAGAGCAAATGGGATTACCCACCCTTTGAAGCGCAAAATATTGATGGCACCATATATGGCAGGGGTACGCTCGATACAAAGCACCTCACCGTTATGCAGATGCTCACCCTAATTTTAGTAAAGCGAAACAACCTAAAATTAAACCGTGATTTAATTTTAATCGCAACTGCCGACGAAGAAATGGGCAGTAAATACGGCATGGAGTATTTAGCCGAAAATCACCCCGATTTAATACCTAAAGGATATGTGTTTAACGAGGGTGGGGGCTTTATAATAAATGCTGGTGATAAGCGTTTTCGCATCTGTGCTTCCGCCGAAAAAGGTGTTTGCGAGGCTGATATAAGCTTCATAAACCCCGATACTAATAAGGCTTTTATAGAGGCATGCGAATTTATAAACAAAGTGGCTTCACATGATTTCGGCAAAAGGCTTTGCCGTGTGACCGAGCGTTTCGAGGAGCTTACAGAAGGCTATACAGAGCTTGATGCAACCCTTAAAAATCTACTCGAATACTCGGCTAACAACACCATTACAGTGAATAAATTTGATTTAAACTCTGTGGAAACGCCAAAGCTAAAGCTAAACTTTAGATATATTCCAAATTACACCGAGGAAGAAGTGCTTAAAATTGTAGAAGAGATTTTGAGCGGATTTCAGATAGAGCACGAAATAACAAAGCTCACCTTGGGGTATGAAAGCGAAATAGACGATGATTTTGTAAAGGTATTAGCCGAAACCTCGGACGAATATGACGAGCCTGCAATACTTCTCCCCATGGTTGCCTTAGGCAATACCGACGGCAGATTTATAGCGCATAATGTCTATGGATATTCACCTACTTTAGGGGATATGCCTTTAAGCGAAGTGCTTAAAAAAGTGCATGGGCACAATGAGTGCATCACCGAAAGCTCGCTCTATTACGGCGCAAAGGTAATACTTCACACCACGCTCAAGCTCGCTTGTGAGAGCAAATAGCCAATCAATTCGAGCGATTTAAAGAAATTTTACCCTACTATTAAAGTTTTGACATTGCAAAATGAAACGGAGGCTATTATGGCTAAGAATAATAAAGAAAAGATGGACAAAGTAGCAAGCTATCTTGTCGAGAATAATATCGATTTGTGGCTTATATATTCAAGCGAGGGAAGCGATAAGGCAAACACCGCCATCACAGGCATTAGAACAATAGGGAAGACATTTTTTATAGTTACAAAAGAGGGCAAAGCACTGGCAATTGCCAATAGAATAGACTCCTTAGAGAGCAAAAACAGCGGACTTTTCGATGAAGTTATAGAATATGGTGACGATGCAGGGGCTACCCTAAAAGAAACCCTTACAAAGCTTGCACCAAATAGCATAGCTGTAAACTATTCAAGGGACAGCGCTTTCTGCGATGGGCTTACAGTGGGCAGATTTAAATGGCTTAAAGAAGCTATTGGCGAAGAATTCACACAAAAGCTTGTTTCATCCGAAGTTTTTCTTAAAAACTTCGCATAAGTCTTAAGTGCAATTCTTTCGCACAACATTTTGTTGGATAACAGCTAAAGCTGTATTCATATATAATATTTTGGAGGTAGAAAATGAAAAAGTTAAGTTTACTATTGGCAGCAATAATGCTTGCCGGAACATTATCCGCATGCTCATCCAGTGATGAGCCAGCAGCAGGTGGCGAAGAAGGTGCGGCTGACGCATCAAGACCACTTATCGTTGCTATCAACAGCGAAGCTACATCCCTTGATGGAAACGGCAAAAATGACGTTGCATCCATCCAGTCGAGAGCACTTCTCTACGATAACCTTGTTGCGCTCGACGAAAATTTAGCACCAATTCCACACCTTGCTGAGAGCTGGGAATACGAAAATGAAACAACAATCAATTTCAAAATCCGTGAAGGCGTTATGTTCCACAACGGAACAGAGCTAAAAGCAAGCGATGTTGCATTCTCCCTAAAGAGAGCACATGACATCGGCTACGCTAAAAATGCACTTGGTATGATTGACTTTGAACAGTCCATGGCAGTGGATGACTACAACTACAAAATGGTACTACTATACCCATTCGCACCTATCATCTCAAACCTTTCTGACGAAGCTGCTGCAATCGTTCCAGAAGCAGTAGTAGTAGAGCATGGCGAAGAATACCTATCCACAAACCCAGTTGGTACAGGCCCTTACACAGTTACAGAATGGGTAGCTGGCGACAGAATCGAATATCAGAGATTTGAAGATTTCTGGGGCGAGAAAACAGGTGTTGACCACATCATCATCCGTACAATCACTGAAACAGCTAACAGAGCTATCGAAGTTGAAGTTGACGGTGTTGACATTGCACTTTCCATCGCTACAAACGATGTTGAAAGACTCGAAACAACTGAAGGCGTTACAGTTCTTCGTGGCCCAAGCCTTTCCATCAGCTATGTTGGTATGAACTGCACAGATGATATTCTTTCCAACCAACTTGTAAGACAGGCTGTTGGTCATGCTATCGACTCACAAGCTATCGTAAATGCAGTTTACGGCGGTTTTGGTAAAGTTGCAAACAGCACAATACCATCTTCCACATGGGGCTATAGCGACGAAGTTGTAGCACTTGATTACAACCCAGAAAAATCCAAAGAGCTTCTTACAGAAGCAGGTTATGCTGATGGCCTAACAACAAACATCTGGGTAAGTGATAGCCAAGCAAATGTTGAAACAGCTGAAATCCTACAAGCTTTCCTAAGCGAAGTTGGCATCACTACTGAAATCAAGGTTTTAGAGTGGGGCGCATACCTCGAAGCTGTTGAAAACCAAGAGCTTGAAATCTACATCCTCGGTAAAGGTTCAAGTGCTGACGGCGACTCCCTATACGACAACTTCTACTCCACAAGCCACTTCTCAGGCAACACAGCATTCTTCCAGAACGCTGAAGTTGATGCGATGCTCGACGCTCAACGTGTAGAAATCGACACAGAAGCTCGTTTTGATATGCTTGTAGAAATCCAAAACAGAATGAACCAAGAAGCTGCTTGGGTACCTTTCTATGAAAAAGAAGAAATCGTTGCTGTTGGTAGCGATGTTGCAGGATTTGCACCAAACCCAACAAGCGTACAGGACTTCAGAACAGCTCACTTTGTAGAAGAACCTGCTGCTTAATCTAAAAAGTATTAACACTATCGGAAGATAGTACAAACGGACTATATCCATGCCATTTTAGGCATGGATATAGTTACAGTTTAGAGAAAAATTATGGTGGAAAATAGAAGCCATACAGGGGTAAAATATTTTATATAAGCCTTATTTATCAGCTAATAAATAAGCTCAGCCAAATTTGATTTTAGGAGCCTTATAATGAGTAATTACTGGAATTTAGATAATATATACAAGGGCTATGATGACAAGAAATTAAATGACGACATTAAATTCTTACAGCGAGAAATAGACGCACTAAAACACTACATAGAAGAAAATGTAGGTAATATAGATAATGTAAAAGAAGTACTTGCTACTGCGATTGTAAAAATAAATGACTGTGAGCAGATAAAGCAGAAGCTAAATGTATATAATAAGCTTAGCATGTCGGTAAACACAAATGACACTGCGGCACACAGCTGCGACTACACGGTTAGTTGTATCGCAGGTGAACTGCAAGCGGCAGTGGCTAATTTACAAAAATACATAGGCAAAATAGCCAATATAAATGAGATTATTAAATCCGACCAACTCCTACAAAAATATGAATTCATACTTAGCGAGATGGCGGAAAACGAAAAATATAAATGTGACGATAAAACAGAAAATGCCCTTGCACTAATGAGCATTACAGGCTCTAAAGCATGGCAAAATCTACAAAATAGAGTGTCCTCCGAGCTTAGCGTGGATTTCGAGGGCGAAAGCTACCCGATGACGGTATTTAGAAATATGCAGCAGGGCAAAGATAGCGACGAAAAGCAAAAGCTCTTTGAAATCGAGCTTGAGGCATATAAAAAGCATGAAACCATTTCGGCGGCTTGCATAAACAATATAAAAGGCGAAGCGATAAGCATCGCAAAAATAAGGGGATACACCTCCCCAATGCACAAATCCCTTTCCGATTGCAGGATGGAGAGTGAAACAATAGAAGCTCTTTTTTCTGCAATAGAAGAGTATGCCCCAAGTGTGAGGGAGTTTTTGCAGATTAAAGCGAAATCACTCGGCTATAATAAAGGACTGCCCTTCTATGAAATCCCCACCCAAATGGGGGAAAAGAGCGAAAAATACACCATAGAAGAAGCAAAAGAGCTTGTAACAGCGGCTTTTTACGACTACAATAAAGAGCTTGGCGACCTCGCAAAAAAAGCTTTTGATGAAGATTGGATTGACTTTACACCAAGAGCCGGCAAGGTGTACGGTGGATTTTGTGCCTCGGTGCACAGCATAAAGGAAAGCCGTATACTTGTAAACTTTAATGGTAATTTTAACGATGTTATAACCATCGCCCATGAGCTTGGGCACGCATACCATAGCCATTTATCATGCAGGGAAGAGTATATAAACAGCAGATACCCAATCCCAGTAGCGGAAATAGCCTCTACATTTGCCGAGATGGTTTTAATGGACTACATATATAAAACACAGGACGAAAACACCAAAAAAATCGTCATGGGTAATGACATCACAAGGGCGTCCCAGCTCACACTCGATATACTTTCGAGATATTATTTTGAAAGCTATGTCTTTGAAGCGAGGGAAGTAAAAGAGCTAAATGTAGATGAAATTAAGAAGTTCATGGTGGACGCACAAAAGAAAAGCTTTGGCGACTGCCTAAATGAAGAGCTCCTCCACCCCTACGCATGGCTTAATAAAGAGCATTACTACTATGTGGACAGAAGCTATTATAATTTCTCCTATGCCTTTGGATTTTTGCTATCGGTGGGCTTTCACCGCATGTACAAGGAAAACAAAGAAAATTTCATAAAGGATTACTCCGCCTTCCTGCAAAATTCGGGTAAACTCCATGTAGGTGACCTCTGCGCACTCATGGGGATAAATCCTAATAATATAGAGTTTTGGCAGGGGGCAATGAAGTCCTTAAAAGAGCAGATAGAAGAGTTTAAAGGACTTATGGGGAGATAGTTTACCAGTATACAACCCCATCTCATCCCCACAACGGGCAAGAGGTATTAGCAAGGTGTTTTTCTCTTTAGTTAAGCCTGACATTCGAAAAACATAGCATTTTTATGCCCATTATTGGGGGGTTATACTGTGTCTTTTAAGGAAATGCAATGCCATCACGAAAAGATAATTTACCAGCTAAAGTGGTTGATTAGTGGAAAGGAATGGTCATAAATATGGACAAGCTTTTAAAACTAAATAAAAAGATGGAAGAACTTGGGGTGGACACTTTTTTAGTCCTCTCCGATGCAAACCGCCGATATTTAACAAATTTCACAGGAAGCAACGGCATAGTTATAATAAATGGCGATAGCCGTTATATAATCACCGATTCAAGATATGTAGAGCAGGCGCAAATCGAAGCACCCGACTTTGAGGTGATAGTATATAATCTCTCTTCTTTTGACACTATAAAAGAATACCTTAAAAAAGTGGGGGCAAAGAAAGTTGGCTATGAAAGCAATTATCTCACCGATTTCACCCTGCGCTGTATTAAGGAAAAATGCGAAGATGCAGAGTTTATCCCCACCTGTGATGTTTTGCTCGACATTAGAAAGGTAAAGAGCGAAACAGAGCTTAACTACCTAAGAAAAGCAATAAATATATCCGACCAAGCGATAATAGAGCTCTCAAAAACACTTGTAGCAGGGATGACTGAGCGTGAAGTGGCAATAGAGCTTGAATATCTTATGAAGAAGCTTGGCAGTGAAAAAGAAGCGTTTGACACCATAGCGGTATCGGGTGTGCGAACCTCCCTCCCCCATGGAAGCCCAACGAGCAAGAAAATCGAGAAAGGTGATATGCTAACCCTCGATTTCGGTGCAAAACATAATGGCTATCATTCCGACATAACGCGAACACTTTGGTTTGGCGAGCCTGAGCGACGCATGCAGGAGATATTCGACATCGTAGTAAAAGCGCAGGAAGAAGCGGTAAAAGCAATAAAAGTAGGTGCGATTTGCAAGGATATAGATGCGGTGCATAGAAATGTCTTTTTAGAGCATGATTTGGAGCAGTACAGCCTTCGTGGCCTTGGGCATGGAGTGGGACTTGATATACACGAATGGCCGAGAGTGGTAATGAACAATGAAGACGCCTTAGAGGAAAACATGATATTCACAATAGAGCCGGGGCTATACATTCCAAATTATGGCGGAGTGAGAACCGAGGATATAGTGATTTTGCATGGGGACAGCACTGAAGTAGTAACTTTGGCACCTAAAAAAATAATTATAGATTAGAGAGTGGATAAAATGATAAATATCAAAGATTTTTTAAATTACAAATCGATAAACAGCTTATCAGTGGATAAAAAAGGTGAAGCACTTGCATTTAGTGTGACATTACCCTCCCTCACCGAAAACTGCTATAAAAGCGAAGCATATCTGATGAATTTAGCTGATAATACTACTAAAAGGATTGCAGGGGCTGATAATACCTCCTATATATGGGATGAAAATGGCGGTATGTTATTAAAAGAAAAATGCGAGGATAAAACGCTTTTTTATAGATTTAATCCTTTAACGGGGGAGAAAAGCGAATGTTTTTCCACCGAATATGAGGCGAATAAATTCGCACTTTTAAAAAATGGTGAAATACTATTTACCGCCGAAGCAAATTGCGAGAATGAAGAATACCCCGAGGAGCTCAGCTTCTTAAAAGAGTCCGACGGAGAGTTTCACATACTCGAGGAAATCCCTTTTTGGAGCAATGGCAGGGGCTTTACAAATAGAAAGAGAAACTCCCTTTTCATAAAAGAGGGAGAAAATGCCGTTAAAATCACAGGTGATTACAGCGAAGTGCTAAGCTTTGCGACTGACGAAAAATCGGTGGTTTACTCAGCAGTTACCTTTGAGGATAGAAGGACTACCCCCGGAATTTATCGCTATGATTTAGTAGCAAAAACTACCGAGGAAGTTGTAAAAGAGGGGCTTTACCGCATACTGAATGTGGATATTATCGAGGGCAAATGTGCTTTTGTAGGGGCGAAGATGAGTGAGAGCCTAATGACTGACAACAGCAGTCTTTACATAGTGGAAGATGGCGAATGTAGCAAAATTAGCAAAGCGGACACAAGCTTTACAAACACAGTCCTCTACGACTTTAAATACGGCTCAAACCGTGAATACAAGGTGTTTGGCTCTGAGTTTTACTTTATCTCCACCGAGGGTGTGAGCTCTCAGATTAAAAAGATTGACTTAAATGGCAATATCACCACACTCACAAAACCAAATGGATGCGTAGAGGGGTATGACATCACCCCCGATGGCAAAATTTATTTTAATGGCGTGAGAGGCACTGCACTCACAGAGATTTACTGCATAGAAAACGACGAAGAAATAAAAATAACCGAAATAAATAAAAACACATTAAAAGCTGAGGATGTGAGCACTCCCGAGCTTATGTATTTTAAAAATAACGGTTATGATGTTCAGTATGTGGTGGTGAAACCTCTTGGATTTGAGGAAGATAAAAAATATCCTGCAATACTCTACATCCACGGCGGAGCTAAAACACTTTACACAGATGTATTTTTCCATGAAATGCAGCTGCTTGCAAGCAGGGGATTTTTTGTGGTTTATGGCAACCCGAGGGGAAGCGATGGACAGGGCAGTGAGTTTGCAAAATTAATGGGGCATTATGGCGAGCCCGATTACTCCGACATGATGAAAGCTATCGACACCGCATGCGAAAGATACCCACAAATTGATAGGGAAAACCTCGGCGTGGCGGGTGGGTCATATGGTGGAATAATGACAAACTGGATTATCGGCCATACCGATAGATTTAAATGTGCATGTGTGCAAAGGGGTATCAGCAATATGTTCACCGCCTTTGGAGCGGCTGATAATGGGTATAATTTCGTGGCGGAGCAGATGGACTCCACCCCATGGGAAAACACTGAAAGACTCTGGGCACAGTCCCCACTTAAATATGCAAACAATGTAAAGACCCCTACATTATTCATTCATGCGAGGGAGGATTATCGTTGCCACTATATCGAGGCAATGCAGATGTTTACCGCCCTTAAATTCCACGATGTAAAATCAAGGGTGTGCCTAATAGACGGTGAAAACCATGATTTATCACGAAATGGCAGACCGATACAGAGGATAAAAAGGCTGTATGAAATCATGAAATGGTTTGAGAGCTATTTAAAATAAACCCCATAAACAATGGAGCCAAAACTAAAGTTTTACAGAGTTTTTGCAAAAAATTATGGGGTATGGGGCAAAGCCCCATGAAAGAAAAAGCGAAGCGATGAAAAAGAATGTAGCAAATTTTGCGGAGGAAAAGAGCGGAGAGTTTTTTTAGTGAAAAATTAAAATGAATAGTGAAAAATTATGGAATTTCGCATTAGGAGAAACAGATTAAAATAATATGAAATCCCATACCACCGCAGACCACACACAATCTAAAACAAACCGAAAATCCCATTGTAGGGGCATGGCTTGCCATGACCGCCAGTATGGCACACACTATCAAAAAAGATAATTGTAGGGGCGACCTGTAATCGCCTGTTCAGAGGTTTTGCATTATTTAAAATTGCAGGTGATTTTCGGGCGAACACATAGGTTCGCCCCTACTTCATGCTCGTCGGGTACGCACAACCAAAACAATGAAAAGCAGGTAATAAATGAATATAGATTTTACAAAAGGCAGTATAGTAAAGCAGATTTGGATATTTACAATTCCACTTCTAATAGGCAATATGTTTCAGCAGATGTATCAGCTTGTGGATACGGCGGTGCTCGGGAAAATGGTGAGCTATCAAGCACAGGCGGCGGCAGGCACTTCAACCCCCATATCATTTTTCCTCACGGCAATTTTAGCAGGATTTATCATGGGGTCATCGGTAATCATTTCACAAAATTTCGGTGCTAAGGATGATAAAAGCTTCCACAAAGGACTATCCACCTCCTTCATCGTGGTATTTGCTCTGGCATTTTTGATGACGGTGTGCGGTGTTTTCGGAGCGGAGTTCATCCTAAAAATGCTAAACACACCCGATAATATCCTCCCACTTGCTAAAATATATCTGCAAATTTTCTCTGCAAGCATACCCTTTCAGTGCCTTTATCAGTATTATGCAGGGGTGCTCAGAGCAATAGGCGATTCTAAAACACCGCTTTACTTTTTAATAATGTCGAGTGTGCTAAACATTATACTCGATGTAGCTTTTGTTATGATGTTTGAAAATGGGGTGGTGGCAGTAGCGGTAGCTACATTTATCGCCCAAGCGGTAGCGGCTATTTGCTGCGTGATATACACATTTAGAAAATACGACATGCTAAAGATTACGCCGAAAAACATGGTCTTTGATAAGCCGCTATTTAGTTTAATAATAAAATACGGTGTCCCCTCCTCGATACAGCAGATTGTAAATTCGCTCGGAATGATGTTCTTACAAGGGGTGGTAAACGGCTTTGGGGACTATGCTATAAGTGCTTATTCAGCCGCTTACAGAATAGATAATTTCATAGTGCTTCCGATTATGAGCTTAAGCCTTGCGCTTGCAAATTTCGTAGGGCAAAATATAGGTGCAAAGCAGGAAGAAAGGGCGAGTGAAGGGCTTTTTGCAGTGATGAAAGTTTCGGTAATTTTTTGCGCCATATCATCATTTTTGATATTTGTATTTGCTGAATGGTTGATGGGTATATTTGTAGATGCTACCCAGCCCGAAATAATACGCCTCGGCTCGGATTGCCTGAGAGTGCTTGCAGTGCCTTTTGTAATGTCGGCAGTGCTAAATGCGTATATCAGCTTTTTTAGGGGCTATGGCGATGTTAAGGGTGCGATGGCTATCACCACTTCGCAAATTATCATCCGTGTTGCTTTTGCATATCTGCTTGCACCGATACCTTTTATAGGAATTAATGCCGTTTGGTACTGTATGCCATTTACATGGATTGTTTGCTCGATAGCCGCATATTTTCGCTACAAAAGAGGAACATATAAAAAGTACAATAGATTTGCCCAAAAAGCATCATAGGGAATATGAAAAAGTGCCGATAAATACTATTTTAAATTTAAGGAGTGACAATAAATATGACCTTTATTTGCTACCCAAAATGCAGTACCTGCCAAAAGGCGAAACTTTTTTTAGAGGAAAATAATATCAGCTACACCGAAAGGCATATAAAGCAGGAAAAGGCAAGCTATGACGAGCTAAAAGCGTGGCATGAAAAAAGCGGACTGCCAATTAAAAAGTTTTACAGCACAAGTGGAATACTTTATAGAACAATGAAGCTTGCCGATAAACTCCCCACCATGACCGACGAAGAAAAAATAGAGCTCCTTGCGTCGGACGGTATGCTTGTAAGACGCCCTCTATTAATATCGGAGGACTTCGTACTTGCAGGATTTAATGAGGACGAGTGGAGGGAAAAGCTGTTAGATTAATTTAAACAGCAGTTCTAACACATTAAATACGCCAAGTCAAAACTAAAGATGAGAGCTTAGCTTTGATTATCATTATTACTAATTTAAGAAATGGGCAAAACTCTTCTTTTCTATCTTTTCCACCCCGTACGGGGTGGAAAAGATAGAAAAATACATGGTATTTGCAATTATTAAAGCCAATAAAATATAAAAGCTTGGTTTTGTCCATGGCTACTAATTTAAGAAATGGAGTGAAAAAATGTTTGAAAGAATTAACAAGCTTAAAGCGAAACTGAAAAACGAAGGTGCCGACGGAATGGTGATAGCCACAAGCGGTGCTATGCACTACCTGCTTGAAGACAGCAAATACAAATGGCAGAGGACATCCCGCAGTGGGGGCCCAGAAAAAGCAGACCCAAACAGCGATGTACATCTGCACAAATACCCCAATATGCTTTTATACATACCCACCGACGGCGAGCCAACACTTTATGTGACATATGCAGAAGCGAAAAATGTAGAGCATATTAAAATTAGAAAAGTAATTTGCTTCTTTGAGGAATTTGAAAAGCGTCTCAATATGGATATAAGCGGAAATTTCATAGCCTATGGTGAAAGCTGTGGTGCAGCAATAGCTGAGATGTTAACCAGTATTAACAAAGGTGTAAAACTATTATTCGCCGAGGAATTAATAGATGAAATGCGAATGATAAAAGATGAAAAAGAAATAGAAATAATGCGCAGAGCGGCAAGCTTTACCGACGACGCACTAAAATTTGTTATACCGCATATAGTGCCCGGAACCACTGCAAGACAGATAGAGCATCTGCTCATTCAGTATGGTGTGGAGCGTGGAGTGCAGGATTTAGCTTTTAGCCCCACTGCACATACAGTGCATCCATCAATGGCGAGCGCAGGGGATATAAATGCAGTGTCTACAACTGAGCCCATCGTGGAGGGCACTGCCATAAGCTTCGACTTTGGATATGTTATAGATGGCTACTGCTCGGACTTTGGGCGTTCATTCTGCTGTGGCAAAGCCCCCGACGAAATGAAAAGGGCATATGTAGCACTCCAGTACGCACAGACCGAGATGCTAAAAATGATTAAACCCGGTGTGCCAATGGGCCCGACGTTTGACTTCCTAAACGAGCGCCTACAAGAGCACGGTTTTGGTAAAAACATGCGCAAATACGGCGATGGTGGCCATATAGGACATCAAATAGGCATAGAAGTGCATGAGCGCCCATGGTTATTCTACGAATGCAATACCGATTTTACAAAAGGCATGATAATGTGCATAGAGCCAAAGGTGTGGTTGCCCGATTTAGCCTATCTACGAGTTGAAGACATGATACTGATAACCGAAGATGGCTGTGAATCGCTCACAAAATTCGATAGAGAGCTCTTTGAGCTGTTTTAATAATGATAAGATAAAATTAAATGCCAATACCACCGCCGAAAAGCGATGGTATTGGCATTATTATTTATATTAGTTAAATTAATTTATTTATGAGTAGCTTGGAAAAATTATTCTGTAACAACCTCTGAAGCCGCCAGTAGTTTTTCCTCCGATGGTGGAGGGGTAATCAGGCTTATTCCGATAAATGTTGCAAGGCTTACAAGCACTGCAAATAGATTGGAGGGAAGCCCTAAGAACTGCACGCCCGAAAGCTCTGAGTATATGCCAATAGTCGCTGTGCATATAATGCTCACAATAGCGCCCTGTGAGGTGCCGCGTTTCCAGTATAATGCGCCGAGCATTGGAACAAATACAGCAGTACCATAGCAAAGACCCATTAGGTAAACCATCTGAACAATGCTATCTGCAATCATTGCCATCCCCACACCGAGAACACAGAGTATAAGAGTAACCATTCTGGAGATTATTAGAAGCTGTTTCTCACTGATTGGTTTATTTTTGCGTATAAGTGGTAGATAGATATCATTAATAAATAGGTGGGAAGAGGAGATTAGCCTTGTGTCCGCTGTGGACATTGTAGCGGCAAGAATACCACCGAGTGCAAGTCCTCTTAAGCCATTTGGCATTACTTCCATAATTAGTGTGCTGTAAATGGAGCTTGTGTTTTCTTCCATACCAGGAAGAAGTACATATGCTATTACACCCATGAATGCCACTGCAAGACCAAAGAATATGTAGCATATGCTGGTGAACTGGAATGCAAAGCTTGCGGTTTTAGCGTCTTTAGCACCGAATACACGCTGAAGTACCGCCTGAGCTGTGGCATAGTCGAACATATAGAGAAGTCCGAATGAGAGAGGAACTAAAAATCCACTTGCGCCTAAGTCGAAGTAGGAGGGAGGAACAACCGCTTGTATATTTTCAATTCCTCCTGCAGCATCCATTCCGATAGGAATCATAACCAAGATGGAAAGCATAATAATGCAAAACTGCATTACATCGGTATTTACAACTGCAAGCAGACCGCCCCCAATTGTATAAGCCGCAACTATAACAACCGATACTATTAAACATACATTGAAATCCCAACCCGTAATTGCAGAAAAAGCAACTGCCGACACTGTAAACTGTGTGCCCAGTGTAGGGATGTTTGCAAGTATACCCGAAGCGGTGGACAATGTTCTGCAAGATCCATTATATCTTTTGCCTAAAAGCTCGGGAACAGAAGCTATCGCCCTATTTCTGAGCTGTTTTGCAATTAAAAAGCCGAGCAAGAACAAAGGCACTACCGAACCCCAGTTGTACCAACCGCCAGAGATACCGCTCATATACGCAAGGCCCACTGCACCAACAATAGCTCCGCCGCCCATGTCGGATGCCGCCATGCTAAATCCTGCTTGAATTTTGCCGAGGGATCTACCTGCAAGCAAAAATTCCTCCGAGCTATCAGTTTTCTTAGTGGCCCTAAAGCCTATGTACAAAACAGTCCCGAAAATTAGTAAAATCGCTAAATAATCCAATAAATGCATAAAACTCTACCTCCAATTTTTTAATCGTTATAATGGCTGTTTAGCCAGTCAATAGCACTGTGTGCCGCAAAGACAGAACCCTTCCAAAACACCTCCTCATTAAGTAATAAATTTGGGTTGTGAAGATTGTAATTATCTTCATCATTTAAAAATCCGCAATTTATATGAATATAGCTCCCGAGACAGTGCTCAAAGAAATAGCACATATCATCCCCAGCCATAGACCTACCATTATAGAGAAAAGTGTCGCATTCGGAATGACTTAGAGAATTTTCATACAGTTCCTGTGTGAACTTTTCATCGTTAACGACATTTGGCATATTTGCAGTCCACTCTATTTCGCATTCGAAGCGGCTGCAAAATTCTTCTAACTTCTCTGCTATAATATCCGCCTGCTCTTTATTATGGTAGCGTATACTTCCCACCGCCGAGGCTTCTTTGGGTATAATATTTTCCTTTACTCCAGCGCTTAAAAGACCCACTCCAATAATCACATCGAAATTATTATTTTTGCAATACTGCTCGAGGTCACCGACGGAGGATATAGCCCTTGCTATGCTTATAATTGGATTTTTGATATTCGCAGTGTCGGACATATGTCCGCCCTCTCCATGTGAAACTATTTTAAAAGCGTACTTGCCAGCCATCATTGCGCCTTTTTTCAGGCCAATCTTACCGAGCGGATAATCCGGTAATTTTGCCACTACATGAAGTGATATCATTGCATCCACCTTAGGGTTTAGAAGTGCTCCCTCGGAAATCATCGCTTTTGCACCCTCGAGAGTTTCCTCGCCCGGCTGAAAAAGCACTTTTACCGTTCCTTTAATCTTATCCTTATTGTCATGCAAAATTTTAGCAGTGCCAAGCATCATTGCCGCATGTGCATCATGACCGCAGGCGTGCATATTTTCGTTTTGTGAAGCGTAGGGAAGGCAGGTTTTTTCCCTTAGTGGGAGTGCGTCCATGTCGCCCCTTATGGCAAATGTTTTACCATTTTCACTACCTTCTATCTGCACAACAATAGCCGAACTATTCTTATGAAGAGTATAATTTATACCCATTTCATCAAGAGCCTTGCAGATATATGCCCTCGTCTGTGGCAAATAAAGCCCAAGCTCGGGGATTTGATGCAGGCTTCTACGCCATTCTATAATGCTTTTGGACAAGCTTTCTTTGTTGTAGAGCATATTACACCTCGCCTTCAAAAAGCTCTCTATTTTTAATCATCATATAGGTTTTGTGAATGTCTTCCGATAGGTCATGATTGTCGGTATCTACAAATTCAATGTTTTTTCTTATCGCCCCGTATGCATACTTTGTGTATTCACCACTCGGCTTTTCGCTTAAATCATAGGCTTGAGCCGCATGAAGAGCCTCGAGTGCAAAGGAGTAGCAAAGCAGATCCGCAATTTTTTCTAAATTACCTACAATCATAGCGGTGTTTGTGCCGTAATCCTCGGCATGGTTTGCCGTTGATAGATAATCCATCGAAACAGGATTAGCAAGGTGGCGAATTTCGGAATATACTGCACTTATATCCTTTTGCATGGTCGAAAACGCTATGGTGTCCTCCCTATTCTTCAAAAAGCGTGGCAATAAGCTAAATTCGGGAATGGAATAGGACATACTCCTGTACGCTGTGACTTTCGCCAGATGTGAAAGAGCCATTTTGAGCATTTCGCAGGCAAGTGCGAATTTAGTAATGATAAATCCTGCTGAATGTATGATGCTACCCGTATCGGCATCCACACAGGGGCAGTCGTCGGAATAATTAATATATTCTGAGAGCATATTTTTGGCGTAGTCAAAGCTTTCCCTTATATCGCCATGTACCGCATAAGAGGATTTAAAGCTGAGTGAACCCGATAAACGCTCGGTTTTTTCATCAAATCGTTTACTGCCATGCAGGTATTTAAGCAGATTGTCAACACAGCATATCTGACCTTTTAAAGTCCTGTTTTTAAACTGCTTTTTCTCGAGCATACTGAGCTTATAATTCATAGCCTCAAGCCCCATGGCATAGGTGAGGTCGGCGGTGTTTAGAAGGTGCTCAATCTCATAAAAGACAAGTGCCGCTTTAGCAAGGCTGAACATATTTGAGCTGAGTATCGGCAAAGCTTCCTTGACACCGAGCTTCACAGGGGAAAGCCCTGCAAGCTTTAGTGCCTCGGAGGAGGGCATTATTTTGCCACCCAGCTCACATTTGCCCTCGCCAATAAGTGCCATCCCTATTCCCGACATATTTGCAAGGTCGGACATTCCCACCGAGCCCTTTTCATAGATTATCGGATGCACTTTAAGGTTTAGCATATCCGTCATAAGCTTTACAACTTCGGGAGATATCCCAGCGTTGCCGTTTAAAAATCCGTTTATCCTGCAAAGCATAGTGGCTCTTACAAGCTCACTGCTCGCCATTTCGCCCATTCCAATAGAATGGCTCATAATCACATCTTTATTAAACTTCGCAAAGCTTTCTTCGCCGATACTGCGGTCTTTATTCGCACCCAGTCCGGTGTTAAGTCCATATATGGGGGTGGTGCTATTTGCTAAATTTAAAATTGCCTGCCTTGATTTTTTAACCGCTTCCACCGCTTCTGCTGATAGCGAAACAGTGCAGTTGTTTTTTGCGACATTTACAATGTCGTCAATACTAAGCGATTTACCAGTGAGCACAACTATATTTTGCATCATTATATTTCCACCTTTCGGATGTTAATTTTAACTATATGCACATTATAAACCTTAGAGTTACTCTAAAGTCAATAGTTTTTCGAGCAAAAATGTAAATTTATTGAATATCTATAAATTCTGTGCTAAAATTAGTTAAACTTAGATAAAGCTATTCAATGTAAACAACTTAAGAAAATTATCCCGTATATCCTTCCCCGCCGTAGGCGGGGAAGGATATACAAAAAAATTCTACAGCTTAAGTTGTTGGCATTGTAAAGCTATTTTTTAATACTGGTTTAAAAGATGAGATGCTTTATAAAATGCGAGTATTACCTGCGTCATTTTCATTGCCTTAACAAAAATTCTCTCCACTTGCACTACAAAAGCATTTACTGTCTTTAAAATATTATTTGAGGTGATTGTTTTGGATGATAAATACACTATTGATGAAATGAGTAAATTTACAGGAGTTTCAAAGCATACTTTGAGGTATTATGAAAAGATAGGACTGATAGTACCCACGAAGAGAAATCCCAATAATAATTACAGATACTATTCATATACGCATTTAAAAAGGATTAAGCTTATTCAGGAGCTTAAAAATATGAATTTCTCTTTAAAGGAGATAGAGTATTATACAAATTCGAGCAATTTAATATATTTGGATGAGCTTATACAGGAGAAACAGCTCTATCTGCTTAAACAAATAGAATTACTAAAAGCCTCATATGTGGAGAGCGAAAAGCTCATTGTGAGTATACTTCTTGCGAAAAACCCCAATAAAGAATTTATGGTTACTATTAAAGATATTGAGCATCGTTACTGCTATAACTTAGAGCATAGCTTTACAATTAACGAGCTATTTTCCGAGATAAAATCACTCTATTTTTCATATATTTCCGACAGTAAGAACACCAATTTACTCCATCGAGGAAAAGTGCTAATCGAAATATTAAAAGAAGATTTAGGCAAAGGCTTATGCGGCAGATATTCTTCGATAGGATTTTTTGTTGAGAATGCAGAAGAAAATGAGGATGTGAAAAAAATACTCGGTGGGAAATATGCCACTTGCTATCATTTTGGGGATTATTCGGGCATTCATCACACATATGCAAAACTGCTTGAGTATATAAAAAACCACAAATATAAAATCTGTGGAAACAGTATTGAAACGGCACTTGTCCACCAAACGATTACAGATATAGCGGATGAGTATATCACCGAAATACAAATTCCAATAATACCTTGAAAAAGTGGAGCTATTAATATATAATTAACTTTAGACTGGTTATTAAATTCGATGTTGCACTGACAAATAAAATATAAGGAGAGTTTATCTATGCCAATTACAAGAAACGAATACCAAAAATTTGTTGAGGTGCTAAAAGAAGAGCTTCTGCCTGCAATGGGTTGCACTGAACCAATTGCCATAGCCTATGTTTCAGCAGTTGCGAGGGAAACCTTAGGCGAGATGCCCGATAGAGTTTTAGTAGAAGCGAGTGGGAATATTATAAAAAATGTAAAGAGCGTGTTTGTGCCAAATACAGAACAGTTAAGGGGAATTCCAGCTTCTGTTGCGGTGGGTGTGGTGGCAGGCGATGCCTCTAAAAAATTAGAGGTTATATCGGTTGTGCCAAAGGAAAAACAGCAAGAGATAAAAGATTTTTTAAATAATAACGAAATCCAAATTGAAATTGCAAGTTCTCCCTATGTGCTTGATTTGGCTGTTAGTGTTTACAAAGGGGAAAATTACGCTAAAGTGCGTGTGGTGGGAAATCATACAAATATTGTGCTCATAGAGAAAAATGGCGAAGCCTTAAGCACAAAACAGCTTGATACAGTAGAGAGCGAGAATCTTACCGACCGCAGTTTTATTACGGTTGAAAAAATATATGAATTTGCCAATGTGGTTGATATAAGTGATGTAAAGGAACTTTTAGATCGCCAAATATCCTATAATATGGCAATCTCTCAAGAAGGTCTTGAGGGGGAATACGGAGCAAATATAGGTAGCGTGCTTTTAGCAACGAGAAGCAATCCAGAGGACAGTAAAGAGACCACGGCAAAGCTCTACGCCCGTGCTATGGCGGCGGCTGGAAGCGATGCGAGAATGAATGGCTGCGAGCTTCCCGTTGTGATAAATTCGGGCAGTGGAAACCAAGGCATCACTGTTTCGGTACCTGTAATCACTTATGGCAGGCATATGGGACACAGCGAAGAGGAAATATACAGAGCACTTGTGTTCTCCAATTTACTCTCAATACATCAAAAAACACCGATAGGCAGGCTTTCGGCATTCTGTGGGGCTGTAAGTGCAGGAGCGGCGGCAGGCTGTGCAATAGCCTATCTAAAAGGTGCAAGCCTTGAAGTCGTTTCGCATGCACTTGTAAATACGCTTGCAATTGATTCAGGCGTTATATGCGATGGGGCAAAGGCATCCTGTGCTGGTAAAATAGCTGTTGCAGTAGATTGTGGTATTTTAGGATATGAGATGTATACACAGGGTCAGCAGTTTTACGGCGAGGATGGTATTGTTAAAAAAGGTGTAGAAAATACCATAGCGAGCGTTGGTCGTCTTGCAAGTCAGGGAATGAAACAGACCGACAAAGAAATTCTCGAAATCATGCTCAGCAGCTGCGTATAATAAAAACAATTTATAAACAAATAGGGGCTCACCCTATGCAACTCTCCGAAGTCTTGGATTTTTCCAATGATTTCAGATAGTCACATAGGGTGAGCCCCTATAATATTTAGCAAAGAAGTAATTGCACATTCTACTCCTTAATTGTCCCCACAAAAAATACAAACACAATAAAATGCGCCACCCAAATGGCACCGATTACAATCAACCCAACAACACTTTCCCTCATAAAAAAAGCGGCTATCGCAAAAAGCAAAGTGATTGTGCTTATCACCCTCAGCTTTGCACTTTTTGTCATGCCTTGCTTTTTAGCGAGGGTTTCTAAATTTTCTCTATAAATCTTTGTGCCCTTAAACCAATTATTTATTTTATCGGAAGACTTAGCAAAGCACAAAGCCGATAATAATAAAAAAGGTGTGGTGGGAAGCATTGGAACTACTATTCCAACACTCCCAACGGATAACGATATAAACCCTAATACAGTAAAGATATGCTTCATAATTAATCAATTCCTTAGATGGTTAGAATAAGCCTGATGCCTATAATACTGCCATAGCTTTCGGTTGCCATGAAATGGCGAGAAAGTGGGCATAAAATATAATAAACACTTCGGGTGCTTATAGCTTTTATTATAGCATATCGTCAGCTTTTAGTAAACATATTCATGCCCATCACCACTAATAATCCACTATTCTATAAAGATATAATATTAAAATAATGCTGTGCTTTTAGGGGAATATAAGCATCAAAAACGAACTTTACATATATTTAACATAAAAAAGTGTTTATATTTTACTTTGCAGTAATAGAATACGACATGTAGCACAAATCAAAACGAAATTGCATTTACAAAATGCCTAAATCAAAAAACAAAATTGCTTTAACTTTAAGGAGAAGAAAAAAATGAAAAAATTACTTACAGCTATTTTAGCGCTATCAATGATGGCAACTATCACAGGATGTTCTTCCGAGCCTGCTTCCTCCGAAGCACCAGCTTCCGAAGAAACACCAGCAAGCAGTGAAGCACCAGCTGAAGGCGTTAGCGGTACAATCAGCGTTGTAACAAGAGAAGACGGCTCGGGCACAAGGGGCGCATTTGTAGAAATCACAGGCGTTATGGCTGACGATATCGACAACACATATGTAGAAGCTATTGTACATGACGGCACAGGTAAAGTTAAAACAGCTGTTGCAGAAGCACCTGCTTCAATCGGCTACATCTCAATGGGTTCAATGGACGAAACAGTTAAGGCTGTAAAAATTGACGGCGCAGAAGCTACTTCCGAAAATGTACTAAACGGTTCATACCCTGTTGCAAGACCATTTAACATCGCTACTTTAGAAGAGCCAACAGGCGTAGCAGCAGACCTTATCGGCTACATCCTAAGCCCTGAAGCACAGGCTATCGTAGAAGCTGAAGGCTATATTCCTCTTGAAGGCGTAGCATTCACAAGCACAATGCCAGAAGGCGACCTTATCATCGGCGGTTCCACATCTGTAACACCTATCATGGAAAAACTTGTAGAAGCTTATGCTGCAATTAACCCAAATGCAAACATCTCCGTTGAAGGCAGTGGCTCAAGCGCAGGTATGACTGGTGCAATAAATGGCACATACGATATCGGTATGGCAAGCCGTAACCTAAAAGACTCCGAAATGGCTGAACTTGCTTACTACCTACCAATGGCTCAGGACGGTATCGCAGTAGTAGTAAATAATGCTAACGACCTTGCAGAGCTAACACTTGACCAAGTAAGAGATATCTACACAGGCGCTATCACAGATTGGTCCGAAGTTAAGTAAGATAAATAAAATTTCACGCAGAGCATAACAATATTCATCTTCCGAAATATATTTTGACAATGCTCATGATGCACATCGATATGGTGTGCATCATGAATGTCAAGGTAAGAGGCTTAGATGAAAACGGCTCGGCGTTTTTTTATAACATGATTGTAAAATGTAAGTTAAATCACAAATGGGAGCTTTTCTAATGAAATTAAAAGAAAAATTATTTGAAATACTCTTTTTGCTCACAGCGCTTTGTTCAATTTTTGCGGTAATAGTAATATGTCTATTCCTATTTATGCGCGGAGTGCCTGCAATGCAAGAAATAGGCTTTCTAAACTTTATATTCGGCACAGAATGGCGCCCCTCAAACGGCGTATTCGGCATACTTCCCATGATAGTGGGGAGCATCTACATAACAGGTGGCGCAATAGTTGTTGGCGTGCCAATAGGTATTATGACGGCGGTATTTATGTCTAAATTCTGTCCTAAATCAGTTTACAGATACATAAAGCCGGGTATAAACCTACTCGCAGGCATACCCTCCATCATATATGGATTTTTTGGAATGATGGCACTTATCCCACTTATTAGGGACAATGTAGGAGGGGATGGAAACAGCATACTCACCGCCTCCCTGCTCCTTGGACTAATGATACTGCCCACAATTATAGGTATCAGCGAATCTGCTATAAACGCAGTGCCGGAGTCCTATTACGAGGGTTCACTTGCACTCGGTGCAACACATGAACGCACTGTATTTGCAGTAGTGCTTCCAGCGGCACGCTCGGGCGTGCTTGCGGCGGTGGTGCTTGGCATAGGCAGGGCAATAGGCGAAACAATGGCGGTGGTAATGGTTGCAGGAAATCAGCCGAGAATTACAGGCGATATCCTCTCGGGCATACGCACAATGACTGCAAATGTGGTTATGGAGATGAAATATGCCGCCGACCTCCATGAAGACGCATTAATAGCCACCGGTGTGGTACTATTTGTATTCATTTTGATAATTAATTTATGTTTCTCCATACTAAAACGAAGGATGGAAAAAGTGTAATGACGAATGTGAAATCTATCCCGACCGAAAAGGGAATTAATAATAAAAGCTTTAAGCGGAAAATGGCAGAATACAGGCAAAACCCAGCAAGCTTTTTAATCTATCTTACAGTAATAATCTGCACGATAGCAACCATAGGGATGCTTTTATACCTCTTAATATTCATCCTTGCACAAGGCATACCCCATCTAATCACCGAAGTGAGCAAGCTTTTTTCAGGGCTTCCCTCGCTTTTCGACTGGAAATATAATACCGACAATGTATCGCTTGTCCCCTCGATATTTAATACACTACTACTCACAGCAAGTGCAGTGGGACTTTCCGCACTCTTTGGAATATTCACCGCCGTATACCTTGTTGAGTATGCAAAAAAAGACAATAAAGTGGTGGGTATAATAAGAATTACCGCCGAAACTCTCTCGGGGATACCCTCGATAGTATATGGGCTATTTGGGATGATATTTTTCGTGCAGTTTTTGGACATGGGTATATCGCTTATGTCGGGGATGTGGACTGTATCCATCATGATACTACCACTAATAATGCGCTCGACCGAAGAGGCGCTTAAATCAGTGCCCGATAGCTACCGAGAAGCAAGCTTTGGGCTTGGAGCTGGGAAACTTCGCACAGTGTTCACCATAGTGCTTCCTGCGGCGGTGCCTGGGATACTTGCAGGCATTATCCTTGCAATAGGTAGGGTAATCGGCGAAACAGCCGCACTGCTATACACCTCGGGAACTTCCTCAAGGCTTGCCACAACGCTCGACAGCGCAGGGAGAACACTCTCAGTGCATATGTACATGCTAAGCGGAGAGGGGCTGCACTTTAATCAGGCATATGCCACAGCGGTGGTACTGCTTGCGGTGGTGCTGTTTATAAACTGGATATCGGGTGTAATCGCTAAAAAGCTACTAAAGGCATAGGCGAAAAAGAGCAAATTTATTATTTTATGCCACATTAAGTGGCAAAAGGAGCGGTAGTTTGAAATAAATTTCAAACTACATCCTCGCAGGGCGATGTGCAGGGCGATTACCGCCCTTATGCACAAAAACGCTCTCATTCTTCTGCCACTTGCGAAGTAAGAGCAAATTTATTATTTTATGCCACATTAAGTGGCAAAAGGAGCGGTAGTTTGAAATAAATTTCAAACTACATCCTCGCGGGGCGATGTGCAGGGCGATTACCGCCCTTATGCACAAAAACGCTCTCATTCTTCTGCCACTTGCGAAGTAAGAGCAAATTTATTATTTTATGCCACATTAAGTGGCAAAAGGAGCGTTTTATAATATGGAAAAATTTGAACTGAGTAATGTCAATTTATATTACAGTGATTTTCATGCACTGAAAAACATAGACTTAAAAGTAAAGGAAAAGGAAATAACCGCATTTATAGGCCCATCGGGTTGCGGTAAATCCACTTTGCTAAAAAGCCTTAATAGAATGAACGACCTCATAGAGGGTTGTAAAATCACGGGGAATTTCCTGCTCGACGGCGAGGACATATATGGAAATATGGACACCAACCTCCTCAGAAAAAGGGT
This sequence comes from uncultured Oscillospiraceae bacterium, assembly GCA_964370185.1. Lineage (GTDB taxonomy): Bacteria > Bacillota > Clostridia > Oscillospirales > Ruminococcaceae > CAYJEQ01. The sequence goes on from CAYJIJ010000008.1 coordinate 41,205, forward strand.
GGGAATGGTATTCCAAAAGCCAAACCCATTCCCAATGAGCATATACGACAATGTTGCATACGGCCCGAGAACACATGGCATTAAAAACAGAGCCGAGCTTGATGAAATAGTTGAAAGAAGCCTTAAAGGTGCGGCAATTTGGGAAGAAACAAAGGATAGGCTTAAAAAATCCGCAATAGGCCTCTCTGGCGGACAACAGCAAAGACTTTGCATTGCCAGAGCACTTGCAGTAGAGCCAGAAGTACTGCTCATGGACGAGCCAACCTCGGCGCTCGACCCGATTTCTACTGTGAAAATAGAGGAACTTGCACTCGAGCTTAAAAAGGACTATACTATTGTTATTGTTACACATAATATGCAGCAGGCGGTGCGTATATCGGATAAAACGGCGTTTTTCCTACTCGGTGAAGTTGTTGAGATGAACACTACTGAAAACCTCTTCTCCACCCCGACTGACAAACGCACAGAGGATTATATCACAGGTAGATTTGGGTAAGATAGTTCCCATGCATTTCTCCCCGATGGAGTAAAAGGCAGAGGAAAGAATGTCAACAACCATAGTTGTGAAGTGTTTTTTCGTACACTTTTCTTAAGTGGTTGGCATTTATAGGCTAAATATAAATTATAGTTTCAGTTATATATAATTAATGCAAAAGGAGCAGGGTGAATAATATGAGATCAAAGTTTGACATGCAACTAAAAGAGCTACACGACGAATTGCTCGAAATGGGTGCAATGGTGGAAACCTCAATAAGTAATGCAACAAAAGCGCTCATAGACAACGACATGGAAGCCGCCGAAAAAGCGATACAGGCTGATAAAAATGTAAACAGTATGGAGAGGGATATAGAAAAGCTCTGCCTAAAACTACTTTTGCAACAACAGCCAGTGGCAAAGGATTTAAGGCAGATATCCTCCGCACTTAAAATGATAACAGACCTTGAGAGAATAGGCGACCAAGCGAGGGATATAGCGAGAATTGTATCCGAAATTGACTTTAGCGATTGCAAGAGAAGAGTGAGCATAACAGGTATGGCGGACGCCACTAAAAAGATGCTTGCGCATAGTCTTAACGCCTATATAAGCAATAATTTAGATATGGCTCACGATGTTATTAAAGAGGATGACATTGTGGACGAATATTTCACAAATATTAAAAAAGAGCTTATAGACCTCATACAGGTAAACGAAAGCAAGGCGGAATCGGCAGTTTACCTCTTAATGATTGCAAAGTATTTTGAAAGAATAGGCGACCATGCGGTAAATATTGCTGAGTGGGTAATATTCTCAATAACAGGAAAGCATGAGAATGAGGGGGAATAGTCGTGATATTTTGCGTAGAAGACGACAGCAGTATAAGGGAGCTAATAGTCTACACCCTTAAATCTACGGGATTTGAGTCGGTTGGTGTAGGGGATGGAGAAGAGCTCTTTGCAAAACTGCAAACAGCAACTCCACAGCTCATATTGCTCGACATAATGCTACCAGGGCAGGACGGACTTCAAATACTCAAAAAGCTAAAATCCGCACCGAGCACCAAGCATGTGCCAGTTATACTTGTTACCGCAAAGGGCAGTGAATTCGATAAGGTAATAGGGCTTGACACAGGTGCTGACGACTATATTGCCAAACCCTTTGGAATGATGGAAATGGTATCAAGGGTTAAAGCGGTGCTTAGGAGAAGTGCGCCACAGGAGGAAAAAACACTATTTCATTGTGGTGAAATAGTGCTCGATGTAAAAAGGCATACAGTGCACACCGCTAATGAAGAGGTGCTACTCACCTTTAAAGAGTTTGAGCTGCTTAGAATACTTATGCAAAACAGCGGTATAGTCCTCACTCGTGACCATCTCTTAGAGCGCATTTGGGGTTATGATTTCGACGGCGAAACCCGCACCGTGGATGTTCACATAAGGACACTCAGGCAAAAGCTCGGTGTCCATGGCAATTTGATTTCCACAGTCAGGGGTGTGGGGTACCGCATAGGCACGGAAGCATAACCCCCTCTTCATAAACTATGCCCAAAACTTTAAAGAGGGCGGATTTTTATGGCACTATATCGGTTTTTCACTCTGCTCGGAAAGGAGTAATCGTAAATATATGAGAAGAAGAATACTTATAAGCGTGGGAACAGTGGCAGTTTTAGCCACAATTCTCACCACAATCCTTATGTCCTTTGTGGCATATAATAGATTTTACCAAAACACTAAAGAGGACATGATATACAATATCCAGTATATCTCAAACATCCTAAACAGCGCTGAAGACCCCATCAAGGAAGCGAGCACACTTCTCACCAAAGAAAGGGTAACTATAATCGACCCATCGGGTGTGGTGCTCTATGACAATATGGAGGATGCCTCGGTGATGGAAAACCATGCCGAGCGCCCCGAAATACAAAACGCTCTAAGCTATGGCAGGGGGGAGTCCACCAGATTTTCCGATACAATAGGACTTCAAACATACTACTACGCCTCAAAGCTTACCTCGGGGGATATACTTAGAATAGCTGTCACCGATGAAAGCGTAGTCTCTATCATACTTGGCATGGTATATCCATATATGGTGGTTGTGGTTTTAGCGGTGCTAATTATAGCGTTTATTGTGGCACGCTTAGCTACAAAAAGAATAGTCACACCGCTCAATACCATGGCGCCCGAAGATTATAAAATTACCGACATATACCCAGAGCTCTCCCCGTTTGTTACAAAAATAAGAAAGCAAAATGAGCTTATTTCAAGCCAGCTTGTGGATTTAAGCAAAAGCCAACAGCAGTTTTCTACCATTGTTGAAAACATGGGCGAAGGGCTTATACTCACCGATAAAAAGGGCGACATACTGTTTATGAATTCTTCAGCTACCGCCTTTTTAGGGCTATACTCCGAGGCGGACTATATAAATAAACCCGTCCTCGAGCTAAATCGTTCACTCGAGCTAAAAGAAGTGGTGGACAAAGCACTCGGCGGAGTAAAAAGCGAATACATCCTCGCACACAAGGGTAGGGAATATTCGGTGGCGGCAAATCCTGTAAGCCTTAATAACACAATAGACGGCGCAGTGCTAATCTTAGTGGACATAACCGAAAAAAGGGAGAGCGAACAGCTCAGACGAGAATTTTCAGCAAATGTTTCCCATGAGCTTAAAACCCCACTCACCTCAATATCGGGCTATGCGGAAATTATGAAAAATGGCATGGTTTCCTCGGAGGATGTAATTCCTTTTGCAGAAAAAATCTACACTGAATCCACAAGGCTAATTAATCTCATACAGGATATAATCTATATATCAAGGCTTGACGAAGAAAAAATCACCGCCGAAATGATGAAAGTCAATTTAGCCGATGTGGCAGGCGATGTAGCCGAAAGATTTCTGAAAACGGCGGAACAATCAGAGGTAGAGCTTACAACCGAGCTAAGTGAAGCTGCTGTTTTAGTTTTTCCACAGATAATAGAGGAAATCATAAGCAATATAGTGGACAATGCAATAAAGTATAATAAGCCTAAAGGCAGGGTGATGATTAGTACATCAAAGGAAAATGACCTCGCCGTACTCACCGTAACAGACACGGGGATAGGCATACCTGCGGCAAGCCAAAAGCGTGTGTTTGAAAGGTTTTACCGAGTGGACAAAAGCCATTCTAAAGAAACAGGCGGCACAGGACTTGGCCTTTCAATAGTAAAACATGGCGTGGAGCGACTGGGTGGAAAAATACAGCTAAAAAGTAGTGAAAAAGGCACTGAGATAAAAATTTGTCTGCCGATTAGTCTTTAGGAAATCATCCTAACTTAAATTAAATAATATCATTAGTGAAATTCACCCAAGGGGTAACCTATGGGTGGTCTGCACAAAATTCACTAAAAAAATTATGCTCTTATCATCCGCTTGCGGTGATAGGAGCATAATTTAGTTATTAGTTTTATAAAGTATCTAATCAAGTGATTATTTCCTGTACAGCAGTTAGAACAATTTTATTCCGTTACCCTTGAAGTCATCCTCGACTGCTTACTATTAATCTTATTATCATACATCTTCTTATCAACAATCTTAAAGAAATCATTATATTCAAGCAAAGAGTTGCCAACGAAGCGATCCACGCCTATGGCGAGCGAATATTTGTATACGGCGTTTTTGTTGGCTTTATTAATTTGAGCTACCGCTTCGGCTATCATCAAATCAAGCTCTTCTTTTGTGCATCCAGAAAGAAGTGAAACAAATTCATCCCCACCGATTCTAAAAGTCTTGCCATATTTGCTGAAATTGCCATTGAGTGCATAGTAGCAGTTTCTCAGAGCATTATCGCCCTCCATATGCCCTAAATGGTCGTTGATGAGCTTTAAATTATTCATATCTGAAATAACACACCAAACCTCATGATCTTCGCTTTCGTTTTCAAAGAGATCATTTAGCTCTTCGTGATATGCCTTTGCATTATAGCCACCTGTGAGGGTGTCGTTAAATGAATATTCAAGCAACATGGTTTTCATTTTATTTGCCACATTAGCTATTTTCCCAACTTCATCATCGGTATAAAGCTCTTTGGGTATCTCGATTTTCATATTGCCTGTTTCAGCGATGAGCGACATTGATTTTTCAAGCTTGATAAGGCTACTGCTCATGCTTTTTGAGAAGAACCTTGTAAAAATTACAACCCCAGATATGACAGCTAAACTAATAACCGCTCCTACAACAGATATGGTAATAACCAGAGTGTTGTTTAAATCGAGCGCTTCGTTCATTATAGCTTCTTCCGACGCTGAGTATTCGTCTATACTGCCAAAAAACTCATTTGCTATCGGAGTTACCACTTGCAGGGCATATAGGGCGTCGTCATAATCTCCGCCGTTAATCCAAATATCAGCGGAGAGAATCATGCTCTCCTTATAGGTATCTTTTTCTTCAATAATTCGTGTAAATTCTTCAAGCTGTGCACCGGACAGATATTTTGTGTACTCCTGCATTTTGTAGTCGAGCGAGTCAAATGCTGCGATATAATCGTCGTAATAATCGTTTTTAACATCTTCATCAACAGCAAAAAGAATATCCCTGCCAAGCACTCGGCAAACATACATATTTCTAATAATACTACTCAGCTCTTCTTTGTGCCTTACATTGGTATCAATAATATTTTGCGAAGAACTATTTACCATTGTAATCGCAACAAAAGAGAATAAGGTGAGTATTAAAACATTTACAATCACAACAAATTGCAAAGGGCGGAATTTTTTTCTTATCGTGGCGTTATTGAGCCAATTGACAAATTTTTTCATAATTAAACTCCTCATATGAATAGGACAATACACTTTTAGACATACTTATTAGATGAAAATAGTGAAAAAATTTCTGATTTACTATGATTAAAATAATATATAAAAGTTATTAGTTTTATAGGTAACAGAATAAAATATCACAAATAAATTATAGCAAAATATGAACAAAAAGTCAATTTAAAGATTGATATTTTTTAAACAATCCTTAAAGGCGTGATTTTTTTAAATGAACTTGACCTTTTTGGCATTTTGTGATATAATTTACCAAAAGTTAGCAAATGCTAACTTTTTATTTAAGATATAGAATATCTAAGCATTGGGCTTTAAAGTCCGCACAAGAAATTTAGAACTGCTAAAAGTCTTTTATCAGTTTGCGCTAAAAGCGAAAAATGGAGGAAATATGAAAAAATTACTTATTTTAATGATGGTTTGCACAATGGGACTATTCGCCTTTACAGGCTGTGCAAGTGAAACCGAGGGCGATACCTCATCTTCTGAGCCTGTAAGCGAAGCAAGTGAGGCGTCTTCCGAAGAGCAACCACAAGCAGAAGAGCCTATGTCAGAGCCAGTGGATGTGTCTGCGGTTGCACTTAATGGGCCTACTGCAATGGGCATGGTTAAATTCATGAGCGACGCTGAAAGTGGCGCTATCACAAGCAATAACTACACCTTCTCGATTGAAACAGCCATTGATGTTGTTACACCGATGATTGTAAAGGGTGAAGTTGATATTGCGGCAGTACCTGCAAATGTAGCAAGTGTTTTGCACAACAACAGCGATGGTGGAGTAAAGGTGCTCGCTATCAACACACTTGGAGTGCTATACATCGCCGAGAGCGGTGACACAGTGCAGTCGATAGAAGATTTAGCAGGAAAAACTATCTACGCAAGCGGAAAAGGTGCTACTCCTGAGTATGCACTAACCAAAATTTTAGAGGCAAATGGACTCACTGATTCTGTTACAATAGAGTGGAAGAGTGAGCAAGCCGAGGTAGTTGCGGCACTATCGGCTGAGGCAAATGCAATAGCAATGCTTCCACAACCTTTTGCAACAACTGCACAAACCCAAAACGAAAACATCCGCATTGCACTTGATTTAACAGAAGTTTGGGATAGTTCCGAAATAGCTGGAACCCTTATCACTGGAGTTGTAGTGGCAAACACAGCTTTTGCAGAAGCAAACCCCGAAGTGGTAGCTGATTTTATGGCTAATTACGAGGAAAGTGTAAATTTCGTAAACACAAATGTTGCTGAAGCGGCGGCTTTAGTTGGCGGATATGGAATTGTGCCCGAAGCAGTGGCGGCAAAAGCAATTCCCGAGTGCAATATAACATATGTGGACGGGGCAGAAATGAAAGATATGCTTTCAGGCTACCTTAATGTACTATTTGAACTAAATCCTGCGGCAATAGGTGGTGCTTTACCAAATGATGCCTTCTATTATGAATAAAAATAGCGACAATATAAAAAAACAATACCTGCCTATTTGGGTTATCCTATTTTGGATAGCCCTTTGGCAGTTTTTCAGCATGATAGTGAATTCACGGATATTATTGCCGTCGCCGTTATTGGTGTTTGGCGAATTGTTTGCCCTGCTTGGAGAAGCTTATTTTTGGCAATCCCTCCTGCACTCCATGCTAAAAATAACTTTAGGCTTTTTGCTTGCTGTGTCCCTTGGGGTTATCTCGGCGGCAATATCGCATAAATCAGAAATATTTAAGCAGATTATCAGCCCATTTATTTTGGTTTCAAAATCAGTGCCGGTGGCTTCGATAATTATACTAATTTTAATATGGATTTCCGCCGATAACATTTCAGTTTTCATAAGCTTTATTATGGTGATGCCAATAGTCTACACAAATGTATTAATGGGCATAGGTAGTCTTGACAGGCAACTAAGTGAGATGGCAACTATTTTTAATATATCGGCAAAAACAAAGATTAGATATATTATAATCCCACAAATAATGCCATTTTTTAAATCTGCATCTACGGTGGGGCTTGGAATGTGCTTTAAAGCTGGAATTGCCGCAGAGGTAATTGGATTACCCGATAATTCGATAGGGGAAAAACTTTACGAAGCAAAAATTTTCCTTGATACCCCCACACTTTTTGCTTGGACTATTGTGATTATAATCATAAGCTTTGTATTTGAAAAAACATTTACAGTACTCATAGAAGCTCTAAATAAAAGGCTTGGGAGGGTTAATATACAATGATTGTACTAAGTGATGTATCAAAAAAATATGGAGATGTAGTAGTTTTTGATAAACTGAATCTATCCTTCCCAAAAAACAAACTCACCTGCATTATGGGGCAATCTGGAAGTGGGAAGACCACTTTGATAAGAATGCTTATGGGGCTTCAAACACCCGACGAGGGTAGCATAACAGGGCTTGATAATTTAAGGATAAGCGCAGTTTTCCAAGAAGACAGACTATGCGAGCATCTTGATGTGTATGCCAATCTATTACTGCCCCACCTTAGAAAAGACAGCCTTGAAGGCATGAGCAAAGCAAGGATGGACTACGGGCTTTCGGCGGTGGGATTATTAAGTTTTGGAGAGAAAAAAGCAGGTACGCTATCGGGTGGTATGAAAAGGCGCACAGCAATTTTGCGAGCGCTCTATGCAGAATATGATATTTTAATCTTGGACGAGCCATTTAAAGGGCTTGACGACGATATAAAGGCTAAAACAATTGATTTTGTGAGAAGTGAGGCAAAGGGGAAAACTATTATATATATAACTCACGACAAAGCAGAGGCTGAAAACATCCGCCCCGATGCTTATGTGCAATTGTAAAGAGGGGATAGCCCTGGGGTACGCAAAATAGTGAAAAATAAAGTTTTGCCCCTATTTTTTCAAAAAAGCGTGGGGTATGGGGCAAAGCCCCATAAATAAGTAAGCGAAGCCTGAAAAAAGAATGTAGCAAATTTTTAGAAGCAAAAGAGCGGAGAGTTCTTTTAGTGAAAAGTGAAAAATTAATAGTGAAAAGTTAAGGAGTTTCGCCTTTGGCGAAACGAATTAAAATAATGCATAATCAAAAACCTACTAAATATGTTGTGCGATATCATAGATATATTAAGGGGCTTTGCCCCTAAGCAGATAAGATAGAATTTATTTACTGAGGTAATCCCCCTCTTTTAAAAGGCGGATTTCGCTCCTATTAATTTATTTCAGATTTGCGCTTATCTTTATACTACGGATTATTTATATTATGTGAGGTACGAATATAATATAAATTTGCCATTTGCTCGGTTGTCACGATAGTGACGAGAGCAAGGCAATCTAAATCGCCCCTGCGAGGGATATAAATAATCGAAGCGGAGTGGAGATTATTTATATTATGTGAGGTACGAATATAATATAAATTTGCCATTTGCTCGGTTGTCACGATAGTGACGAGAGCAAGGCAATCTAAATCGCCCCTGCGAGGGATATAAATAATCGAAGCGGAGTGGAGATTATTTATATTATGTGAGGTACGAATATAATATAAATTTGCCATTTGCTCGGTTGTCACGATAGTGACGAGAGCAAGGCAATCTAAATCGCCCCTGCGAGGGATATAAATAATCGAA
>CAYJIJ010000009.1:0-49618 GCA_964370185.1 uncultured Oscillospiraceae bacterium
TCACTTTTCATTCTTCATTTTTCACTTATTACCCTGCGGATAATATAAATAATCTGTAGGATTATTTATATCGTCCATCTGCCCTGTCTCGGGGCAGGGACATATAGATTAAATTGCCGTGGGAAGTGTTGCCCACATGGCAAATTTATATTAGGCTTCGCCTAATATAAATAATCTCCACATCCATTATATATTAATAAAAAAACAAAATCAATAAAAGCCTAAACATCGTGGTAGATATACAAAGCCCATCCACCACCACTCAACACCCCAGCCTCACCACTCTTTTAAACGCTATAAGTACTATATATTTTGTGCATATTGAATATTAAAAAAGCTAAAAATGTAGTATTTGTGACTGTAAACTAAAAAAATGAAGTCTTTGCAACAACACCCTTTTATTTTTATAAATTTTGTGTATAATTATATCTGTAAGAAATATAAGAATAGTCGTGCTAATCAGCGCAGTACGCAGTGAGTTAAATCTCTGAAATGAGTCCTGATTATCACTAAAAAATTAGAAAGCGAGAGTGTTACATATGAAGATAGTGGCAAAAGCAGTGGCGGGTACTATTGAGTCGAACGACATTTTTGTGGAAATATCTCCAGCGGAAAACGGCATCACTGTAGAGATAAAATCAATTGTCTACAATCAATTCGCCGAAGCTATTGAAAAAACCATTAGTGAGTCACTGAAAGAATTCGGTGTGGAAAATGCTTTGGTAAATGTAAACGACAGAGGCGCTGTGGACTTTGTAATAAAAGCAAGAATGGAAACAGCTATACTTAGAGCGGCAGGAGGTAGAGCATAATGAGAAGAAGTTTGTTATTTTTCCCCGGCAACAATCCAGGTATGCTACTTAATGCGGATTTACTTGGTTCAGATAGTATTATAATAGATTTAGAAGATGCAGTGTCACCCACCGAGAAAGATTCTGCACGAATTTTGGTGAGAAATGCACTTAAAACGCTTAAGTTTAAAAGAAGCGAAGTGATAGTGAGAATTAATTCTATCGACACTTCCTACTGGAAAGAGGATTTAAAGGAGATTATTCCATTAAAGCCTGCAGCGATTTTACCCCCTAAAATAAATACTGCAAAAGATGTAACCGAAATAGATGAATATATAACCGAGCTTGAAAAAGAGCATGGCATGGAAGTGGGCACTGTAAAGCTTGTTCCACTAATAGAAACCACCATGGGTGTGGAAAATGCATTTTCGATAGCTTCTTCATGCGATAGGGTGGAGGGATTATTCTTAGGTGCAGAAGATTTAACCGCCGACATGAGATGTATTCGCACAAAGGAAAGTGCAGAGATAATGTACAGCAGAAGCCGTCTTGTTACAGCGGCAAGGGCGGCAGGGGTCGAGGTTTACGACACACCATTCACCGATGTTGACGACGATGCAGGGCTCATTCACGATGCAGAAGTTGCAAAATCAATGGGCTTTAGCGGTAAGGCGTCCATATCCCCACGCCATGTAATCGGAATTAACAAAGTCTTTAGCCCAACTGAAAAAGAGATCGAATACGCTTACAGAGTTTTTGAAGTTATAGAAGAAGCAAAAGCGGCGGGCAAAGGCGTTGTCTCACTAAATGGCAAGATGATAGATGCGCCGATAGTCGAGCGTGCCAGACAGGTTATCGAAATGGCTAAGGCTATAAGCGGAGGTGCTGTAAATGAATAAGATGATTAATTCTGTTAAAGAAGCGGTAGTAGCCGCAGGTGTAAAAGATGGGATGACACTTTCCTTCCACCACCACCTAAGAAACGGTGACCATGTACTTAATATGGTTATGGAAGCAGTGGCAGAGCTTGGAATAAAGAATATAAAGATTAATGCAAGCTCGCTCTTTGATGTCCATGCACCACTGATAGATCATATCAAAAATGGCGTGGTAACTGAAATTGAAACAAACTACATGGGCGCAAAACTTGGAAAAGTAGTTTCCGAGGGCATAATGGATAAGCCTGTTATATTTAGAAGCCACGGAGGCAGACCATCGGCTATTTTAAGCGGTGAAAGCCCCATTGATGTAGCGTTTATCGCCGCACCAACAGCCGACCCAATGGGCAATTGTTCTGGTAAATACGGTGTTTCCGCTTGCGGTTCTATGGGATATGCATTCCCCGATGCCATGGCGGCTGGGAAAGTGGTTGTAATCACCGATAACATCGTACCATACCCACTTATCGACTATTCGATAGAAGAGATATATGTAAATTATGTGGTAGAGGTGGAGAAAATCGGCGACCCATCTGGAATAGTCTCTGGTACAACAAAGATAACTCGTGACCCCGTAGGTCTTGCAATAGCAAGGTATGCAGTGGATGTAATTGAGCATTCAGGCCTTTTAAAAGACGGATTTTCTTTCCAAACAGGTGCTGGAGGAGCTTCACTTGCCGCCGCAAAATACTTAAAAGATTTAATGCTGCAAAAGGGCATAAAAGGGAGCTTTGCACTCGGAGGTATCACAAGCTATTTAGTTGATATGCTAAATGAGGGATGCTTTGAGGCGCTTATAGATGTGCAGTGCTTTGATTTAGGGGCAGTGGAGTCCATAAAAAACAATCCGAAGCATATGGAAGTATCCTCAATGAGATATGCGAGTCCAACAGCAAGCTCTGCCGCTGTTGACAGCCTCGATGTGGTAATACTCGGAGCTACACAGATAGACACCGACTTCAATGTAAATGTTCACACCGATTCAAACGGTTATATAATGGGTGGCTCTGGAGGCCATAGCGACACCGCCGCAGGGGCAAAAATCACAATGATAGTGGCACCACTCAGCCGTGCAAGACTTTCCATTGTAGTGGATAAGGTGCACTGCGTGACCACACCTGGAAACACAGTGGATGTACTTGTTACACAGCATGGTATAGCTGTAAATCCTGCAAGGAGTGAGCTAAAGGAGAGCCTTGTAAAGGCAGGGCTTCCGATTGTGGAAATTGGAAAGCTAAAGGAAATTGCAGAGGAACTCACAGGAATTGCAAACCCTATTAAAACGGGTGAGAGAGTTGTGGCTAAGGTAATGTACAGGGATGGCAGCCAGATTGATGAAATCCACAATGTAGTCTAAGCTATATAAAATTTACTAAGTTGCACGCTCTTTCTCATTCTGTCGGCATGAGGAAGAGCGTGAATTAATTGCTGACGGTATGCATTAGCAAGAACGGTTAAAATTCTTAATATTTTTCCGTATATCTTTCCCCGCCTACGGCGGGGAAAGATATAAATGATAATTCTCTGAAGTTGTTTAGATAGCTCCATTTTGTGAGATGTATACAAGAATGTATACAACTAATTATTCAATCTTCTTATTTTTAATTAAAATAAATGTCTTACATCTCACTTTCGTTGACACTGCAAATTCTTTAGAGTATAATTGTAGTGTATCGTGCAACGATAATACTGATTCAAATATCTAAACATATTTCTATCGCACATACACTTTAATGTGATAAATCATTAAAATGCCATGAGATATGTTGAGATATGCATTTTGTCGCTAATATTTCAACCAAGGAGGAAAATTATGAAACATATAGGCACTACTTACCCCATCCATGATGCCGAGCTCAAAGCGAGCGGAAAAGCTATCTATGCAGGGGACATGAAGCTTGATAAAATGCTTCATATGGCAATTTTATTTAGCACCATACCACATGGTAAGGTGAAAAAACTCGATTATTCAAAGGCTTTTGAGCTTGAAGGTGTAGTTGATATTATTGACTGCTTCAATTTTGAGCACAATACTTATAGCCGTTATCACACACAAATAGGACAAAACATTCTGCAAAAACCAGTGCATAATGTACCACCTGCAAGACCAATTATCTTCAACGAAAGAATATTTAATGAGCATGTTCGCTTTGTGGGCGACCGTGTGGCAGGTGTAATTGCTGAAACAGAAGAAATCGCAAGAAAAGCAGTTTCTCTTATAGAAGTTGAGTATGAAGAATACCCATTTGCGCTCACAGCACAGGAAACACTCACTGGCATTATAGACAATGTTCACAAAGAGGGTGCAGTGCTAAAGGCAGATCCTTTCACAGTGGGCGAAGTATGTACGGACGACGATTTAATCACCGTTGAAAGCTCAATCCATCTTTCAAGGATTAATCACCTGTGTATGGAAACCCATGCATGTGTAGCTACCTATAACAAATACACAAAAGAACTTGAAGTGTTCTCGCCAAACCAAGCGGTTTTCGGTATCAGAACACAGCTTGCAACCATATTCGATATGGATTTTAACAAAATCAGAGTTGTAAAGACCACAATGGGTGGCTCATTCGGCGCTAAGCAGGAGTGGGTGCTTGAACCTGTTGCGGCTGCTGCTGCTATCAGAACAGGCAGACCTGTAAAGCTTGTTTATAACAGAAACGAAACAATAGTTTCCACTTATAGCCGCTCGCCTATTGATGCTGTTATGAAGGTTGATTATAAGCCCGATGGTACAATGTGCAATGTTGATTGTGATGTTACACTTGATGCAGGTGCGTATGTGGGTAACTCTGTAAACTACCTAAACACTTTAGGTACAAAGTTCTCTAAAACATACGAGATAAAGAGTGTTAAATACGATGGTAGAACTACCATTACAAATACAATCGTAAGTGGCGCATTCAGAGGTTGGACAGCTCCTGAGGCTAATACAATCATGGAGCACAATGTAAATGTTGCAGCTAAAAAGCTTGGTATGGATCCATATGAGCTAAGGCTTAAAAATGCTAAAGAGCCATACACTATTGATATAAAATACAATGTATCTCTAAATAACCTTAAAACAAAAGAAACCCTCACAAAGGGCTGTGAAATGTTTGATTGGTATGGCAGAAAAGAAGAAGTGGCTAAGTTTAACGCTGAAAACACCCGCTATAAAAGGGGTATAGGCGTTGCTTCCTCTGGCCATGTAAGCGGATTTTATCCATTTAAATCCGACTTTGCAAGGGTTGACATGCGTCTTACAGAGAGCGGAACCGTAAGCGTAAATGCTACAATTCATGACCATGGTTGTGGTACGGTAACAGCATTTAAAATGATTGCTGCAGAAACTTTAGGCATTGATGTGGATGATATCAAGATCAAAGAAGGCGACACAGATGTAACACCATTCGACTTTGGTTGTTACTCAAGCAGAACTACTGTAACAGTTGGTAAAGCAACCTACGGTGCGGCAGTAGCTCTAAAAGAGAGAATTAAAAAGCACTTTGCAGACCTTGAGGGTGTTGATATAAACGATGTTGAAACAGAAGGTAAATTTGTTTACTGCAAATCCAATAGAGAAATCGGATATCCTTTCACCGAGCTTGTGAGAAAATCACAACAGCTATATCAGGCTGAAATATTTGTAACATTCAATCACACCCCAACCCAGAATGACATTGTTGCAGGCACAAATTTTGCATATGTTGAAGTTGATACCTACACTGGTATGACAAAAGTACTTGATTTTGTTTCCGTACTTGATATTGGTCAGGCTATTAACAGAGAAATCTGCGTGGCTCAGACACAGGGTGCAGTGCAGATGTCGGCTGGTTCAGCACTTAGCGAGCATATTAAGTATCGCAAAAACGGTGTTCCTTTTGGCGGACTAAAAGACTATCATGTGTTTAATTCATACGAAGCACCTTCAGTGAGGGTTGCGTTCATTGAAGACGGAAACTGCGAAGGTCCATATGATTCTAAGTCAATTGGTGAAGCTTGTAATGTTCCACCGGCAGCCGCTCTAATGGGAGCTGTAAACAATGCACTCGACAGTGACATCAGCACAATACCAATGAGCCCAGATGTAATCTGCGAGTATTTAGCAAAGAGAGGATAGGACATAATGAAACTAAATTTCACCTTAAATAAAAAAGCAACTTCAATAGAAGTAGAAGATAGCAAAAGACTAATCGACCTTTTAAGAGAAGACCTCGGAATGACGGGAACAAAAGAGGGATGCGGCGAGGGCGAATGTGGAGCGTGCACAGTAATAATCAACGACGAAGCAGTGCACTCATGTTTAGTGCTTGCATGCCAACTTGAAGGCAAGGAAGTAACTACGGTAGAGGGGCTCGCACCCGACGGCGGACTATCCCCAATACAAAAAGCATTCGTGGAAGAAACCGCAATACAGTGTGGATACTGCACAACGGGGATGATAATGTCCGCAAAGGCATTGCTAATGCACAACCCCGACCCAAGCGAAGACGAGATAAGAAATGCACTTGCAGGGAATATCTGCCGTTGCTCAGGGTATACACAGATAATAAGAGCGGTAAAACGCTCAGCTAAGGAAGGAGCGTAAAACATGAATTCACTAAGACCTACTTTAGTAACAGAAGTACAGGGAGCACTGTCACAGATGACTGAAAAGAGCAAATTCATCGGCGGAGGAACAGACTATATCATCCGCATAAAAGACGGAGTGGAGCATGATTTCCTCTGCTACCTTGGACATATAAAAGAATACAAAGGCATCACAGAAGATGATAGCACAATAACAATCGGTGCATACACCACAATGACCGAAATAGAACACAATGCAGTGGCAAGAAAATACTTAATGGCACTTGTGGACAGTGCATCGGATGTAGGCTCACTTCAGATAAGAAACAATGGCACAATAGGTGGCAACATAGGAAACGCCTCCCCAGCAGGTGATTTACTTCCCGTACTTACAATGTACGGTGCAGTAGTTAAAACAATATCACCGACAGGAGAAAGAGAAGTGCCAATGAGCGAGATAATAGCTCGCCCAGGTAAAACCACACTTGCCCACAACGAAGCTATTACCCATATAATCATACCAAAGCCCGACTATGTAAACGCATTTGTAAAACTCGGCTCGAGAAAGAAAGTAACAATCTCGAGAATAGGGGTGTCGGTCGGAGTGATTATGGCAGGCGATAAGGTGGACACAGTGAGCATCTATGCAGGTGCAATAGGCATAAAGCCTGTAAACCTCACCGAAGCGGAAGATTTCCTAAAAGGTAAGGAGCTAAGCGAAGATAATATCTTAGCAGTAGCTAAAATTCTATCCGATTACATCCACAAAAATGTAGCGGTAGAGTTTGACAGGGATTATAAAGTAAATGCATCCAAGGGCGTTGTTTCAGATGTGTTTGCAAGGATTAAAGCACGTATATAGTAATTAATTAATTTGGATTAGATTTGTAATAAATCTAATCCAAATTTGCAAATATGGATATTTATTTAGGCTGTGCAGCATTAAAATAAGAATGAAAGAGTGATTTTGATGATAAATAGTCACGATACAAAACTAAATAGGGAAAATGTGCCGATAGTCTCTTGCATTGTGCTTGCGGCAGGGAGTAGTAGCAGATATGGTGAAAACAAGCTCCTTGAAAAGCTAAATGGCAAAACGCTTTTTGAGCACACAATGGATAAACTGCCATTTGATGAGCTCTTTGAAGTGGTGGTTGTGACAGCATATGAAGAAGTGAAGAAGCTCTCTTTAAAATATCCTGTGAAGCCTGTAATGATAGACTCAATTAGCAAATCCTATTCGATAAAACAAGGGCTAAAGCATATTTCTGATGCCGATGGATGCCTTTTCATAGTTTGTGACCAACCGCTATTAAAAAAAGCTACAATAAAATCACTCATAGAAGCTTTTAAATCAAATCCGAAAGCTGTATGGGATATATCTGGGGGCAACCCAAAAGTAATCCCGAATTCAATATTAAAAGCTATTGATAGCAGAGATGGTGATGCTGGATTTAGAGATATAATAAATTCTGAAAAAATTGAAGTTAATTCGATTGAGCCGTCGGATTTATATGAACTCATGGATGTGGACAATAAAGAAAATTTGGAGGAAATCAGAAATGTTACTTTATTGTAATAATATGCTGAAGTTTTTAATAAGATGTGTATAAATTTACAATTTATTTTTGTTTTATAATACAAAAAAAGTTAAAAAAAGTATATTTTGAGTGCAAAATAAATAAAATATGGTATAATATGCAAGTAAGTGTGCAAGTTGTGTACATCTTAAAAAAATGTTAAAAACACAAAAGGAGTAACAAGATGGAGAAGATTATTCTAAACGGCAAAAATCTCGACCTGCCAACTCTTAGAAGAATTGCCTATGATGGTGAAAAAATTGAGCTTGACCCAGAAGCAGTAGAAAGAGCTAAAGCTGCAAGACAAGTTCTTTTTGATATGGCAGCTGAGGGGAAACCTGTTTATGGACTAAACAGAGGTGTAGGCTGGAATAAGGATAAAGAATTTGATGCAGATTATTTTGAGCAGTACAACAGAAATATGCTCAACTGCCATTCCTTAGGCGTAGCTCCCTATTGTACAATAGAAGAAGTTAGAGCAATGATGGTTATAAGGCTAAATACTGCTCTTTGCGGAAGCTGTGGTATCGGTACTGAAATAATCGGACTTTATAAAGAGTTTTTAAATAGAGGAATTCACCCAAGAGTTCATAAAAGAGGCTCAATCGGTGAGGGCGATATTACAACACTTTCCCTAATCGGTTTAGCATTTATGGGTGAGGCAGATGTAGAGTATAAAGGCGAAATCATAAATGCAGGCGAAGCTATGAAAAGGGAAAACCTAATTCCACCAAAACTTGGCCCTAAGGACGGACTAAGCATAGTTTCCTCTAATGCACAGGGTGCGGCATTTGCGGCAATAGCTGTAATGGAACTTGAAGAATATCTAAATGTTTCAAACCTAATTTACTGCCTCGCATGGGAAGGATTAAATGGCGTTATCGACCCAATTAATGCTGATGTAAACGACACCAGAGAGCTTGAAGGTCAAATCGAAATGGCGAGAAGATGCAGAAAGCATCTTGTTGGCAGCTATCTACATACTCCACATCCAACACGCCATCTTCAAGATCCACTTAGCTTTAGAGGTGGTTTCTCGATAAATGGTTCTGTTTTAGACTCAATGAACTATGTGAAAAAATTACTACATATTCAGATGAACACCACAGATGACAACCCTTGCATACTGCTAAAAGATGGCAAAACATATGTAAGCTGTAATTTTGAGGTTACATCACTATCCGTTGGTATGGAAATGATCGCACTTGCACTGGGGCATCTATCCAGAGTAATAGCGTATCGCATGATAAGAATCACAGACCCTGCATTTACACATCTAACACGCTTCTTAAGCCCTGATGAAGAAAAAGTAATTGCATATAGCACCATACAAAAAACATTCTCTGCTATCGACGCTGAAAACAGGCATCTTCTAAACCCAAATTCCATGGACTGCTACTCAATCGCAGGTAATATAGAAGACCATGCAAGCTTTTTACCATTCACAGCTGAAAAGGTAAGCAAAATGGTTGATAATCTCAGATATATGTCCGCTATTGAGCTAATCCATGCAATGCAAGCTATCGACATCCGCAGGATGAAAGAAGGCGAATTTGCACTTGGTGTGGATACAAAGAAAGTTTATGAAGTTTCAAGAAAAGAAGTTCCATTCTATGATAAAGATAGAAATATCAGCATAGATATAGCAAATGCATACAATATCGTTAAAAATGGCGTTCTAAATGAATTTGTAGAATAGTTAATATGGAGCTTAGCCGTGAGTATGCATGGCTGTGCAGTGATTAACTGTGATATGAATTTTTAGATAAAGGTGGCTTATATAGTTTGATGTGAAGAAAATTATTGAGTTAACTTTAGAGGGAAATTAACTTAACTTAGTAAGATTTTTAGCATTTAACTTAAACACCATCAAAAATATTTTAAGGAGATTTTTATGGAAAAACGTACACAAAAAATGAAACCGATAATTATTTATCCAGCGGCAGCACTATTCTTAGCAGCAATTGTACTCGGACTTGTTTCCCCTGAAGGATTTTACAATGCAGAAACAGCAATCGTTGGCTTTACAATGAAATGGCTTGGATGGCTATTCGGTGTTGTAACACTTGCGATGCTCGTGCTTTGCCTCTACATAGGTTTCTCTAAAAAGGGCGACATCATCCTCGGTGGTAAAGATGCAAAACCAATCCTAAGTAAATGGGCTTGGACAGTTATCGCACTCTGTGGCGGTATCGCTTCCGGTGTTGTTTTCTGGGGTATCGCAGAACCACTAAGCCATCTTGCAAATCCTGTTCCATGGATGGGACTTGAGCCATTCACAGAAGAAGCGGCTATTGCAGGTCTTGGTGTTACAATGTATCACTGGGCAATTCCTTACTATGTATTCTACACAATCTGTGGTGTTGCGGTAGGTTATGCTTGTTACAACATGAAGCTGGAATACACAGTAAGCTCCACTCTATACCCTGTATTTGGTAAAAAAGTAAAAGGCGTTGGCGGTAATATTATCGACCTTATCTGCCTATTCGGTATCGCCGGTGGTGTATCCGCAGTACTTGGTGTTATCGCTACACAGCTTGCGGCAGGACTTAACTATCTATTCGACATTCCTGCAACAAACATGACAAGAGCTATAATCCTTGTAGCAGTTGTTGTAATATTCATGCTTTCAAGTTATACAGGTATCGCTAAGGGCGTAAGAATTCTTTCCGACCTTAATGCGAAAATATTTGGTTTCTTCATGGTGTTTGTATTCCTATTTGGCGGCACATCCTTCATCCTTTCTATGACATGGGAAGGCTTTGGATTTGCAATGGACAACTTCTTCACAAATGCTACATACCTAAGTAGTGTTGACGGTGAACTATGGCCACAATGGTGGACAGTTATCTACTACGCTTGGTCGGTAGGATACGGCCCAATGATGGGGATGTTCCTCGGTAAAATTGCAAGAGGTAGAAGCCTTAGAGAGTTTGTAACTGTTAACTTCGCAGTTCCTGCGGCATTTAACTTCCTATGGTTTGGCGTATTTGGTTCAGCAGCATATAATCTACAACTTAAAAAAGGTGTTGACCTTTGGGCAGGTATCCAAGAGCTTGGCGCAGAAGCTTCTGTATTCATCTTCTTTGAAAACTTCCCACTCGGATTTGTATTTAGCTTCGTGTTCATCTTAGTTGCTGGTCTATCCGTTGTAACACTTTGTGACTCGATGACAACTACAATCTCTGCGATGTCCTGCGACATGAGCGAAGATGTAGGTGCAGAACCTCCAAACAAACTAAAAATCTTCTGGGCACTTGTTATGTCCTCACTTGCTTTCATCAATATCGTTTCCGCTTCAACAACTGGCGAAATCAGCGGTATAGATGCTACAAAACAGCTTGTAATCGCTACAACAGGCCCACTTCTAATCCTCTGTGCATTCCAGACATATTCCGTGTACAAGATGATGAAGTACAACGAAAAATACAATATCGCTGAGTGCCCTGAAACTGCTGAGTACGACCCTGAAATGGTTAACTTAGATCAGGATATCGGCGCTAACTAATCCTAAATTAGAATAATATTATTAATGGGGTCACCTGCCACAGGCAGGTGACCCCATATTTTATATTTGATACTTTAAAAGAAATATATAATAATATAAAGCTAAGAAGCAGTCGCTCACGCGACTGCTTCTTAGCTGAAAAAACTATCTGCAAATTTTAAGGAGTATTTATATCTTATTGTAATTAATCCAGCAGTGCAGTGCTGATTTTAATTACAACTTTACGCACTTTACAGGGCTCTGACTTTGCTACAAGCGGCCTGTGAATATCGTCTGGGAATAATACACAGAAGCAACCAGGGTACATCTCTACAAGCGCTTCATTTTTCACTGATTTATAGAAGATGAGGTCTTCTTCATCAATTCTTTCATCAACTTCATATTCGTCTAAAAAATTGGTTACGCCAATGCATTCGCTGCCTGAAACAGTAAACTGCACATCAATGTATTTTTCATGGGACTCAGGGCGTCTTTCGGAAATATGCGCTGTTTCTGCACCGAAAAGCTTAGCGTACATATCCTCGCCTTTGATTTCGTATGTGCCATCTTCCATTGCCGCGAAATTGGTGTTTTTTAGATAGCTAATAGCCTCAACCAACACCTTTGGGTAGTTTGGTAGTTTAACATCATTGTCAATATTAGAATAAATCATCATAAGTTCCTCTCGGTTATATTATCTTGTGAAACCTGGGAGGCCTTCTATTGCATAGGCACGCACAGGGCATGAGTCGAGTCCAACAATTGGGAGTGGGGTGTAGGACATGAAGAAAGTATCTGTTGTAAGTTTATCAAGATTGCATAAAACTTCAATGAATACAATATCTTCTTCCATAAGCACATCGTGGAAAGCGCATACATCGAAATTACTGCTTTCGATGGAAACACCATCGCCAAAGCCCACGCATTTAACTTTTTTATCCCTAAACCACTCAGCAGCTTCACGGCAGATTAAAAGCCTTTGATCCGCTTCAGTGTTTGTAAGCTCTGTGAAAGGTGGTATTTGGTACTGGGAGTCTAAAATGATTATGTCGCCTTCCTTAACACGGTCACCAATAACTTTATCTAAATCAGCTGGCATGATATGTGTGTATGGTGCAACATGCTCGAATTTAACATAAAGTGCACGTCCCATAAATGTGGTGAGGGGAAGCCCTTGCACATCTGTCCAATCATCGTGGTGATGATATGGGCACTCAACATGTGTACCTAAATGGCTGGTTAAATCCATTACAGTGTGAAAGTCGGGGATTGGGCCACCAGTGTTAAATCTTGTTAGGTGACATCTTCTGCTTTCAGTTTTAGGGTCTAAAATTTTTGTTAGGTCTACAACTCTTAGGTTGCCAAGCATTTCTACGCTCATAATAATTCTCCTTTTTATTCATTTAGCTTTAAAAGCTTAATAGATTAATTTTTGTTCTGCTTTAAATTTATACTACTTAAAATATGGATTAAACCTACTTTTTGCCCTCGATAGCATGAATCATATTTACTATAAACTCATGGCTTGGAGTGGCTACACCAATATCTTTCCCTGCTTTTACTACTGCTCCGCTAATAGTGTCCACTTCCGTCTTTCTGCCGTCTCTAATATCGGCATATATGGAGGTTATGCCATGTGGGGCACCCAGTACTACCTTATGCACATTTTCCTGTATTTCGTCTTCATCAAAGCCAAATCCTTCGGCATTAGCAACAGCAACAGCTTCTGAGACAAGTGTCTGCATTAAAACCTTAGCATTTGCGTTAGTCTCCATATAGCCCATTTCCACTTGTAAAGCGGCTGTAAGAGCACTAATAGAGGAGTTTACAAATAGTTTAGACCAAATTAGCTTTCGTATATTATCCTGCGCTTCGCTTTCCACTCCGCCCTCTGTAAATCCATCTGCAATCCAAGCAATGTCTTCGCTGTTTCCACCGAAAAGCCCCATGTAGGACTTACCACTTCCGCCATGTCTTACTGTGAGGTCGTCATTTATCGAGGCATTGTGATTTGTGGCTCCGATTATTACTCTCTCCTTAGCCGCAAACTGACACAGAACATCTTCATGAGTTGCTCCATTTTGGAATGTTAAAAGATATGTGTTTTTACCAATTAGTGATTTATTTGATTCAAGTGCCATCTTAGAGAAGAGCGCCTTTACAAATATAATCACAACATCGGCCTCGCCAACCTCAGCAGAATTGGTAGTTGCTTTTGGATGCACAAGTATTTTGCTTCCATCATTTTCGACAATTGTCACACCGTTTTTATTGATGTAGTCGGCTCTATTTACATCCACATCAATCAGATATACATCGTGTTTACGGGAGAGAAATCCCCCTATGAGCATGCCCATTGCGCCTGCTCCAAGTACAGCAATTTTCAAAAAAACACCCCTTAATTTATTGTATAATGGTAATCTAATATCATTATAAATAGTATTTGATTATTTGTCCATGCATTATTTTTTAATGCATTTTTTCATTACAGCATATGTACCATCCGATTTTATTAAATCGAGATATTTAAGCACCATTTCACTAAATCCATTTATCTTATTTAGGTCTTCGCCCCAAAAATCGATGTTACTGCATACCTTGGATACGAGATCACTGCTACTGGCATCTTTGTTTGCATAATAGAACTCGAGCACATCCATGTCATCAAGTATCCTATACTGCTCTTCACCCCTTTTGCCTATAAGGGCATTATCTGCAAGCTTAGTGCCACTGAAGAAAGCGATATAAAAGGCGAAAGAGGCCGCAATGCATTCGGGCAATTTATCATATTTTGCTATATAAGCCTGTAGTGAAGGCATTACCCTTGCTTTCCATTTTGAAGTGGAGTTTAGCGATATAGCAAGCAGCTCATGGTCAATGAAAGGATTATCAAATCTATCCACTACCGAAGCGGCAAACTCCTCAAGCTCATCTTTAGGTAGTGTGAGTGTGGGGATAATTTCTTCGGCTATTGTTTTATTCATAAAACTTCTGATTACATCATCCTGCATAGCTTCACGCACAATATTTTCTCCTGCAAGATAAGCGCCCAGCACCATTGAAGTATGCGCGCCGTTTAATATGCGTACTTTGCGCTGTTTATAAGGAGCGGAGTCCTCCGTGATAACCACGGGCAGATTAGCTTCCTTAAATGGGAGTTCATTTGCAAGGGAGGCGGGGCCTTCTATTGCCCAAAATCCAAATATCTCGGCGGTGTCAATCAAATCGTCTTTGTAGCCAAGCTCTTCACAGAGTGCCTCAGCTTCACTTCGAGGATACCCAGTCACAATGCGGTCAACAAGTGTGGAGCAGAATATATTTTCGGCTGTTAGCCAATCTATAAAAGCTTCTGGTAACTGCCAGAGCTTTGCATATTCGTTTACACATTTCTGAAGCTCTTTACCGTTATTATCTATTAGCTCACAGGAGAGAATGACAAACCCCTTTGCATCTTCAAATGAATTAAATCTCTCATATAGGAACTGAGTGAGTTTTGCTGGAAAGCTTTTAGGGGGAGTGTCCTCTAAGCGGCAATCTGCATCAAAAACTATTCCTGATTCGGTGGTGTTGCAAGTGATGAAGCGAAGGTCTGCATTTTTAGCACATTCCATAAGCTTCTCATATTCCTTATATGGGTTTATACATCTGCTTAGTGAGGAAATAACCCTCTTTTGATTTACCTTTTCGCCAT
Source organism: uncultured Oscillospiraceae bacterium (assembly GCA_964370185.1). GTDB lineage: Bacteria > Bacillota > Clostridia > Oscillospirales > Ruminococcaceae > CAYJEQ01. Next base: position 15,042 of record CAYJIJ010000009.1, read on the forward strand.
TTAATCTACCCCTGAGATAGAGGGTGTAGAGGGAGTCTTGCTCGTTTATCATTTCAGAAAGACCATTTTCAATTGGTTGGCAGACTACTATTTTTGTATTAAAACCCACTTTTTCATTCATTACATCCACAAAATAGTCCACAAATCCACGCATAAAATTGCCCTCGCCAAACTGGAGTATGCGCTCGGGGGCATTTTTTAATAGGTAGCCGTCATATGAAAGCTCATCAAGTGTTTTATAAGATAATTTTTTCATCTGTTCTCCTCCAAGTATTATGGATTTTAGCAATCTTTTAAAGGGTAACACCTTGCTTGAATATTGCCATGTCGTGATATCCCATTTTTTCAGTTTTTACCTTTTCGCCAGAAGCGACACGCAAAACATAGTCGAATAGCTCTTCAGGTCCGCCATCTTTGCTATTTTCAATGACAGTACCGCAGTTAAAATCAATCCAGTTGTTTTTCTTTTGGCTGAGTGGGGTGTTTGAAGAGATTTTAACAGTGGGTACGGGCGAGGCAAACGGTGTGCCCCTGCCAGTGGTAAATAATACAATATGAGCACCTGCGGCTGCAAGTGCGGTTGAAGCTACCAAATCATTGCCGGGAGATGAAAGCAGATTTAAACCACGCTCTTTTACTATGCCGCCATATGGTAGCACATCCACTATTTCTGCAATGCCTGATTTCTGTGTGCAACCAAGCGATTTATCTTCAAGGGTAGAAATACCCCCCTTTTTATTTCCTGGGGAGGGATTTTCATATATTACTTGATTATGGGCTATAAAATAATCTTTAAAGTCGTTTATTAGCTTTACTGTTTTATTAAATGTCTCCTCATCTTTACAGCGATTCATAAGTAGCGTTTCCGCTCCAAACATTTCGGGTACTTCGGTTAAAATTGTGGTGCCACCGCCTGCAATTAGCATATCGGAGAAAACACCGACTGTCGGATTAGCAGTAATTCCCGAAAGCCCATCGGAGCCACCGCATTTAAGCCCTATAATCAGCTCGCTCGAGGGAAGACTCTCTCTCTTAAAGCCCTCGGCATATTTATTTAACGCCTCAATCTCTTTAAGTGAGGCTTCTATTTCGTCTTCATGATCCTGTGCGACAATAAATTTAACCCTGTCAGTGTCATACTCGCCCATATATTTTTTTAGTACTTCTATATCGGAATTTTCACAACCAAGCCCAAGCACGAGCACAGCGGCCGCATTTGGGTGATTTATTAAATCTGCAAGGATAATTCGTGTGTATTCTTGGTCGTCACCCATTTGGGAACAGCCATAGGGGTGGGGAAATGCAACGACATCATCTACATTTTTTGAGATTATACCCTTTGCCATGGTGGCAATTTGTTGAGCTACATTGTTTACACAGCCAACAGTCGGTATTATCCAAATTTCATTTCGCACGCCCACTTTGCCATCCGCTCTCCTGTAACCCATAAAGGTTTTAGGCTCGGCTTTTGAAAGTGCATCCAAAGCCTTTTCGTATTTATAAGATATAACATCGGAAAGGGTTGTTTTTAGATTGTGTGTATGTAGATGGCGTCCGCTTTCAACATCATTTAGCGTATATCCAATGGGAGCACCATATTTAATTACAGCTTCGCCTTTAGCTATATCCTTAAGCGAAAACTTATGCCCCCTTGCAATATCTTCTTTGAGTGATACCATATCACCCTCTATATCAGCTTTGAATCCCGATGGAAGGTCTAATAGTGCCACCGCTACATTATCTTTTGAATTAATCTTTATATATTGCTGCATAATAGCCTACCCCTCGTTTTAAAATTAATGTAAGTGCTTACAAATATAATACCTCTACCAAAGAAAAAAGTCAAGAAAATATTGAAAAAATCCCTTGATTTTTACCTTATTACATATTATAATGATGATAATAAATGTAAACGCTTGCAATTTTGACGGTAAAAGAGGTGAAATTCTTGAATATTTATGATGTTTCAAAAAAGGCGGGTGTATCTACTGCAACGGTTTCACGAGTGCTAAATAATAGTGCAGGAGTGAGTGAAAAAACAAGGCTTAAAGTTATGGCAGTGATAGAAGAAACAGGATACACGCCGAATATTTTTGCAAGAGGCTTAGGGCTTAATAGCATGTCCACCATAGGAATTTTATGTGCGGACTCTTCGGATACTTTTTTAGCAACAGCAATCTATATGGTGGAGCAGGGGCTTCGCAAGCATGGGTATGACAGCCTGCTTTGTTGCACTGGATATAAGCTTGAGGATAAGCAATATTATCTTGATTTACTTCTATCAAAGCGTGTGGACGCAGTAATTTTAATTGGTTCAAACTTCATTGATTCAAATCCAAAAAACAATCAGTATATACATAAAGTGTCGCAGAGCATACCGATTATAATTATCAATGGATATTTAAAAGGTGAGAATATTTACAATGTGCTGTGTGATGATGAGCAGACTGTAAAGAGCGTAACGGATGATCTTATTGAAAGTGGAGCTAATAATATACTCTATATAGGTAGAAGAACATCCTATTCAGGCATTAATAAACGAAGTGGATTTACCAAAGCACATAGTGAAAGAAGCATCCCAATAGAAAATTGGCAGATGAAACAGATTGACGGCGATTTGGAAGAAGTGTACGAACTACTTGAAAATCTAAGTAATTATAAATATGACGCAGTAATAGCGGCGGATGATGAGCTTGCCATTGCAGTGCTGAAATTCGCAAAAAGAAAAGGTGTGAAAGTGCCGCAAGAGCTGCAAATAGTAGGATATAATAATTCTAAATTCGGCAGATTTTGCGACCCTGAAATTAGCACGGTGGACAATAAGCTATCATACTCCGCAAGTGCAGCAGTAAATACATTGGTATCAGTATTAGATGGTGAAAGTGCGCCTAAAAAAATTCTCCTTTCAGCAGATTTTATTAAAAGAGAAACTACAAAATAGAAAAGAGGTTTTGCATGAAAAGATTTATGGACAGCGATTTTTTACTATCCACAGAAACAGCCAGAAAGCTCTATCATGATTATGCGAGCAAAATGCCTGTAATTGACTATCACTGCCACATCGACCCAAAAGAAATTGCAGAGGATAAAAAATTTGTAAATATCACTCAAGTTTGGCTTGGCGGTGATCATTACAAATGGCGTCAAATGCGCTCAAATGGTGTGGATGAGCATTATATCACAGGAGATGCTACCGATAGGGAGAAGTTTCAAAAATGGGCGGAGACCCTCGAAAAAGCCATTGGAAACCCACTGTATCACTGGAGCCATTTAGAGCTTAAGAGATATTTTGGGTATGATGGTTATCTAAATAGCAGAACTGCGGAAGAAGTGTGGAATTTGTGCAACAGCAAGCTTCAGTCCGATGAAATGAGCGTTAGAGGGATTATCACAAATTCAAATGTAGAGATAATTTGCACCACTGACGACCCTATCGACAGTTTAGAGTGGCATAGGGCTATTGCAGAGGATAAAAGCTTTAAAACCAAGGTGCTCCCTGCATGGCGCCCCGATAAAGCAATGAATATAGAAACTGATTTTTATCTCGATTACCTAAAAAAGCTCAGCGATGTGAGCGGTGTAGAGATAAATTCATTTGATAGTTTATTAAAGGCTTTAAGTAATCGCCTTGATTATTTTGGCGAAATGGGATGCAATATTTCCGACCATGCACTCGAGTATGTAGCATATTACCCTGCCACTTCCAAAGAGATTGAAGGCATATTTAGTAAGCGCCTTAAAAATGAAAATATCAGCAGTGAAGAAAAAATAAAATTTAAGACTGCATTCATGCTCAAAATGGCAAGCGAATACAATAAGCGTGACTGGGCGATGCAGCTGCATTTTGGATGCAAAAGAGATAATAATGGGCAGATGTTTATGCGCCTTGGCCCCGACACAGGGTATGACTGCATAAATAATTATGCACCCTCAGCACAACTTGCAGACTTTTTAAACTACCTTGTAACATCAAAGGAGCTACCACGCACAATACTATATTCACTAAATCCAAACGACAACGCTTACATAGGCACAATTATAGGTTGTTTCCAAGAAGCGGGCGCAAAAGGAAAACTGCAACAGGGAAGCGCGTGGTGGTTTAACGACAGCAAAACAGGCATGATGGAGCAAATGACTTCCCTTGCAAATTTAAGCCTACTTGGCAACTTTATCGGAATGCTCACCGACTCAAGAAGCTTTCTTTCCTACACTCGCCATGAATATTTCCGCAGAATACTCTGCGAGCTAATTGGTGGATGGGTAGAGAATGGCGAATACCCCGACGATTTTACAGCATTAGAAGAGATAGTTAAGGGTATTTCATACAACAATGCTAAAGTATATTTTAAATTTTAGCAGATAATTAAACTCATGTTTAGCATATCACTCCACAGCGGAGATAAAGAATATTAAACTAATATTTTGAAAGGCAGGATAAAAGATGCAGAGAATTAAAAAACATAGAGTAGTGCCAGTAGTAGTTATAAATAAAATTGAAGAAACACTACCCACTATGAAAGCCCTATGCGATGGAGATTTGCCAATAGCAGAAATTACATATCGCACAGCATGCGCTAAAGAGGCGATAGCATTAGCTGTGAAAGAATTCCCCGAAATGCTGATAGGTGCAGGCACGGTAATAAATCCAATGCAGGCAAAAGAAGCAATTTCACTTGGTGTTAAATTCATAGTTGGGCCTGGCTTTAACAAGGAAGTTGCCGCAGTTTGCAGGGAAAGCAGCATACCTTATTTCCCGGGATGCGTTACCCCAACTGAAATAATGGAAGCCATAGAAGAGGGGATAACTGTTATAAAATTCTTCCCTGCTAATGTATACGGGGGGCTAAAGGCGATGAAATCGCTTGCAGGGCCATTCCCACAGATTACATTTATACCAACTGGTGGAGTAAATGCAGAAAATTTAGCCGAGTACCTTCAGTGGGATAAGATAGAGGCAATAGGTGGTTCATGGATGATGAAAGGCAGCAGTGAAGATATAGTTAAAAACTGCAAAGCGATATCCGATATAGTTAATTCGTAGTTTATTGTGTGTAAAACTGTAAATATAAAGGAGAAATATAATATGCTTATAAATGTTAAACCAAAATCAGAATGCTACTATGACCAGCTTTCCATGGGTGAGGTTATGCTTCGCTTAGATCCAGGCGAGGGACGCATACGCACTACACGCTCTTTCCGTGCTTGGGAAGGCGGAGGCGAATACAATGTCGCAAGAGGGCTTCGCAAATGCTTTAAGATGAAAACCGGTATTATTACAGCACTTGCTGATAATGAAGTTGGTTCACTTATCACCGATTTTATATGCCAAGGTGGTGTGGATACCGATCTTATTAAATACCTTCCTTACGACGGCGTGGGAAGAAGCTGCAGAAATGGTATCAACTTCACTGAGCGTGGCTTTGGTGTACGTGGTGCAGTGGGATGCTCCGACCGTGCAAACACAGCAATATCAAAAATGAAACCCGAGGATTTCGACTTCGAATACATATTTGGAGAACTCGGTGTTCGTTGGTTCCACACAGGTGGTATATTTGCAGCTCTATCTGAAGAGGCTTCACAAACACTTATCGCCGCAGTTAAAACAGCTAAAAAATATGGTACTATTGTATCCTACGACCTAAATTATCGCCCATCACAGTGGAAAGCAATAGGCGGTCACGCTAAGGCTCAGGAAGTAAATAAAGAGATAGCTAAATATGTAGATGTTATGATTGGTAATGAAGAAGACTTTACTGCTTGCCTCGGGTTTGAAATAGACGGCAACGACGGGCTAAAAACGCTTAATCTTGACGAATACAAAGCGATGATGTGGCGTGTTGCAAAAGCATATCCAAATTTTAAAGTAATTGCTACTACTCTGCGTGAAGTTAAAACAGCCACAGTTAATCACTGGAGTGCACTTTGCTTTGCAAATGGAGAGGTATACAAGGCACATCAATACGATGGCTTAGAAATCATGGATCGTGTAGGCGGTGGGGATTCATTTGCTTCAGGACTTATTTATGGACTGATGACACATGGAGATCCTAAAATTGCAGTTGAGTACGGTGCGGCACATGGCGCACTTGCAATGACCACTGCAGGTGATACCACAATGGCATCACTCAAAGAAGTTGAAGGACTTATGTCTGGTGCGGGTGCGAGAGTACAGCGCTAAGAGATTCATCCTATACATCTAAAATCCACGATTGTAGCAATATTTTAGTATTGCGTTCTGAAATAGCTATAAAAATTGCCACACCAATGGTAAACTATATGAGTCTTAAAATTATGGCTCAAGTGATTGGAGAGCAGATTTAAATTAAAATAAAACAGAAAACAGGAGCTTCACGCCATATGGCATGAGCTCCTGTTTCCCGTACACATAGAAATCTAAAATGGAGATAAATATAATGAAAAAACTATCTTGTATTATAATTCGCCTACAATGGACTCAATAGCAGATAATAGCTCACCGGATTCAACAAGTCCGATGGTAGCCTTAGACTGATTGCCCATGTAGAAATCGTCTTTTTGGAATTTGATGTGTTCACAAACTTTTCCGTATGTAGGTGCAGTACCTTTACCAAGTTTAAACTGTCCTAATACATCTTCTGTGATGAAAATACCACGGGAAGCTAAAAGAAGCTCGATACCAAGTATTTTTTCAAGGTTTTTGATAATTAATGCAGCTTTACGTGTTGCCCAAGGAGCCATACTTACATGGTCTTCCTGATTAGCTTTTGTAGGTACTGTGTCAGCAGTTGCAGGGAAAGCAAGTGTTTTGTTTTCTGATACAAGTGCAGAAGCGGCACAACCGATAATGTTATAACCGTAGTTAAGACCGATTGGTTCACCTACAAGTGCAGGAGGTAGTCCATAGTTTAAGCTCTGGTCACACATACTAAAGCTACGACGCTCGGATATATTACCGATTTCAACCAATGACATAGCAACAATATCCATTGCAAATCCGATTGGCTCGCCGTGGAAGTTACCACCGCTTAAGAATTCCATATCTTTGCCGTCAGCTGTTGGGAAAATTAGTGGGTTGTCAGTAGCAGCATTGATTTCACGCTCAAGAATAACCTTAGCGTATTCTATATTGTCACGGCAAGAACCGTTAACCTGTGGCATACAACGAAGAGAATATAAATCCTGAACTCTTTCTTGATATACAGGATGCATTACATCGTACTCAAGGTGGATTTTGCGTGCTTCTTCAGTAACACGTTCACTGCCTTCAACTAAGCGACGAACATTCTCAGCGGATTTCATCTGGCCTAACTGACGACGAACTTTATGGATACGAGCATCAAATGCACGTGTTTCACCTCTAACAGCTTCTAAGCTGAGAGCAGTTGTGATTTCAGAAACTTTGATAAGCTGTTCAGCATCATAATGGCAAAGTGCGGACATCCCAGCAAACATTGTAGTACCATTCATAAGAGCTAAGCAGTCTTTTGCTTTTAGTTGGAAGTCTATTGGAGTGATATTTGCAAGCTCTAAAGCTTTGCGTGCAGGCATACGCTCGCCGTTATAGAAAGCTTCTGCTTGTTCAAGTCCGATAAGAACTGAGCAAATATGTGCCATTGGAGCTAAGTCTCCACAAGCGCCTACGGAACCTTGCCATGGCACTACTGGATGAATTCCTTTGTTGAGCATTTCAAGTAGACGGTCAACAACGGAAATACGAAGACCGGATACACCCTGACAAAATGCATTTACACGAACAACCATAGTAGCACGTACAACTTCTTCAGGAGCAGGGTCACCAACGCCACCGCAGTGGGATAGTACTGTGCGATACTGATGAAGATCGCTTTCTTCCATAGAAACAGCAAAATCTTTTAGTTTGCCAAGACCAGTGTTAAAGCCATAAACTGCTGGAGCATCTTCACGCATCCAGTTATCTTCCATGTATTTGCGCACTTCGATAATTTTATCACGGCACTCCTGTGCTATTTCCACATGGTAACCATGACGAGCTACATTAACAACATCCTTAATTGTTAAGTCAATTCCATTTAAAACAATTTTGTTCATAATTTGATTGTCCTTTCCGCAAATAAAGTATTAATTAGATTTTAATTATATACAATACGCATTTGACATATCGTGTTGTATACATCACAATAAGTAGTATATAACAAAATGCAAAATAGTACAATGAACATTTATAACAATTTTTGACATGTATAACTATGATTTCCTCCAAAAAAGCAAATTTAGGCTTGTTTTTCTTTTAACTTTCCTATAAAATAAAAGAAAATATGGAACAAGTACATAAAAAATGAAGCTCTATTGTATGCTTCATAGGTTAAATAATATAAATATCACTTTTATACAAAGGGATATTTATAATTTGACTTTTTAAAGAAATTTAATGTATACAATACATTGGTTATATTGGGGGAAATTTAGATGCTCAAAAAAAAATCAATAACCTTTAAGGAAATGCTCTTAAATGGCGAACAAGTAATTGCACCGTCTGTGTGGGATTGTTATTCTGCTAAGGCTGCAGAGGCTGTTGGATACAAGGCGCTGCTTTTAAGTGGTGCAGCCGCAGCTTCAAGCTTGACAGGTACTCCTGACTTAGGGCTTATGACAGTCGATGAATTAATATGGATTACAGAGCGAATTTGTGCATATTCGCCACTGCCCATCATAGTGGATTTTGATGAGGGGTATGGGGATAGTCCTATTAATATATTTAGAAATGTTGAGCGCTTAGTACGTGCAGGTGCTCAAGGATTTACACTCGATGACGGCATGGGTAAAAGAGGCTGGGCAAGACTTAAGTATGGAGAGAAAGGCAAAGTACCATACGAAGTAGTACCAACTGAAATATTACTCGGCAAGGTAAAAGCGGCACTTGCAGCAACAGAGGGAACAGATTGCGTAGTAATTGCCAGAACAGAAAGCAGACCAATAAACGGATTTGATGATGCCATTGACAGAATGGCAAGAGCGGCAGACATAGGAGCTCCAATGACACTTATCAATAGATACAATAATATTGAGGAGTGCAGACTTGCCGCAGAAAAGATACCTGGATGGAAGCTTTATCCCGACATTACAGTAGTAAATGGCAAACCCGATGTTGAGATGGACGAAATAATGGCACTAAACTATAATTTCGTAACAATGCACTATCTCGAAAAGGGTGCTATGTGGGGCATGATGCACTATGGCAGGGAAAATATCAAAAACGGAAATGCAGTATATTCTGAAATGCATGATATGGGTGGACTTACCCCAGAAGAACAACTCGCAGCGCGCCAAATGGATCCGGTGGAATGGCTTGAGCTTGAAAAAGAGTTTATGTCATTTTTAAAAAAGTAAAATGGAGAGATGACATATGCCAAATGAAGGCTTAAAAGACAAAGCTTACACGATAATTCGTGAAAAACTAATTAACTGTGAATATGAACCAGGAACGATACTCAATGAGATGACACTTGCCGAAGAATTAGGGTTTAGCAGAACCCCTATTCGTGAAGCGTTAAACCGCATTGAGCAAGAGAGATTTATTAAAATTATGCCTAAAAAAGGAATACTTGTAGTCGAATGTACATTGTCCGACGTAATACAAATATTCCAAACACGGCTCGAAATTGAACCTGTGGCGCTTAGAATGGCAGGGCCATTTTTGCCAAAGGAAAAATTACTTGAATTTAGGGAAATGTATCTATGTGAGCAGGCGGATGAAGAAAATGGATTCCGCATCGACACAGCAATGCATATGTTTATAATTGAGCATTGTGGAAATAGGTTTATTATAGACATGATGAGAAAAGTGTTTGATGAAAACACAAGGGTGATCATCTCCTCAAGGCAATATAAAACCAAAATACACGAAGCAAATGAAGAGCATATCGAAATTCTCAATAGTCTAATATATGAAAACTATGAAAAGGCAGCTGATTTAATGCGCGAACATATTAAAGCTTGCAGAGAAAGTGCACTCGATTTCTTTTGCAGTGTTAAGCCCTTTCAAGCTAACAATGTAGTTTATGGTAGAATTGTTTAATATTAAAAGGAGGATTTTTTAGTGTTTGATATAAGTTTAATCTGGTCATACTGGCCGATTATTTTGGGTGGGTTACCTACAACATTGCAAATTACAGCTATTGCAACAGTGTTTGGTATATTCTTTGGATTTTTAATAGCGATTGTAAAAATTAATAAGGTGCCTGTTTTACATCAGTGTGCCGCTGTATATGTATCGTTTATTAGAGGTGTACCGCTAATGGTACTGCTGTATATGTCATACTATGGACTTCCGATTTTAGGGAATTCAATAAATGCAAGATTTGGAACTAATCTTGATATTAACAGTATTTCACCTTTTGCATTTGCACTTGTAGCATTTATTATGCAGGAGGCAGCATATGAGTCCGAAGTAATTCGTGCGGCACTACTATCGGTTGACCGCAAGGAGATAGAAGCCGCTAAATCAATCGGGATGACTGGAATTCAAACTCTAATTCGTATCACAATTCCACAGGCTTTAGTTGTAGCCATACCTTCATTCGGAAATGCGATTACATCACTGCTTAAAGGTACCTCACTTGCGTTTATCATATCCGTTATGGACTTAATGGGTAAGGCGAAGGTTTTAGGAGGAAGGGACTTCCACTATTTCGAAGCATATTTCTGCGCAGGGCTTACATATTGGATTATGTGTATTGTATTTGGATTTATAGTTAGTTATATTGAGAAGAAAATAAATGTATATGATCGTAAGATAGATGATAGCAAAGTTGAGGTGGCGCCTAATGCTTGAGGTTAAAAACTGGAATAAATCTTTTGGAAAAAATCATGTGCTTAGAGAAGTAAACTGCAAGATTGAAACAGGTGAAGTAGTGGTAATGATAGGGGCAAGCGGCTCGGGTAAATCCACATTTTTACGCACACTAAATTTCTTAGAGCAGGCAGAAAAAGGCACACTAATTATAGATGATATGGAACTTGACATGGCAAAAGTATCGAGCAAGGAAATCTTGACAGTGCGCCGTGAAACCGCAATGGTATTTCAGTCATACAATCTATTCCGTCACAAGACAGCGCTTGAAAATGTAATGGAAGCGCTTGTAGTAGTGAAAAAGATGGACAAAGAAGAAGCGAAAAAAATCGCAGTGGATGAATTAACACGAGTAGGACTTTCTGACAGAATGAACTACTATCCCCATCAGCTTTCAGGGGGACAACAACAGCGTGTAGGTATAGCGAGAGCACTTGCCATAAAGCCTAAAATAATCTTATTTGATGAGCCTACTTCGGCACTCGACCCAGAGATGGTAGGGGAAGTACTCGATGTTATTCGTTCGATATCACATCAGGGTATCACACTAATTATAGTAACACATGAAATGTCCTTTGCTAAAGATGTAGCGGATAGAGTTATATTTTTTGCAGATGGTGACATACATGAAGAAGCACCACCTGAAGAATTCTTCGGAAATCCAAAAAAGGAACGCACAAAACAGTTTTTACACCGTATTTCTACACATTAGTCACTTTAAAGGTGTTAAAATTGTTATAGTGATAAGCAAAAGGTAGGTAGTGAATACTTAGTTTTGCTTATGGCTAAAAATTATTTGAATAAAGTAGCGTAAAGCTATTTTATAATAAAAGAAAAGGATGACGAACATGAAAAAAGTTTTAGCATTAACACTGAGTGCAGTATTAGCATTTTCTCTTGCTGCCTGCACATCCGAACCAGCACCAGCTTCAAGCGAAACTCCTGCATCTGACAGCACAGCTGCACCTGAAGAAAGCAGTGCACCAGAAGTGGAAACAGTAGTCTATGGGTTCCCAGGAACAGCGGCTCGTCTAAACTATGTAAATGATGATGGCACATACGCAGGCTACGAAATCGAGATTGTTAAAGCACTTGATGAACGTTTAGAACAATATGAATTTGAACTATTCATGGCGGGCGAATTCTCAGCACTAACACCGGGTCTTGACTCAGATAAGTTTGACATGGTTGGATCCAACATCAGCTGGAAACAAGAACGTGCGGACAACTACCTATATTCTGATGTGTCCTACTTCTCCACACCTTATGCAATTGGTGTAAATCCCGACAACACAGACATTAACGCAATTGAAGATTTAGCTGGAAAAAATGTTCTAACTATTACTGGTACAGCAACAGCTAACTTCCTTGAAAACTATAACACACTAAATCCAGACGCACAAATTATCATTGACTACATAGATGCAGGTGCACATGAAATTATTTCTCAAGTAGTTTCAGGACGCTATGATGCTTGTATTCAAAACTTAGCTGACTATGCAATTGCATACGAAGAGCATGGATATGAAATGCGTATAGTTGAAATTCCTAATGCAGAAGAAATCTCACTACCTGATGGCTTCTTCCTATTCCAAAAAGGTGCTACTGAGCTACAAGCTGCAGTAGATGCTGAGCTACTCGAAATGCGCAATGACGGCACATTATCCGAGCTATGCTTACAGTTCTTCACAAGCGACTTAGTACCTATGGACTAATTCTCTTAGATAGCATTAAGTGATTATACTATCGCTATTGTGATACTAAAAAGCTTAATAACTTACTTATGCCCTACCGACTGTGCATTCAGTCAGTAGGGCATAAATAATAATTAGGTATAGCACAATAATTATGTGTGCAGTACAAACATTTACTTTAAATTAAGGGTCTTTCCCCGCCATTGGTGGGGGAAAGACCCTTAAACTATTTAGTCGATATAGTAAAATATCTAATTTTGCACGATAACTCTGTCAAATTCAGGGTTTAGTGCATAGAAATTAGCAGAATTCATCTTATCCTGTGCAATGCGAAGCGCCTCGCCGAAACGCTGATAATGTACAATTTCTCTCTCTCGGAGGAATTTGATAGTGTCCCGCACATCGGGATCGTCACATAGTCTTAAAATATTGTCATAAGTAGTTCGTGCCGCCTGCTCAGCAAACATATCACCGGTTAAATCTGTGAGTATATCGCCGTTGGAAGCTATCATTTCTGCGCTAAATGGTATTCCACCTGCACTCACTGGGAAAAGTCCCGTGGTATGACCTAAGAAATAGTCGCTAAAACCACCGTCTATAATTTCCTCCATACTGAGGTTGCGTGTTAGCTGAAACACAATGGAGCATATCATTTCTACATGATTCATCTCCTCGGTGCCTATATCGGTAAGAATAGCTTTTACCTCATCATATGGCACTGTGTAGCGCTGTGCAAGATACCTGTTTGCGGCACCAAGCTCGCCACCCGGGCTTCCAAACTGTTGGATAACGCATTTAGCTAAAAATGCATTAGGTCGCTCCACCTTAACAGGGTGGAGTAATTTCTTTTCATAAATCCACATAATAATTCCCCCCTACATTTCCCATGGCCATGGCCCGTCAACCCAATCCCAACGCTCGGTAGCTTTGCAGTCGTATGGAGTTAGGGGGCCGTATTTATCGGTGTATTCCGCCTGTGTATCTTTAAGTGCTTGATTGTATCGCCTAAAATACTCAAGGGCTTCGGGGGAGTCGGGATGAGTGTCTAAAAACAGGCAAGCCTCATGCAGTGCAAATCCGTACATTTGTATTCTTGAGAGTAAGCTTTGCTTATCATCCATTAGGTATTACCTCCTCACCTAAGAATGGAAGATCGAGTTGCTCAAAAAGTGTACCCCTATTTAACGCCACATCTTCGGAATAGAGCCTTTTCCATTGTTGCATAGGTACATATGCCATAGCTAAGGACATGCTCGATAGCGGCATATCTTCTTCGGGCAATGGGTCAACACCGAAATCAGGATCGAGATCGTCAGGGAAAGACACATTAGGGTCCTCACTCGGACAGTCCGGATTGACACAATCCTCGGGCAAAGGTACAACCTCAGTGGTTGGATAAAGTGGCGTTGCGTCCACTATATCATTCTCGACTAAAATATATCGGCGTTGTTTGGGAGCAGTAGCTCTTCTGCTTATAGAGTTTTTATTACTGACTACTTCGCTCAAATTTATTACCTCCTTTAAGTGTAGTGATGTCGCTAATGTGGTTTTTGGCGGCATCTATCCATAATTTCTTATGGTATAACATATAATATGCAAAGCTCAGTATTGGTGATAAAACAAAAGAAAAAATTATAACTATAAAAAGTTCTTGGCACTATTTAAGGGCATTGCTCCCACCTACGTTGGAAGCAATGCCCTTAATATTATGTTATTATAAAGATTTTAAATTATAAATTTATGCCCTACCAGAAGAACCAAACATCCTCATTTTGCCGATTACAACTTCTTTCATGCTATCCCTTGCCGCACCAACGATTTTCCTTGGGTCATACTCGCTTGGTTTTTGAGCAAATACACCATGAACCCCATCGGTGAATGCTTGACGCACATCGGTGTCAATATTAATTTTATCAACCCCTAAAGTAACAGCTTTTTTGATGGTTTCTTCATTTAGACCTGAAGCGCCATGCAGTACAATTGGAACATTGATCATGGATTTAATCTTTACAAGTCTATCGAAATCAAGATGTGGAATACCTTTGTATTTACCATGAGCGGTACCGATTGCTATTGCAAGGGAATCCACCCCTGTTTCTCTTACAAATTCAACAGCTTCATTAGGATTTGTATAAATAGCGTCTTTATCGTCAACAGAAATATTATCTTCCACTCCGCTAAGTCTGCCAAGCTCTGCTTCAACGGATACTCCAACCGCATGTGCTATCTTTACGATTTCAGCAGTAACTGCAATATTTTCTTTTAGAGAATGATGTGAGCCGTCTATCATAACAGATGTCCAACCATTTCTGATGCAACCAACAATAGTTTCATATGTAGTACCATGGTCTAAGTGAAGTGCAACGGGAACACTTGCTTTTTTTGCTGCAACTTCCACCATTGCCCTAATCATTTCATGACCTGCATATTTAATTGCACTTTCTGATGTAGCTAAAATAACTGGTGATTTTTCTTCTTCGGCGGCAGCGATAATCGCCTGTAATATTTCCATATTACTTATATTAAAAGCCCCCACTGCATAACCGTTAGCATCTGCATGCATAAGTAATTCTTTTCCTGTAACAAGCATAATTTTTCTCCTTCTCAGTTTTTAATTTCAGTTAAGTTAAATGATTTTATAATATTTAGTATTCTACCACTATTATAAATTGAATTTACATATTTTGCAATATCATTAAAAAAATAATATTAAATACTTACATAATTTTATTTAGCTCGGCATTTTCTAATGAAAACGATAATTTTTCGCCAAATATGGCTGTCGATTAACTCCAATAAGTCAAAAAACTACAATATTATACAAACTGTAATCGACATTTTTCTTTTTAATGATTAAGATATAATAATTTTATTAGATAGATTATCTTGGGAGGAGAGCAATCTAATTCACACAGCCAATAAAATCTGTTTTTTACTTATTCATAAAAATGGACAAGCAAAAAACATGGCGCATTTGCAAGCATACTAAATGGTAAATTTGCGCCTTTAAAAGAAAGGAATGGTCATAAATATGGCAACAAAAACATCTGTACAATCACTAAAAAAAGTAAGAGAGATTGATGATAGCTTTTTAGAAAATATAAAAGCATTTTCCTTTATGTTATTTAATGCCTCAGTAATGTTGCTACTTGCTAATTGTAATATCGGCGGAGAGGTTTACCCATTTTTTACAGGATATGCTGCGGCGGTCAGTAAAAAACATTTGCCCTCTACGATAGTAGGGGGATTTGTAGGTTGGCTGATTTTCCCAATGGGGGATTATTCGATAAAGTACATAGCTTCACTTTTTATTATAGCGATTATTGAGGCAATTTTAGAGATGCTACCAATTGAATATGCACAAAATAAGGCAGTTCCAATTATCGCACTGATTGCATTGGGTATACCATCCATCATGCTCACAACAGCACTAAACCCAACACTATACGCCTTTACACTTATGGTTTCAGAGCTTGCAGTAACAGCTGGAAGCGCATACTTCTTTCTCAGAGCTACAAGCATAACAATAAAGAAAGATGGGTACTGTGCTAAATGGGATATTCTGTCGCTAATTATTGCATTTTGTATTCCATTGCCCGTTCTTTGCTCTTTAAATATTATGAATATAAGTGTAGGTTCAGTGTTAATTACTGTAATAATACTGTGCTGTGTGTTTTCACTTGGCGCTGGGGCGTCATCAAGTCTTGCAGCAGTGATAGGATTTTTCTGCGCAATATCAGCTTCTCCACTCAGCTATTTAATAGCGGTTTTACCGATATCTTCGGTGTTGGCGGCAATTTTTAAACCACTTGGAAAGCTCATCCTATCATTTTCATTTATAATTACATACTTACTTATATATACTCTCTTGGAGGGAGAATTAGAAGTAGTGGAGATATATCAAATTATTATAGGAAGCATTATTTTTATAGCGATACCCGTAAAATGGGTCGAGAGAGTATTTTCACCTGCACTACTTAATGCTACGGAGGATAGCTCGGTTATTAAGGAAGTGCTAAAAACAAAACTTATAAACTTCTCAGAGGCGATAAAATATGTAAAAGAAGCAGGTGAGCATGTGTCGTTTAATTTGGATAAAATAAATGTGGAAGATGAAAGCTTGATATATACCCATGTGGGGGAGAGCGTTTGCAGGCGTTGTAAAAATAATAATATTTGTTGGCAAAGTCATTATAACGACACAATAGATGCGCTGAGTAAAGGGGTTAATAGACTAAAGGAAAATTTAGAGATAGGGGATGATAATCTACCAATGTATTTTAGGGAGCGATGCCCTAAGCAAAAAGAGATTATTAATTCACTCACAAATGGATACTCTGAGCATATAAGAAATTTAAAAACAAATAGAAGCGTGGCACGGATGCGTGATACCGCATGGCAACAGCTCGATATAGTAGCTAAAATGATGGAGGAATTATCGGAAAATGTAATGGGTGTTTCCTATACAAATTTGCATCATGTAAAGCAGATAAAGCAGTATTTTTCCTCAATAGGCGCCACCTGCACAAATGCCATCTGCTATGCCGATTTAAATAGCAGATATGTAGTGGAAATTACACTCCCAAAAATAAAACTCCCAAGAATAGATCCAGGAGTGACGGCGGCAGAACTATCAGGTATCTGCGAGCATGATTTTGGTTTTCCACTGATAAAGGAATATGGGGAAGAAATAAAGCTTATTTATCATGAAGTGGGCAATTATAAAGTGTTGTTTGGCTTAGCACAGCACTCAGCCTACAATCAAGCCGAATGTGGTGATTATTGTAAGCAATTTACTGATAATCGTGGCAATGCCTATATGATATTATCGGATGGCATGGGAAACGGAAGGGAAGCGGCAATTCAGTCGGTTATGACGGTGGATATGCTCAGCAAACTCATAGAATCAGGGAGTGACTATTCTGCCGCGGTACAGATGGTCAATGCCTCGCTCATGGCAAAATCAAATAGCGAATGCACCGCTACAATTGATGTGGCAACAGTGAATTTATACACCGCGGGAGCTGAGTTTTACAAAGCGGGTGCCGCACCAAGTTTTGTTTCGAAAAACAGTCGTGTGGGGACGGTAAGGAGCAGTTCACTACCGATAGGAATTATTAAAGACACCTACCCCGAGCGATTTACAACCACACTGTATGCAGACGACATTATACTAATGATTTCCGATGGAATTACTGCAACTGGCGACGGATGGCTTGCAAGTGAACTGAAGAGTGTTATGAATTTAAGTCCTCAGGAAATTGCCGAGCATATATGCAGTGAAGCGAAAAATAGGAGGAATGACTTAAGACAGGACGATATGACGGCGGCGGTGATGAAGATAATTATTGCATAAACTAAAGTTTTACCACCCATTTTTTGCAATAAATCACGGTTTTCAAAGGTGAAGCACTTTTTCATTCAGCTAAGTGACTAAAAAGCTCTGCACTGCAAGAAATTTCGTGGGAAAAATAGTGGGCAAATCCACTTTTGATTTTTTCTATCATCACACCTGCAAATTTGCGTGAGTGGGGGGCATTGCACAAAAAAGGGTATTATTTCCGCCTATGACGAAAATAATACCCTTAAAATTTAATTAATATTCTTTTATAGAACGATTAGAAAAACCATCCACTAATTTATCCAAATAATCAAATGACAGTCCAGTGCCTATCGCAACACATTCAATCGGATTATCCGATAAATAGGTTTTTATATATGTGTTTTCCTCTATAAGATCGCCAAGCCCATGTATGAGTGAGCCACCACCTGTGAGGAGTAAGCCGTTTGTATAAATATCACCCATTAATTCAGGAGGTGTGCGCTCAAGGACTTGCCTAAGAGCTGTTATGATATTTTGCACCACTGCCATCAGATTTGGATATACATCATCACGACACACAGTGAGTTTTTCAGGCATCCCTGTTAATAGATTTCGCCCTTTAACTTCCATTGTTAGGTTTTCGGAAGCATCGTAATATACACTGCCGATTTCCTTTTTAATTTTTTCAGCCATTTTTTCGCCTATGAGTAAATTATATTTATCTTTAACTGCTTTGATTATCGCCTCGTCAAACTTATTGCCTGCAAATTTAACTGATTTTTTGTGAACAATACCATTTAAGGAAAGGAGTGCTATATCACTTGTGCCCCCACCTATATCGAGCACGATATGCCCCATGGGTTTGCTTATGTCAATGCCCGAGCCTATAGCTGCGGCAACAGGTTCTTCTATCAAATATACTTTTCTTGCGCCTGCGTTTATAGCTACATCTATTACTGCTCTCGACTCAACTTCTGTAACCGCAGAAGGTACACAAATTGCCACTCGTGGCTTTACCAAACTGCTTCCGCAAGCTTTTTTTATAAAGTATTTTATCATCTGCTCAGTGGTTTCATAATCTGAGATTACACCCTCATTCATAGGGCGAACCGCTCTTATGTGCCCAGGAGTTCTGCCGAGCATTTTGTGAGCTTCTTCACCCACGGCGAGCACTTTATTATCATTTGTATTTACCGCTATTACAGACGGTTCTTTAAGTATTATTCCCTTACCATACTGGTAGATAAGCACTGTTGCTGTGCCAAGGTCTATACCTATATCATTTGCAGCCACATTTTCACCTCGTTTTACTATTGATTAAATTATTAAAATCTTTGCTATATACAAATATGCTATGATAGTACAAAATATAATATATAAAAAATGTACAAAAACTATTCGCACACAAATGTAGAAAGCATAAAAAAGAAAAATTTATACATTGGTATTATATCAACTTTGGCTTAAAAGTGCAAGAAATCCGTCGAATTTTATCTTTACAGTAACCTTTTATTAACCTTTATTTTACTTTGTCGGAAGAATATGCCCTTGCAGCAACAACTGCAATGACTTTCTCGCATCCTGCCTCTTTAAGTAAGCTCGCAATGCTCATGGCAGTAGCGCCCGTGGTGAAGATATCATCCACTAAGAGTAGGGTAGAATTTTTTGGGATTTCACCTATTATGCGATAGGCTGATTTAGCGTTTCTAAATCTGTCATCCCTGTTTAAAGAATGCTGTGGCAAAGCAGAATTTTCTTTTATGATAAGATTATCCAGCACGGGTATACCGAGTATTTTGGATATGTTATCCGCCAAAAGCAGTGCTTGGTTTTTCCTGCCCGCTCTCCTGCTCTCAGCAGATATAGGGACGGGGATAATATACATAATTTCATCTTTGTGCTTTAAAACCAATTCCGCCATCTTGGAAGAGAAAAATAATGCAGCATTTGCATCATATTTTTTCTTAAGCCGCATTATGGCAGGTTTAGCGCTTTTGGTGTAGTGATATGGGGCGTAGACTGTCGAAATTGCAGATTTTTCATCGCAAGCACACTCATTTAAAGGGGAAGAGCATTTTACACATTTAGTATTTTCAAGCCAAACAAACCCATCCACGCACCGCTTGCATGGGTTTTCAGCAGAGGAAGTAACCTTGCCACAACACAGGCATCTCGTAGGAAATATGAGCGTTGTAAGCATATCAAGTAAATTATTCACCGCTCACCAACCCCTTAAGATTTGTATATCTCTTATTTTTGCGATTATTATCCACCATTTCTTTGATGGTATATGGGTCGCCAGTCACCACCACAAGTTGCTTACCCCTTGTGACGGCTGTGTACAAGAGATTTCGGTAATGAAGCCTTGGATGCCTGCCCATGAGTGGGATTATCACCGCTTCAAATTCATTGCCCTGACTTTTATGGATGGTTATTGCGTAAGCGAGCTCGAGCTCGTCCGCCATTTCAAAGCTGTACTGAGCCGTCCTATCTTCAAATCTCACCAAAATCGACTTCGAGGGGCGGTCAATTAGATCTATTATGCCGATGTCTCCATTAAAAATACCCATACCGCTTTCGCCGTTTTCTTTTTCCCATACAATATCATAATTATTTTTTATCTGCATCACCTTATCCCCCTCCCTAAAAGAGTTAAAGGGAGTTTTGTGCTCCTGCTTCTTTTGATTTGGGGGATTTAGCTGCTCCTGCATAGCACGGTTGAGCTCGGCTGTGCCCAAAGCGCCTTTGCGTGAAGGGCAGATAATTTGTATATCCCAAAGTGGAGAAAAGCCATATTTTTTTGGAAGTCTTTGGGATGCAAGCTCTGCTACAAGTTCTGCACATTTGCTAATATTATTGCGCTTAATAAAGAAAAAATCATTGTCGCTCTGTGATATATCGGGGAATTGCCCCTTTACTATCGCATGTGAATTAGTAACAATAAGGCTCTTAGCCGCTTGTCTGAATATTTGTGTAAGGTGCACTTTTTTCACCCTGTCACTGTCTATTAAATCCCTGAGCACATTTCCTGCACCCACAGAGGGGAGCTGATCCGTATCGCCTACCATTATTAGCTTTGAGCCCATGCGAATTGCCTTTATGAGATGCTCAAATAGGCATATATCCACCATCGACATCTCATCCAATACCACTGCGTCATAGGGGAGTGGGTTTTGCAAATTTCGCTTAAAGCTGTTTAAGCCTTTTTCATTTTTAAAATCCACTTCAAGTAGGCGGTGGATTGTTTTTGCCTCCCTGCCAGTCACTTCGCTCATTCTCTTTGCCGCCCTACCTGTGGGCGCTGCAAGTGCAACTTTATATCCCTCTTTATCAAGTATGTCTATAATTCCTTTAAGTGTTGTGGTTTTACCTGTTCCAGGGCCTCCCGTTAAGATAAAAACACCGTTGTTTGCCGCATCGGATATCGCTTTTCGCTGGAGTGGAGCATATTCTATACCACGTTCGGACTGGAGCTTATCGATTTCTGTCTCCCTGTCTTTTTCAGCGGAATATGCCGTCATAAGCATCATTTTAATTCTGCCTGCCACATATGTTTCAGCGTCGTAGAGGTGGGGGAGATATATGTATCTTTTGCCTTCTTCAGTCAGTGAGTAGAGCCTTTTTTCCTCAAGCATTTTCTCCATAGTTTCCAAGACTAAATCTCCGTCAATATTTATCAGCAAATTTGCCTTTTCTGTCAGCTTTTCATCGGGTACACAGGCATGTCCTGAATCTGAATTTACCGAGAGCACATGATGCATAGCACCCTGTATCCTGAATTCGCTGTTGAGAGGGAGGGATAGCCCCATAGCAATTGCATCGGCTTTGGCAAAATCAAAGCCGATATCCCCACCGCAGAGCAAATAGGGATTTTCGGAAATTACAGCAGGCGCAGTAAGCCCCCAGTTTTTCCACACCTTTATTGCCTGAGCGGAGTCTATGCCATATTTTGAGAGCTGTATCATAACCGACCTTATACCATACAGTCTTTTAAATTCTATTTCTATTTCTATCGCTTTTTTTTCGGATATTCCTTTTACTGCACATAAGTCCATGGGGGAGTTTTCCATTACCTCAAGGGTTTTATCTCCGAATTTGTCCACTATTCTTTTTGCAAGTCCTGCACCTATTCCCTTTATTACCCGAGTGGCGAGATATTTATATATTGACGATGCCCCAGTGGGTAACGCCCTTTCAATATAATCCGCCTTAAACTGTCTGCCATATGTGGGATGCGCAGCAAAAACACCCGTGGCAGTAATACTCTCCCCAACGGATATGTCCGCAAAAGAGCCCACCACGGTTAAAAGCTCATCATTATAATCAATTTCAAGCACAGTAAAGCCATTTTCTTCATTTCTGAAAACAATGTCTTCCACTGAGCCCGATATACTCTCTCTGAAATCTCTGTCCATAATCACCTCAAAGATTTACTTGGCCATTGCTAATATAATGCCCTGACTATTTACATTGTTTAGTATAATATATTTTGAGGTTTTTGGCAATTGTCAAGCTCATTTTTGCAGGGGGTGGAATTACAGCTTATAAATGCCGTGAGATCTTCAGCGGTATAAAATGAAGGTATTTCCCGTGCCTGAGAAAATAGCTGTACGATTTTTTTCGTTTTTTCATCACTTGCCCGGCATAAAATTGCCATCGAACCGCCAACGCATTTTCTGCTTTTTTCAAAACAGTCCGTGAGGGCAAATTCGACTTCATCGACACCATCATCTATTATCACAACAGTGCATCGGCGGCAGCATTTAGACTTCTTTAAAACAAAATTTAGCATTGCATCAATCAAATACAGCGCACCCAAAAAAGAAAAAATATATAGCAAGAACTGTGCAAATAAAGTGAAAAATTGGATGTTTAGCATCATGAGAAGCCCCCAAAAAAAAGTTTGAAACTTTAAGCTGATATGTAAGCGAATAAGTCATACGGGAAAAACTTTACTTATAATATTTTATGCGAGTAAATTTTTAATGTTAAAATAACTTCATCCAATATATGGGAAGTAAACTTACAAAAATAGAGCATTTATCCTATTTTTAATCTTTATGCGCACTAATTTTATGAATAAACTGTAAATAATAAGGTATATTATTAATAATATACAGCAAAATTCAAAATCCTCTTTGCATAATGGCTTTAAAATGGTATAATAATCATTGATTATTTAACAGGTTTAAATATTACCGAATGTATTGTATAAGTAAATAGTACGAAATCGTAGATGAACATATAAGGAGACTAATTATCTTGGAAAAGTTTTTAATAAAAGGCGGAAATCCCTTAAACGGTGAAGTGACAATAAGCGGAGCTAAAAATGCCGTAGTTGCAATTATTCCTGCAACCGTTTTAGCGGGTGGGAAATGTATTATAGAGAATGTCCCAGGCATAAGCGATGTGGGCTATCTTTTTACCATACTCAGGGAAATGGGCGCTAAAGTTAATCTTATAGACGAAACCACAGTTGAAATAGATACCACAAATATTACAAACCCCTCTGTTTCTTATGAGCTTGCAAGGCATTTAAGAGCTTCCTACTATTTTATAGGTGCACTGCTTGGCAGATGTGGATACTGCGAAGTGTCTATGCCGGGAGGTTGCCATTTTGGCGTGCGTCCAATTGATCAGCATATCAAAGGCTTCGAGGAGCTTGGTGCAAAGGTTGTAATAGACAGCGGTATAATAAAAGCTTCCTCAGAAACACTCACAGCTTCACATATCCACTTTGATGTGGTGTCGGTAGGGGCTACTGTGAATGTTATGATGGCGGCGGTAAAAGGCAAGGGCATAACCATTTTAGAAAATGTGGCTAAAGAGCCACATATAGTTGATCTTGCAAACTTTTTAAACTCAATGGGTGCCGACATTAGAGGCGCTGGTACCGATGTAATAAAAATCCATGGGGTGGACATGCTCCGTGGCACAACATACTCCATAATACCCGACCAAATTGAGAGTGGCACATATATGGCACTTGCAGCGGCAACGGGTGGCGATTTACTAATTAAGAATGTTATTCCAAAGCACCTTGAGTCGATTAGTGACAAAATGCGTGCCGCCGGAGTTAGTGTTGAGGAATTTGATGATTCTATAAGGGTTTCACGCAGTGGCCCTCTAAAGCATATAAACATTAAGACAATGCCCCACCCAGGCTTCCCAACAGATATGCAACCTCAAATGGTGGCAATGCTCACAAAAGCAGAGGGTGCAAGTATTGTTACCGAGGGCGTGTGGGACAATAGATTTAGATTTGTGGACGAGCTAAAGAGAATGGGTGCAGATGTGCAGGTGGACGGCAAAACAGCTGTAATTCAGGGAGTTCGTGAGCTCATGGGCGCACCTGTTAAAGCTACTGATTTAAGAGCAGGAGCGGCACTTCTAATTGCGGCACTTTCAGCAGAAGGCGAAACATATATTGAAGACATACATCACATTGAGCGTGGCTACGATAACCTCATAGAAAAGCTCACAGCACTCGGAGCAGACATAAAGAAAATTATTCTGCCCGATCCCGTGAGTAAAAATGCCTAAGATAAATGGCAATAACTTTTAAATTCTCTCAGTATAGTTTGTGCGCTTACAAGCGGGGGAGAGCTATACAAAAAAATATCTGCCGCTTTGAGTATTGGGTAGCTATTATAAAAAAATATAAAATACCAAGCTGTGGTTATTATAGTTTGCCCGTATGCGGAGTTTTTAAAAAAGCTTTCTTATCGGCTCTAAATCACGGCTTGTTTTTTTGGAAGGACATCTAATGGCAAAATACATCTCTTTATACAGCTCCAGTACCGGCAATAGCGGTTTTTTAACAGCTAAAGGCAGTGGTTTACTGATTGATGCAGGGGTATCGTGTAAAAGAATTTTGCAGGCACTCGCTGAAAATAATATAGACTGCTCATGTGTTAAGGGCATGGTTATAACACATGAACATTCCGACCATATCAAGGGGCTTCCAATACTTTTAAAAAAGCTTAAAATCCCTGTGTATGGAACTGATATGACACTTCAGTATCTACTAAACAATCTTTCCCTACCAGTGGACGCAAAGCTGATACCGATTGATAAGCCCACCGAAATTGCCTCAATGCAGGTCACACCTTTTTCCATACCGCATGACTGCGCCGATGGTTGTGGATATAAAATAGAAACCTCGGATAATAAAGTTTTTGCAGTTTCAACGGATTTAGGCTATGTGACGGAGGAAGTGAAAAGCAATATGCTTAAAGCGGACGCTGTGGTAATAGAATCTAATTACGACATTGATATGCTAAAAGTTTCATCATACCCATATATGCTAAAACAGCGAATAAGCGGTAAAGAGGGGCACCTTTCAAATAAAGATTGCGCTATGCTCTGTGCCGAGCTTGTGAGAAATAAAACCACAAGAATAGTGCTTGCACATCTAAGCCGTGAAAACAACACCCCCACACTTGCAAGAGATACCACACTCTCTGCACTTAGTGAAAATGGCATGAGGGACGGCATAGATTTAAACTTACATATTGCACCTGCGGACTTCCCCTCAGCTTCAGTTATATTCTAATTAGGGGCAATGTGCATGGCAGAAACAGAATTTTTATTATTTTATGCCGACACTGAGCGGTGGAATGGAGTTTTCTTATGCTTAATATATATCTGATAACAGTTGGAAAACTCAAAGAAAGCTTTCTCACCGAGGCGGCAAATGAATACATAAAGCGATTAAATGCATACTGCAAACTAACAGTTATAGAAATAGACGAACAGCGCATAACAGAAAACCCATCAAAGTCACAGATAGATGCAGTCCTTTTAGATGAGGGCAGGAGAATAATTTCGAAAATCCCCAAATCGGTGGTGAAAATAGCACTTTGTATAGAGGGAAAACAGCTTTCTTCCACCGAATTATCCTCTAAAATTACCGAGTATACCACCTCTGGGAAAAGTAGTGTAGCCTTCATAATAGGTGGCTCACATGGACTTAGCGATGAAGTTAAAGCGCTTGCAGATTTAAAATTATCAGTGTCTAAAATGACATTTCCCCATCAGCTTTTTAGGGTTATGCTACTCGAGCAAATATATCGTGCCCTATCAATTTCTTCGGGTGGGAAATATCATAAATAAGAATAAGCATAAAATATACGAGCATAGTTTAGGTTATCTCGAATAGATTTATAAACATGAGTGAAATAATAAATTTTGGTCTCATTTACCATATTAAATACATGAAAATTTATTAAGCTAACCAATGTCAACAACTTAAGAAAGATATACAAAAAAACATTCTACAGCTTAAGTTGTAGACATTGTTAAGCTAACGGCAAGGCTAATAGCTTAATTTTAAGGAGGTGGACTTTTGTACAGGGACCTAAATGATAAAAAAGCGGACTTAAGGGACTATAACCCAAATGAGCACAGATATATACACAGCTATGGATTTGCTCCAAGAAATCCATTTGTAATAGAAGCAGAGAATATCCGTCTATTTTCAAATGCAGCAGGTTTTAGCATAATAATGATGTTTATGATAAGGTCGATGCTTGCAGAACCACTTTCACATTTGTTGTTTTCACTATTTGGCTTGGTAGGCTCGGTGGGAGATAATATTGCAGTGGCTTATATTATGATAGAGCTTGCTTCCTCCATTACATTCTGTCTTTCTATATTTATACCGTTTTTCATATATATGAAATTAGTAAAAATACCACATAATACAGCAATACCCACCGAAATTCCAAAACTAAATATACTCATTCCTTGTATATTTATAGCACTTTCACTTTCGGCAATGGGCGCATTTACTTCAAATGCCCTTTCGGTGGCTTTTTCAAATTTTGGGATATATATATTTGCCCCCACATCCGCACCATCTGGAAGTGCTTTTTCATATATAATATACATTTTAAATGTTGTTTTACTTCCTTCACTTGTCGAAGAATGGGCGTTTAGAGGGGTGTTGTTGCAGTCGCTTCGCAGGTTTGGCGATGGTTATGCAATTTTATTGTCCTCGATTATATTTGCACTTGCACATGCTAATATTTCGCAAATACCCACAACATTTCTTGTAGGCATAATTATGGCGATTTGCGTTGTTATGACGGGGTCGGTTTGGAGTGGTGTGATAATACATTTTGTAAATAATGCGTTAGTGATACTCTTTACATTTATCATTTCGAATGCCTCACCTGAAAATATAGACCTAATTACACTTGCAAAAAACGCAGTATATATTATTTTAGGAATTTTATCGGTTATATACCTTGCAAAAAATAATCCTAATATTTTTAATCTCAGGCCTGTGAAATCCTATATAGCCACACGTCAAAAAATATTTATCTATTTTTCAACACTTGCAATGATCAGTGTAATTTTGCTTATTACGGCGATAGCTTTGCAGTATGTTACCGTGCAATGGTAGGAGGAGTTTTTTTGAAAATAGATAATGTTTTCATGGCAGAGGCGTTAAAGCAAGCTGAAAAAGCCTTTGCAATAGGCGAAGTACCAATAGGCGCAGTAGTGGTAAAGGATGGCATAATAATTGGCAGGGGATACAATACAAGAGAAAATGAGAAAAATCCACTCAAACACGCAGAAATAAATGCCATTGGCGAAGCGTCAAAAAACTTAGACGATTGGCGGCTGAGCGGATGCACAATTTATGTGACAGTTGAGCCCTGCTCAATGTGCAGTGGAGCAATAATAAACAGCCGAATAGCCAGGGTAGTCTACGGCGCTAAAGAAGAAAAAACAGGATGTGCTGGAAGTGTATGCAATCTGTTTGCGATGAATTTCGCCCACCGAGTTGATATAACCTCGGGAGTTATGGCGGAAGAAGCACTTTCACTCATGGAGAGATTTTTTGTAGAGCTTCGCAGATAAAAGCTTACACTTATGGGTACATATTTATTGAATATTATAAAAAGAGGTAGTATATGATAATATCGGAAATAATAAATTCAAATACAGCACTTCCACTATTGGGAGTTTGTGTATTTGCATATTTGATGGGCAGTTTAAACTTTGCGCTGATTGTCTGTAAATTACTTGGCAAAGAGGATGTCCGCAAATTTGGTAGTGGCAATGCAGGCATGACAAATATGCTTCGCACATATGGAAAAACTGCCGCAGTCCTCACCACTCTCGGTGATTTTTTTAAAGGCTTAATTTGTGTGGCAATATCACGTGCTTTATTTAAATATTTTGGGATTACTACCTTTGATGTCGGGTATATCGTGGGATTTTCGGCACTCATAGGGCATTTATATCCGATATTTTTTGGATTTAAAGGCGGTAAAGGTGTACTCACAGCTTTTGGAATTGTGCTTATACTAAATCCACTCGTATTTGGAATACTATTTATTATATATGTCCCCATGGCATTTTTAACACGAATTGTCTCCCTTGCGTCAGTGCTCGGAGTGGCAACCTTCCCAATACTCAATTTTTTCGTGCTTAGATATTATGATAGGACATATATTTTCGAGATATTTTTCTCGGTTTTGCTGTGTGCATTTATCCTCTACTCGCATCGTGCAAATATAAAGCGGCTTTTAAATGGGACAGAAAATAGATTTGGAACTTCCTCTAAAAAGAAAGGTGAAACTGATAATGGCTAATATCGTAATACTTGGAGCAGGTGGCTTTGGGATAGCACTTTCGATAAGTGCGTTGCAGTCGGGCAATAAATCTACATTGTGGACTAAATTTCAGACGGAAGAAGAGTTTTTAAAAGCTGAGCGTGAAAGTAAAAAACTACTTCCAGGCGTAAAAATACCAGAAGAAATCGAAATAACTCGTGATCTCGAAGTGCTAAAAACAGCCGACATCGCCATAATAGCCGTACCCTCCCATGTAGTGCGTGAAATATGCGTTATGATGGCGGAGTATATAAACCCCAAAGCGATAGTGGTATGTGTTTCTAAAGGTTTTGAGGAAGTAAGCCTTAAGACAATGTCGCAAATTGCAGAGGAAGAGCTAAAAAACATATTTGTAGCACTTTCGGGCCCCTCCCATGCTGAGGAAGTTGCAAAAAATATTCCAACAGCACTCGTGGCAGCTTCTAAAAGCAAAGAGTCGGCAGAATTTGTACAGGATGCACTTTCAAATTCTACACTTCGCATATATACAAGCAGTGATGTTATGGGCGTGGAGCTCGGGGGAGCACTTAAGAATATCATTGCATTGGCGGTGGGTGCGCTCGACGGCTTAGGACTCGGAGACAATACCATGGCGGCTCTGATAACAAGGGGGATAACAGAAATTTCCCGCTTGGGCGAAAAATGCGGTGCTAATCTTCTAACCTTTGCAGGACTTTCCGGCATTGGCGATTTGGTAGTTACCTGCACAAGCTTACATTCACGAAACAGACGCTTTGGTAAACTGATAGGCATGGGCAAATCTTCCGCAGTGGCACTCGAAGAAGTCGGGATGACTGTCGAGGGGTATAAAAACACAAAAAATGCCTATGAACTTGCACTCAGACATGATGTGGAGATGCCTATAATCACCGAAGTTTATCGCACATTATATGAGGACAAGCCTGTGGACAAAGTTATCTATGATTTAATGGGGCGCCCTTCCAAACACGAAAGCGAAGACAGCTGGCTTACAGGAAATGAATAATATTGTGTGTTGGCACAGCGAAGAACGGAGCACTAATATGTTACCTTTTCTAAATGAAAGCCATGATTTATGGAGCTATTTAAAAGAAAGTAAAAAGCCGATAGTCATATATGGCATGGGCGACGGCGCAATTAAAATAATGGAAGTCTGCAAAAATTATGGCATAGAAATATCAGAAATTTTTGCAAGCGATGAATATGTGCGAGGGCATAGTTTTTTAGGGTATAAAGTAAAAACCCTTTCAGAAATAGAAGAGCTTTATGAGAATTTTATAATTTTACTGGCATTTGCCGCATTTGAGAGCACGCTTTTAAAGAAGATATACACCCTTTCAAAAAAGCATGAGCTATATGCTCCGGATGTCCCCGTAATAGGTGAGGGGCTTTTCACTCTTGACTATCTCATCTCACACCAAAGCGATTTCTTATGGTTGTGGGATAGGCTGGCAGACAAAAAATCAAGGAATGTGCTAAGTGGTATAATAAATTTTAAAATTAGTGGCAAAATAGATTACCTCGCACCGATTTCCAGCACAAGGGTGGAGGACTACACAGAGCTTCTGCCACTTTCTAAGGGCATGACATATCTTGATTTAGGCGCATATGACGGCGATACAATAAACGAGCTCTTATCACTCTGCCCAACTGCAGGGGAAATACATGCATTTGAGCCCGACGCAAAGAATTATTTAAAACTAAGCAAAAATACCGAGCATCTAAAAAACTGCTTTTTATACAATATAGGTTCATACAGCGAAGAAGCAGAACTCTCATTTAGCAAAAAATCGGGAAGAAATTCAGCCTTTTCAGAAGAGGGAAAGATAAAAGTGGCGGTAAATAGCGTCGACAATCTGCTCTATGATAAAACCTTAAACTATATAAAAATGGATGTGGAGGGTGCTGAGTATCACACCATTTTAGGATGTAAAAATGTTATAAAAAAATGCAGTCCCTCACTTGGCGTTGCGACATATCACCGAAATGAGGACTTATTTACATTACCAAAACTAATTGACGAATTAAACCCGAACTATAAGATTTATTTAAGGCATAACCACTATATACCAGCATGGGAAAATATCTACTACTGTATCGCAGAGGATTTTTAAACGAAAGGGAGAAATAAAATGAAAAAAAATAACACATTGCAAATCGCCTTTTTAGTGGTAGGAACATTGACTGCTTTGGAATTCATTTTTGTACAAGGACTCTTTACATGGCTTATGGCTGTTGGCGCCACCATCATTGTGGGAAGTGTTAACATAATTATGTCCATAAGAAATAAGCAATGGTTCGAGGTGTGGACTTTCGCACTGCTCATTGTAGCTCTCTGTATGGGATATTTTGAGATGATATAGACGAAATAATGCATTAATTTAGGGAGTATATCACCGCCATCGGCGGAGGTATACTCCCTAATTCATATTAAGTAAGAATTATAAAATTATTAAACAATAAATGTAACAGCTTCTTTTAAATTTTTAATAGTAACATTATCATAGCTTCCGCCAAACTCTCCGTCAAGTGTCCAAGAGAAATTTTCTTTACAGGATATATTTAAGCCGTCAGTTAAAAAACGATGAATGTATTTAGAATTGCCCTCGAAAGAGAGGAGCTCGATTATTAATTTTCTAAACTCTGCAAAACTATTAGGTTTCTTTATCATTATCACCTCGAAAAGCCCATCGTTTAAACTTATTTTTTCGGCGGAGATATTTTTAAAGCCACCAATGCTGTTGCTGTTTGTAATCATGCCAAACATAAAATCGCCACTGATTTTCACACCATTGTACTCAATATCTAAATAATAGCTCTTTATTTCGGAAAGTGCCTTTATGCCCTCTAAAAAATAGGCGAGCTGACCAAGGGTGTTCTTTACATTTTGTGAAGTGGTGTAGGACACATTCGTAAAAAGCCCAAATGCTGCCACATATAGAAAATTCGTTCCGTTAAAATAACCTATGTCACAGGCAAACGGATTGCCATTCACAACCACCTTAGCGGCGGTGGGTATATGCCTGCTTATCCCCATGCTCAACGCAAAGTCGTTGGTAGTGCCGGTGGGGATATATCCTATCTTCACAGAGCTGTTAGACTTTATAATTGCGGACACAACTTCGTTGAGTGTGCCATCCCCTCCACTGCATACGACCAAATCATAGCCGTCAAGATTTTGCAGTAAATGCATTTTAGCATCGCCCGTTGTCTGTGTGATATAGAGAGAAACACTATACCCTTTTTTTACAAATATATCAACCACTTCGAGCAAATCATTTTTAATATGCGACTTACCTGAAACAGGATTTACTATAAACAATAATTTTTTGTTCATAAAATGCTCCATTTCGCCGTTTGGCATCATTATAAAATAGTAATCACAGCGTGATGTAATAATAGTGGTGGATAGGTGGGAAGAATGTCTTAAAAGCATGTTTTAATGTAGCTTGAAAGGCTAAATTATTGGCGCTTTTTTTTATTCGCATTTTTAAGTATTGCCTCTTTTTGCAGCTTTGCTTTTCTTGCTACATCTCGTCGACGCTGTGCTTCCGCCTTCACTCTCGCCCTCTGCCTTGCCTGATGTCTTTTCCTCATAATAAATCGGTTTAGTAGGATGAAATATTTTCTGAGCAGCATCACTACTGTAAAGGCAAAGAAGACTGCGGACATTATCGCAAGACTTGTGCCACTTACCTTTAAAAGTTCGGTAGCAACCCATGCTGCCTGCTCTTTAAAGGGAAGCGCAACCACTGTGACTATCGTGGGGGTGAATTCCACCTTTAGCGGCAATGTGATTGTGGCAGGGTACATGCCACCGCTTGAGGGGAGTGAGATTGTCACCGAGTAATCGGGCTCCTCCACCACTTCAAAGGGTATATAATCCGGCAGATTGTGGCTGTATGTCACATCTCCCATTGAGTTTGTATTGTGGAGCAAAAATGTAGCCCCCTGTGTTAAATACGCCTCAGCTGTACCTACCACATTCACTCCATCCTTTACTTCCAAGCTAATGGGCTCGAAAATAGAGGCAGTGAATATATTTTCAGAAAAACTTGAAAAACCGTAATCAAAAAGTGCGGCGGTGTCTATATATTTTGAATTGGCATTTGCTTCGTCCATAACCACTGCAATGAGTGTACGCCCACCCCTTGTAGCTACTGTTACCTTGGTATGTCTTGCTTCTTCCGTCCATCCAAGTTTTCCACCCAATACATCGGAGTAGTATCTTGGGTCGTTTTGCTTCATTGAGTCATCCCCATTTGCAAAATATCGCTCGGGTTGCAGATTAGTTTCTGGCATTGTATAGGTAACTGTGGAAAATATCTCAACAAAATCGCTATTGCTTATTGCAGCTTTTGTCATCATAGCCATGTCGTATGCAGTGGTGACATGTCCATCTTCGGGAAGTCCATGTGCATTTAAGAAATTCGTATTTAAAGCACCTGAGGACTCAGCAAATTCGTTCATTAGTGCGGCAAACTCTGCATAACTACCGCTTACCGCATTTGCAATAGCATTACATGCATCATTTGCCGACATAAGCATTGCGGCGTATTGTAGGTTTTCCATGCTAACAACTTCGTCCACAAGTAAGCTTATATGGGTGGCACGAGCTATTAGTTGGGTATCTTCTCTGACTACTGTGTATAAATCTTCCGGTGAAGCATGTACCACCGAGAGATAAACCGTGGGTATCTTAGTTATACTCGCAGGCTCTTTTACCTTGTGCATATTTTTTTCATAGAGTATCTGCCCAGTGTCAGCGTCCATTAATATTGCAGTATCGGATAGCATAACAGGCTTATCCGAAGCTAACGACACAAGCCCAGAAGAAAACAGCACAGCGACTGCAAGGAGTATATATATAATTCTTTTTATCAAAACACCAAATCCTTCATATTACAATATATGTCTATATAAATCACATTATGTCACTTAAAAAATAATAATCATCCATTTAATATTATACAGTCAATATATGCGTTACGACAAGTACTTTTTTCAAAATATTATATAATTTTTAAAAAAGATTTCGGATGGAGTGAGTAAAATGAGATTGCCAATACTTATTATTTCGGTTTTTGCCCTTGTAGTTGTAATAATACCTCTTGGCATAGTAGAGTTTAAAGGCAGTTATATATCTACTGATGCTTCGGTGGAGGGAAATTCACAGGTGCTATCACCGCCATGGGCTGTGCCAATCCCTGAAGTGGAAGAGACGGTGCAAGAGTATGTAGAGGTGGAGGGAGCCGTAAATGAGGAAGAGCAGTTGGAGGAGGTTGAAGACGCTAAGCCAGCCCCAGAAATAAAAGCGGAGGAAGAAGTGAACGAAATACTTGCGCCGATGTACGATACGGATTATTTCGAAATACTTAATTTAAGCACAGGTGTAGTAGATAAAGTGGAAATAGAAGAGTATGTAATGGGAGCGGTAGCGGCAGAGATGCCTGCTTCCTTTCACAGTGAAGCCCTAAAAGCTCAGGCAGTAGCGGCACGCACATATGCACTCAGGCTAAGGTATAATAATATATTAAAGCCCGACCCTTCACTAAAGGGTGCGGATTTTTCCGCAGACCCAATAAAGCGCAAAGGCTATATGGACGAAGCCACTGCAAGGGATTTTTTTGGTGATGACTATGAGCTTTACTGGGGAAAAATAAGTGATGCAGTGTACAGTGTTAAAGATGAGGTGCTCACATATAATTCACAGCCGATAGTGGCGGCATATCACGCTGCTTCTGCGGGAATTACTGAGGATGCGGCAAATGTATGGGTGGGGAGTGCTGATTATCTTCTCCCAGTAGAAAGTGAGGGAGATTTACTCTCTCCAAATTTTGAAACAGAAGTGGCTATGAGCGAAAGCGACCTGAAAGAAAAAATGCAGGCGCTTTGGCCGGAAGTGGTTTTCGGTGATGACGCCAATCAGTGGATATTGCCAGTGGAAACCTCCGAGGGTGGATATGTTGTGCTTGCTAATGTGGGTGGTGTGATGCTCTCAGGGCTTGACATCCGAGAAGCACTTGACCTTCGCTCTTCCGCATTTGAGGTGCGAGCGTCGGGAGGGAATGTAGTTTTCACCGTAAAGGGGTATGGGCACGGAGTGGGGCTCAGCCAATATGGGGCGGATTATATGGCAAGGCAGG